>CALKXT010000030.1 GCA_938003685.1 uncultured Sulfitobacter sp. | reverse complement strand
AAGACGTTTGGCTGATCCCGATCCGTAACTTTGCTACGGATGAAATGATGGACTTGATCCGCGCTGATCTTGCGCAATTGGGCGTCAAGATGGATCGGTTCTTTAGCGAAAAGTCCCTCTATGACACCGGCAAGATTGAAGCCTGCCTGCAAAAACTCGACGACAAGGGCTTGATCTATGTCGGCACGCTTGAGCCGCCAAAGGGCAAACTGCCCGAAGGCTGGGAAGCGCGCGAGCAGACGTTGTTCAAGTCGACAGATTTTGGGGACGATGTGGACCGCCCGATTAAAAAGTCTGACGGCAGCTGGACCTATTTCGCACCTGACATCGCCTATCACAATGACAAGGTTGAGCGCGGCTATGATGCATTGATCAATGTCTTTGGTGCGGATCACGGTGGCTATGTCAAACGCATGAAAGCCGCAGTCAGCGCGTTGTCAGATGGCAAGGTGCCGCTGGATATCAAGCTGACGCAACTGGTAAAGTTGTATAAAAACGGCGAGCCGTTCAAGATGTCCAAACGGGCAGGGACGTTTGTGACCCTGCGCGATGTGGTGGATCAGGTCGGCGCAGATGTGACGCGCTTTGTGATGCTGACGCGCAAGAACGACGCGATGTTGGATTTTGATTTTGATAAGGTGCTGGAACAAAGCCGTGAAAACCCTGTGTTCTATGTCCAATACGCCCATGCCCGCGTGGCATCGGTGCTGCGCAAAGCCACCGATGCAGGGATAGTGGTGGACGATGCCACATTGCAGGGCGCGGACCTGAGCAAATTGGATCACGACGCGGAACTGCAAGTGTTGCAAAAGCTTGCAGAATGGCCGCGTCTGGTCGAAACCGCAGCGCGCACCAATGAACCGCACCGTATTGCGTTTTATCTTTATGAACTTGCGGGGGAACTGCACGGGCTGTGGAACCGGGGCAACGATGTGACCTCGTTGCGCTTTATCCAAGAAGATGACCACGCGACCTCTCAGGCAAAAATTGCGCTTGCACGCGCCACGGCGATTGTAATTGCAGCCGGTCTTGGTATTCTGGGTGTAATACCGGCGCAAGAGATGCGATAACACGCACGCGCGCCGTTACAGGCAAACCAAAGAATGACCCGCATGGCAAAGTACCGTTGTGGGCAGTGAGGCAGCAATGGCAGACTTTTCAACCTCCCCTATGGCGGGCGGCTACCAGCCCGATTCTGGTGCATCATATAGTGTTGCGCCACGCGCCAACCATCTGACAACCATGACAAATCTGGCAGGCGCTGCGGTTTCGCTAGCATTGGTCGTGGGGGTTGGCGTTTGGGGCTATAAATTACTGGTGCGTGACGTCAGTGGAATCCCTGTGGTGCGTGCGGCGCAAGGTGAAATGCGGGTGCGACCCGAGGATCCGGGCGGCGAATTGGCACAGCATCAAGGGTTGTCTGTGAACGTCGTCGCAGCCGAAGGCACTGCTGGGCGTCCTGCAGATCAGTTGCGTTTGGCCCCACAAGCGGTCGATTTAGCTGATGAAGATCAAGTCATTCCAACCGCAATGGTTGCACCTGCGCCACAGGATGCGCTGCCGGAAAACCTGCCTGAGGTACGCGCAACAGATATTGCAGCAGCGCTCGAATCTGGGAACGTGGACGATTTGGTTGCGCAACTGACCGCTGGTGTTGCGCCTCTTGCTGATCTGAACGCGGAACCTGAACAGGTTATTACGACGATTACGGCAGATATAAACGCCGCGGTCCAAGCCGCTCAGCCTCGCGTTACAGCTGCGATTGATGCACCTGGTGTGCGCCAATCGTTGCGCCCCAAAAAACGCCCCGCAACGCGCGCTGTTGTTGTTCAGGCGTCGTTGAACACCCCTGCTGGCGGTGGTGAAGTCGATGCAACGTCTTTGCCTGTTGGCACCCGTCTGGCACAGCTTGGGGCCTTTGACAGCCCAGAAGTGGCGCGCGAGCAATGGGATCAGCTACAGGGCCGCTTTAGTGCGTTCCTTGATGGCAAACAACGGATTGTGCAAAAGGCAACCAGCGGCGGGCGTGTATTCTATCGCCTTCGGGCCATGGGTTTTGATGATATTGCCGATGCCCGCAGGTTCTGTTCTGCTCTTGTCGCTGAAAACGCCGACTGTATTCCGGTTGTAACACGCTAATGCGCACATATGGCGCGACCATCCTTGACGCGACAGGTCACCGCTTGAGCGTAGATGAAAAGGCGTTCTTTCGCGATGCCAATCCATTTGGCTTTATCCTGTTTGCACGTAATATCGATACGCCTGACCAAGTGCGCGCGCTATGTGATGAGATGCGCGAGGCTGTCGGTCATGAGGCGGTGATCACCATTGATCAAGAAGGCGGTCGTGTTCAACGGCTGCGTGCGCCACATTGGCGTGAATGGCTGCCACCGCTTGATTTTGTGGCGATTGCGGGCATGCAGGCTGAAGAGGCGATGTATCTGAAATACCGGATTATCGCGCATGAACTGCGCAGCGTTGGTATCGATAGCAATTGCGCGCCGATGGTTGATGTTGCGGGCCCGGCTACACATGAATTTTTGCGTAACAGATGTTATGGAAGTGACCCTGTGCGTGTGGCTGCTATGGGCCGTGCGGCGGCGAATGGCATGTTAGCGGGTGGTGTTTTGCCTGTTGTGAAACACATGCCGGGACACGGGCGCGCGACAATGGATAGCCACTTTGATCTACCGCGCGTTGATGCAGAACGCGACGATTTAGACTGCGTTGATTTCGCGCCTTTTAAGGCGTTGCACGACCTGCCAATGGGGATGACTGCGCATCTGGTCTATGATGCAATTGATCCGATACCTGCAACGCTTTCAGCTAAGATGATGCAGTTGATCCGTGACGACATCGGTTTTGATAACTTGATCATGACGGATGACATTTCCATGAAAGCGCTCTGCGGCACCCCTGCCGAAAATGCTGCGGGTGCAATTGCGGCAGGCTGTGATGTGGTTTTGTACTGCAATGCGCCCCTAGCTGACCGTCGCTGCGTGGCTGATGCGGCTGGTGAAATGACCACAGCCGCCCAGACCCGCGCTTTGCGTGCGCTTGATATGCGTAAAACACCCGATGATGTTGACATTTCCGCCCTCGACGCCCAGCTTGAGGCGCTTTTGGGCGGGGCGGGACATGGCTGAAACCAGATTGTTTGAAGAAGATGCCGTATCCGTCGCTGAACGGGTCGCAGCAGAGGCGTTGATCATCGATGTCGATGGCTTTGAAGGGCCGCTTGACCTGCTTTTGACGCTAAGTCGGACCCAAAAGGTTGATCTACGTAAAATTTCAGTTCTGCAATTGGCCCGGCAATACCTAAGCTTTGTAGAAAAGGCCAAGGCGCTGCGGCTTGAGTTGGCCGCAGATTATCTGGTGATGGCGGCGTGGCTGGCGTTTCTGAAATCGCGGCTGCTGTTGCCCCCAGACCCAACTGAGGAAGGTCCCTCAGGCGAAGAACTTGCTGCGCACTTGGCCTTTCAACTGGAACGGCTCCAAGCGATGCGCGATGTAGCGGCACGCCTTATGGCACGTGATCAATTGGGGCGTGATTTCTTTGCGCGCGGTCAAACCCATGAAGTGGAACGTACCCGCAAGGTGACTTACACCGCGACATTGCTCGACCTGATGCAGGGCTATGCGCGTATTCGCACCCGCGATGATTTCCGACCCTTTATCATGGACCGTGAGTCGGTGTTCACCATGGAACAAGCGCTGGAGCGGATGCGCGGATTGATTGGTTATGCAGGCGACTGGGGCGATTTGATGAGCTTTCTGCCAGAGGGTTGGGAAGTTGACCCAGTGCGGCGGCGTTCTGCTACGGCTGCGACCTTTGCGGCGTCTTTGGAGTTGGTAAAAGAAGGCCATCTGGAAATCAGGCAAAGCGCGATGTTTGCCCCGATCCAGTTGCGCAAAAAGGATTAGATGCGTGCCTGAAGGTATTGAAGAAAAAGAAGAAAGCCTGTTTGAAGCGCCCCCAATGGCGGAACAGGAAAGGATGTTGGAAGCCGTACTGTTTGCCACTGCGGAACCTATCACGCTCAAAGAACTAGAAGCACGCATGCCGCATGGCTGTGATGCGGGTGAGGCGATGGTTTACTTACGCAAACGCTATGATGGCCGCGGTGTACAGGTGATTAAGGTTGGCGATGGCTATGCGATGCGCACGGCTGCTGATCTGGGGTTTCTTATGCAAAAAGAAACGGTTGAGGTGCGCAAACTAAGCCGTGCTGCGATCGAGACACTTGCGATTATTGCCTATCATCAGCCGGTGACACGCGCCGAGATCGAGGAAATTCGTGGCGTGTCTGTATCGCGTGGAACGGTGGATCAGCTTCTGGAACTGGAATGGATCCGCTTTGGTCGTCGCAAAATGACACCCGGTCGGCCTGTGACCTTTGTTGTGACACAAGGGTTTCTAGATCACTTTGGCCTTGAAAATGCCCGCGATCTGCCGGGCCTCAAGGAACTCCGCTCTGCAGGATTACTGGAAAATCGACCACCGCCCGGCACGTTGCCGATCATGGGTGAGGGCGACGTAGAAGAAGAAAGCACCGAAGGCCAAAGCGAACTTTTTGAAGATTAATTGCGCAAACGCCTGAAAATCGCCGTATTCCACCCTATATTACACACTGAGGCATAAAGGATCAGGATATGAACCAGATTATCAATATGATCATCCGTCAAGTGATGAACCAATTGGTCAGGCGCGGCGTCAGTGCGGGCATTGATCAGGCAGGCAAGATTGGGAAACGCCGTCAGCAGCAGCCGCAGGGCGAGATTGATGATTACGGTAACCCTGTGCAGCAGCCGCAAATGACCCGTGAAGAACGCCAAGCGCGCCGTCAGGCCCGCCAACAGCGCCGTTTGGATACAGGCAATGCCAAACAGTCGATGAAAGCCGTACGACGGATGTCGAAGTTTTAAGCTGTCGCTGATTTGAAATGCTTGCTGAGCTTCAAACCTTGGCCCTGATAATTAGACGCAATACCTACGCCGTATAACTGCGTGGGTATTTCTGTCATACGCTCATACACCAAACGCCCAACCACTTGCCCATGCTCTAGGACAAAAGGTGCCTCATGGCAGCGCACCTCAAGAACGCCGCGTGATCCCGCACCACCTGCATCCGCGTACCCAAAACCGGGATCAAAAAATCCTGCATAATGCACACGAAATTCACCCACCATCGCAAGGTAAGGGGCCATTTCAGCTGCATATTGCGGGGGGATTGTCACGGCCTCGCGGCTAACCAAAATATAAAAGGCACCGGGATCAAGGATGATCTGACCATTGCTGGAATGGACTTCCTCCCAATACTCCGAAGGATCATAATGTCCAATGTTATCAAGGTCGATGACGCCTGTATGTGGTTTTGCACGATAGCCAACCAGTGTGGTGTCTGGCAGTTTCAGATCGACGGAAAAGCCTAAGCCCTCGTCGATGACCGCATCGCCGTCCACCAGTGGCGTATCAGCGTGTAGGGTACGCAATGCATCGTCAGTTAGCATCGCATCGCCACGACCAAAACGGATTTGATTAAGGCGCATCCCAGGCCGGACAAGGACTGAAAACGATCGTGGGCAAATCTCTGCATAAAGCGGACCGTGATAACCGGGGGCCACGCGGTCAAATTCTGTGCCACCATCGGTGATGGTGCGGGTCAGCAGGTCCAAACGCCCGGTTGAGGATTTGGCATTTGCTACGGCTGACAGGTCGTCTGGCAACGCAAGGCTTTCCATCAAGGGCACGACATAGACACAGCCCTTTTCCAGCACGGCACCACCTGTCAAATCCACGCGGTGCATTTCGAACTCTGCCAAACGGTCGGCAACCTTTGCGCCTTTTCCAGCTAGGAAGGACGCACGCACGCGGTACGCCACATTGCCGAGACGAAGATCAAGGCTGGCGGGTTGGATTTGTTCGGGGATGATCATCGGCGTCGCGTTTATCGCACCTTGCACAATCATCGACGTGATATGCTGATTGGGGATAACGCCGTGCGCGGGGGTGTTCATGCGGTGAGGCCTTTTTCAATGACAAACGCCCGCATCCCAAGGGCGCGGGCGTAATGTTGTTTGGTCGGGCTAGCAGGACTCGAACCTGCGACCTTCCGTCCCCCAGACGGACGCGCTACCAGACTGCGCCATAGCCCGACAAATGCGTTACGGGAAATTTCAGAAAAATTATGTACCGTGAATGTCCCAATAGCGCGAAACGCAGCAGGGTATTCGCGGTTCATCATTTTCCCGAAACGCTTCAGGGGCGGTACATAACCGATCTTGCCCAGCGTGCAAGAGGGAATTGCCCGTTCTTGCATGGCTGTTTCAGTCTTTGGCAGGCGGTGGGGTGGCACCACGGCGACGCGCAGACATCGAATCACGCAACGCGGTCAACTGCTTGAGGAGAGTGCGCGCTTGATCCGTCTGACCCGGCTTGATTTTGCGTGCGCGAAATGCGGCACTCAAGGCCGCAGGGGCAGCGGGGAAATCGGCTTCTGCGGTGAAGGCGGGCAGGTCAACAATACGTGGCTTTGGGGCAGGGGGTTCCGGCTGCTCTTCAACCTCTGTCACGTCCTCAATCTCTGGTGTCGTTTCTGGTTCAGATGCTGCCTGAGACACGGCTTCGTCTTGGGTGTCCGGCGCGTCTGGTATTGTGGGTTTTGGCGCTGCTGTATCTTGATCCGCCAAGGGGCGCCGCAGAAACGCGGGCAGGGCCGCCGCAGGTGCAGGTTGCTCTGCCTCGGGCTGCTGTTGATCTTCTTCTGGCGCAATGTCTTCTTCTGTGACTGTTTGCTCAGCCTCTGGGGGTGTCCCTTTGGCCTCAGCCTCTGGCTCTTGAAGCTGTGCCTCTGGCTCAACCTTTACACTCTCCGGCACCTCGACCTCAGGGGGTGTCGTAGGTTCTTGAGCTTCGACTTGCGAAACAGGAGCCTCAACCTCGATTACTATCTCGGGTGTCGCTTCGGGGTCTGGTTCAATTGCGGGCGTTTTTGGTTCTGCTGCACCCTCAACGGCTGGCTCTACCGTCACAGGTTCTTCTGCTGGGGGCGCTGATGGTGCATCCGTCGCAGAAGTAGGTTCACTCACCTCAGTTGTTACTTCTTCTTTAGTATCAGCATCTTGAGCCTCATCTTTGTCAGATTTAGCGGCGCTGCTAGCCTCAAAGTTCAACACAATCCCTTTTTCTTCTTCGGGGACAACGACGGCTGTTGCGGGCTTTTCTGTGACCTTTGGTTTTGCTTCGTTAAACTGCGACATGGTCAACTCGTCCAGCGGTTCGGACATGTCGGCAACATGCGTCATACCTTCTTCGCGCAGGATTTTTTGCACGCCTTTGATGGTCAGCCCGTCCTCGTGGAGCAGTTGTTTGATACCACCCAACAACAACATATCAGCAGGCCGGTAATAACGCCGTCCGCCTGCGCGCTTGATCGGTTTGACTTGGGTGAATTTGCTTTCCCAAAAGCGCAGCACATGGGCTTGAATGCCCAGCCAATCAGCGACTTCAGATATGGTACGAAAAGCGTCAGGCGATTTGGCCATGGATCAGGACTTGTTCCCGTCTGCAACGCGATCTTTCATTAGATGCGAAGGCCGGAATGTCAGAACGCGGCGCGGATTGATTGGCACTTCTTCACCTGTCTTTGGATTGCGACCGACACGTGCTGTTTTATCACGCACAGAGAACGTCCCAAACGACGAAATCTTGACCTGTTCACCTGACACAAGCGCGTCAGACATGTGATCCAATACAGCTTCAACCAGCTGTGCACTTTCGTTGCGCGACAGACCTACTTCACGAAACACAGCTTCGCTTAGATCCATTCGCGTCAAAGTCTTGTTAGACATACCATCCCCCACGATTTTCACCACCTTAGGCTGTTGCGATTTTAGGAGTCAATATCAATGGCTTGGAGGTGCCTGTTTCCGCCTAAGATTAAGACGTGTTTGTAAGCGCTTACCAGCGCAAAACCACGGCACCCCAGGCCAATCCGCCGCCGATTGCTTCGGTCACGACCAGATCGCCATCTTTGATGTCACCGCGCGCGCGGCCCACTGACAGCGCCAAAGGGATAGAGGCGGCCGAGGTGTTGCCGTGATCTTGGACGGTGACCACAACCTGTTCCATTGGTAGGTTCAGTTTTTTTGCGGTTCCTTGGATGATGCGAATGTTTGCCTGATGGGGAACAATCCAATCGACGTCATCAGCGCTGACACCTGCACGTTCCATAGCAGTGTTTGCTGTGGCGGCCAGTTTTTCAACGGCATGGCGGAACACCTGATTGCCCTGCATCCGCAGGTATCCGGTGGTGCCTGTGCTGGTGCCGCCATCGACATAGAGTAATTCACGGTAACGCCCGTCAGAATTGAGGTCCGTTGCCAAGATACCTTGATCCGCAGAAGTGCCTTCCCCCTCGCGCGCTTCAAGCAAGACAGCGCCCGCGCCATCGCCAAACAACACACAGGTGGATCGGTCTGTCCAATCCATGATCCGGCTAAAGGTTTCTGCGCCAATCACCAACACGCGTTTTGCCTGACCTGAAACGATCAATGCATTGGCGTTGGACAGTGCATAGACAAACCCTGCGCACACAGCCTGTATGTCAAAAGCAAAGCCCGATGTCATACCCAGTTGCGCCTGTACCATGGTCGCGGCTGAGGGAAATGTAAGATCCGGTGTTGAGGTTGCCACTACAATAGCATCCACATCGTCTGGTGTGAGCCCTGCGTCTTTTAGGGCTGCTTGTGCGGCAGACGTGGCCATTGAGGAGGTCGTTTCGCCGTCGGCGGCAAAATGACGGCGCTCGATACCACTGCGGGATTTAATCCAAGCATCGTCTGTTTCCAGTGTTTTTTCAAACTCAGCGTTTTCAACAACACGAGCGGGCAGATAATGGCCGCAACCGATAACGACAGCGCGTGTTTTCATTCGCTTGGTTCCTCAACGGGTAGGGCCGCCGCGACGCGGGCCGCCAGCTTATCATTAAAATTATTCATCGACAGTTGTGCTGCCAATTTGATTGCCGCTGACACGCCAGTTGCATCTGCAGAGCCATGGGATTTCACAACTGTACCATTCAGACCCAAAAAGACGCCACCATTTACGCGGCGCGGGTCAATCTTTTTGCGCAACCGCATTAACGAACCATAGGATAGCAGCGATGCCAGTTTTGACAAAAGCGAATATTTGAAGGCTTCACGCAGGCGATTGCCGATCAGGTTGGCGGTGCCTTCGCCTGTTTTGATCGCGACGTTTCCGGTAAATCCGTCTGTCACAATCACATCAGCGCGGTCACCAGAAATGTCACCGCCTTCAACAAAGCCAATAAAGTCATACCCAGCCACATCAGCTTGATCGCGAATCAGATCATAAGCTTCTTTTAGCTCAGAGCGGCCTTTGTGCTCTTCGGTGCCCACATTGAGCAGGCCAACACGTGGTCGTTCGATATCCATGCCATTACGCGCATAAGACATGCCCATCAAAGCATATCGCATCAAATCATCTGCATCGGCGCGAATATCGGCACCAACATCCAACATCACATTAAACCCTTGTGGGTTTGATGAGGGATAAAGCACCGCAATTGCTGGTCGGTTCACACCGGGTATTTTTCTAAGGCGGATCATCGATACCGCCATCAACGCGCCTGTGTTGCCACAGGACACGGCCACAGCGGCGTCACCGGTGCGCACAGATTCGATCGCCGACCACATCGACGTATCCTTGCCCGTGCGCAGCACCTGACTTGGCTTGTCGTCCATCGTAACAATATCGGTGGTGTGACGAATCTCGCAAATGTTCGCCAATTCGCTGCGTTTAGCGACCAGCGGGGTCAACAATGCCTCATCACCATGCAGTATAAAAGCGATGTCACTATTTGCCTTTGCAGACAAAGCACACCCGGCAACTACTGCTGCCGGGCCCTGATCGCCTCCCATGGCGTCGACCGATATGAGAGTGCGGCCTGAAGTAACAGGCGTGGAATTCGCGGAGGTGTGATCGGTCGGGGCCGTCATCTGTTGCGAAAACCTCTTATGATCTTGATTGAAATGTGACGCAGCTTAAGCCGCGTCGTCTTCCAAGTCGATCTCTTCAGTCAAAGCGACAATTTCGTTGTCTGCATAGTGACCACAAGATGCACAAATATGGTGTGGGCGTTTCAGCTCACCACAGTTTGAACACTCATTTGGATTCTCGGCGCTAAGCGAATCATGTGCGCGACGGTTGTTGCGACGCGACTTGGAAACTTTATTCTGCTGGACAGCCATGACTGGTGCCTTTGTATTTAGGGTTAGAAACACAAGCAAATGCCATGTCACAACCATGTTTCAAATTCATCCCGTTCGGGCGTGACGTCGCTTTAGGCGTAAGGCCTCGCAATGTCCAACCTTAATTGGGGTAAGGGCGGCAAAATACTGCTAAACCGATATGATGCAAGTAGGTATTTGGGTCGAACTTTGCAACAGACCATCGCAGCGTCAATGCGCGTCCTTTTTCAACTTATCCTTTAGGTCTGCTAGCCCGGCAAAGGGGCGTGCATCTTCGTCGGTCATCGGCGCTTCGCCGGGTTTGGTGTAAACCATCTGCCCCAGTTCAACGTCATCTTTACGTGGATAATCAGGCACTCGTAGCGTCAATGCCTCAAGCATTACTTGTGCCGGATCAATCCATTGCCCAAGGCGTTCGGTGCTTTCATCTTCAGGCATTTCCACCTCTGGCTCATCAGGATCGCTGAAATCATGAACAAACCGTCGGTTGATATCTGCATCGATCCGTGTGGTCACGGATTCTAACGTAATCACGCAGGGTTGAACGACAGTAGCGCCCAATCTGGCCTCAAGTTGCCAGTCTTTGCCGCCCATAGGCACGATGCGCCCCACAAAACTAAGCTTGCGCAGGGTGGAGATATCTAAGGTTGCTGCAATTTCCGCTAGTTTTGGGGCATCTGGACGCAGCGAAAAGCTGTTGTCAGTCGTTTGCGACAGATCTGCCACGCGCAGGGCTGTTTTACTTGGTGGAGTGCGGGACATTTGATGTCACCTTTCGTTTCTTGAACCTAGTTTCTTGATACCGGGGGTGCCATTGGTGTATGCGGAATAAAAGCCATCACTTCCAAGGGCAAGAGGGCAGACCACATGCGCAATTTCAGCCAGACCCATGTTCGGGCCATTCGGGCCACGGCCGTTGCCGCGTTTATCGCGCTTGGTGCCTGTACGCCCATATACCAAAACCACGGGTATATCCCACCCCAAGAAGACCTGGATCAAATCCAGGTGGGATCAGACACCCGCGAAAGTGTTGCTGAAAAGATTGGCGTGCCAACTTCAGCCGGGGTTCTAGACAGCAGCGGCTATTACTATGTGAAAATGCGTAAGCGTTCGATTGGGCCTTTGGCGTCAAAAGAGATCGAACGCCAAGTGGTCGCCATCAGTTTTTCTGAAAACGGCGTTGTGCAAAACGTCGAACGCTTTGGTTTGGAACGCGGAGAAGTCGTGCCAATCTCGCGCCGCGTCACAACATCCTCGGTGTCTGATAAATCCTTTTTGCGTCAGCTATTGGGCAATCTTGGTCGCTTTAGCCCCGGTTTCGGCAGCTAAGGACAATCATGTCTAGGTGGCGGTTCTGCTGTGTGGTGTGATTGTTCACCGCTGGTGAGGCGGCAGGAATGATATCATTTACCAAAGGTAGATACACCGTTCAGCAGGCGAATAGCCCGGCTGAACGCGCAAGTATTCATGCATTGCGTGCGTTGTGTTTTGGCGTGCCTGATCCGTTTGATGTGGATGGTTATGATGACCGTTGCACCCATTTCGTGATCAAGGACACTGCAAGCGGCACCACGGTATGTTGCTATCGGCTGCTTGCAGTGCGCGCCTCGCACTTGTCACACAGCTATGCAGCACAATTTTATGACCTTTCCACATTGAGTACCTACAGCGGCCTGATGATGGAGTTGGGCCGATTCTGTGTGCATCCTGATTGGAATGATCCTGATATTGTGCGTCTCGCTTGGGCCGCGCTGACGGATATGGTCGATTCGCAAGACGTACAAATGCTGTTTGGATGTTCATCCTTTGATGGAATAGAAAAGGCCGCTCACCTTGACGCCTTTGCGATGCTCAAAGCGCGCCATCTTGCGCCTGATGGGTGGCGGCCGGGTATAAAGGCCCCAGATGTGTATCGCTTTGCAGATGAGGTGCAACACGCACCGGATGCAAAGCGCGCGACAGCGGCGATGCCGCCGTTGTTACGCACCTATCTTATGATGGGGGGCTGGGTCAGCGATCATGCGGTTGTGGATCATGAAATGAACACCCTACACGTGTTTACAGGGCTCGAAATTGGCAAGATACCGGAAAACCGTAAAAGATTGTTGCGCGCTTTGGTTTAGGGCCGTCACACGCATTTTGGCCGAAGATAATGCAGCTGCTTATTGACCTCTGTCATTGGCACAGATAGCTGGCACTCATGGCACGTGCACCCCTCTTACAACTGAATGAAATATCGCTGACTTTTGGCGGTGATCCTGTATTTGATAACCTGTCTTTGGTGATCCAGCCCGGGGATCGTGTTGCGCTGGTTGGGCGCAATGGATCGGGCAAATCAACCTTGATGAAGGTGATGGCGGGATTGGTTGAGGCGGACAAAGGCGATGTGATCGCTGGGCCGGGTGTCTCTGTTGGGTATATGGAACAAGACCCCGATTTGGCGGGCTTTGAAACTTTGGGCGATTTTGCCGCCCACGGACTTGACCCCGGCGAGATGTACAAGGTCGAACGCGCGGGCGAGGGTCTCAAGTTTGATCCTGCACGCCCCGTTGCCACGGCATCGGGCGGGGAACGTCGCCGTGCAGCTTTGGCGCGCCTGATGGCCTCTGAGCCGGAGTTGATGCTGCTGGACGAGCCGACCAACCATCTGGATATCGAAGCAATTGGCTGGCTTGAGGCAGAACTCAAACAGACCCGCACCGCGTTTTTGATTATCAGCCATGACCGTGCATTTTTACGTGAGCTTACTCGCGCAACCCTTTGGATTGACAGGGGAATGGTGCGTAGACAAGAAACCGGATTTACTGGGTTCGAAGCGTGGCGTGACCAGCAATGGGAAGAAGAAGACATGCAGCGTCACAAGCTTAATCGCAAGATTAAGTCAGAGGCGCGGTGGGCCGTTGAAGGTATTTCAGCCCGACGTAAACGCAACCAAGGCCGGGTGCGTGCCTTGCAAGAATTGCGCGGCGAACGGGCGGCACAGATCAAGCGTCAGGGAACGGCCGCGATGGCACTTGAGGCTGGACCAAAATCTGGCCGTAAGGTGATCGAAGCGGTAAACATCACCAAACATTTTGCTGACAAGGTTATCTTGAGTGACTTTTCCCTCAAGGTGCAACGCGGTGACCGTATCGCGCTTGTGGGGCCAAATGGCGTGGGCAAAACCACGTTGTTGAACATGCTGATTGGCCGTGAAGAACCGGATACGGGCACTGTGACCATAGGCACCAATCTGGAACTCGCCCTGTTTGATCAGGCGCGCGCGCAGCTTGATGGGGATATGTCACTCTGGGACAGTTTGACAGGCGATCCTGACATGCGCGTCTCTGGTAAGGCGGATCAGGTGTTGGTGCGCGGTAATCCCAAGCATGTCGTTGGATACCTTAAAGAATTTCTGTTTGACGAGGCGCAGGCCCGCGCGCCTGTACGGTCTTTGTCAGGGGGCGAAAAAGCACGCCTGTTGCTGGCCAAGATCATGGCGCGGCAAAGCAATCTGTTAGTTTTGGACGAACCGACCAACGATCTGGATGTGGAAACGCTGGATCTGATGCAAGAATTGCTGGGCAATTATGACGGCACCGTCATTCTGGTCAGCCACGACCGTGACTTTCTAGACCGCGTCGCCGCAACCACCATCGCGATGGAAGGTGACGGCAAGGCCACGATCTATGCCGGCGGTTGGACCGACTACCTGTCTCAGCGCGGCCAAGATGATTTTTCTGGCAGTGTGACCAAGTCAAAGCCACAAGCGGCTAAGGAAAAGCAGGAAAAATCTACAAAGTCTGGCCTTAGTTTCACGGAAAAACACCGTCTTGAGGCGATTCCAGATGAAATGGCGCGCCTTGAGGCTGAGATTGGCAAGCTGCAAGAATTGATGAGCGATCCTGAACTGTTCACCGCAAACCCGGTGAAGTTCCAAAAGGCCACAGATGCGTTGATTGAACGCCAATCAAAGTTGGATGCAGCCGAAGAAGAATGGATGATGCTGGAAGAGAAGTCTGGCGGTTAAAGCGTTCTTGCGGGTACGCCCACAACGCTTTGCCCTGCTGCTACATCTTTTGTGACCACTGCACCGGCCCCGATTATAGCTGCGTCACCTACAGTCACGCCCGGCATGATGATCGCCCCAGCCCCGACCCATACATCCATGCCAAGAGTGACGGGTTTGGCAATTTCGATACCTCGCGCGCGTTTTTCCCGGTCTTTGTGATGCTCTGCACACAGGATTTGCGCCTGTGGACCGATCATCGTGCCGCTACCAATCGTAACCTTTGCTGAATCGAGAATCACGCAGCCCGCATTGAGATACACTGCATCACCAAGGTGGATGTTGAACCCATATGAGCAATGAAAAGGCGCTTCGATCATACAATCACGCCCGTATTGGGCAAACAAGTCGCGCAACGGTGTGCTGAGTGATGAACGCTGATCCGGGGGCAGGTTGTTATGAGAAAACACAGCGTGGCGCGCGGCCATGCGCAATAGGTCCAACTGTGCATCAAGGCAGGAATACCACTCACCTGCCGCCATTTTTTCGTATTCAGTGGTCATTGGATCAACGCATCCGCAAGGCACCATCAAGTCGGATAACTTCACCGTTCAGATATCCCATCTCAACGATAAACCCGGCCAAACGTGCGTATTCTGACGGATCACCTAATCGCGCGGGGTTGGGTACGTCTGCGGCCAGTGCAACTTGTACGTCTTCGGGTAATCCTGCCAGCATTGGTGTCATGAAGATACCTGGCGCGATGGTCATCACGCGAATGCCATCTTTTGACAGATCACGTGCCATGGGCAGGGTCATGCCGACAATGCCACCTTTTGATGCCGCATAGGCTGCTTGGCCTTTTTGCCCATCAAAGGCTGCGATGGATGCCGTGTTGATGATCACGCCACGTGCGCCGTCTGCTTCAGGTTCATTGCGCGTCATTGCGGCGGCCGACAAACGGGCGACATTAAAGCTGCCAACCAGATTGATATCGATTGTGCGCTGAAATGCGTCCAGAGGATGAGGGCCATCGCGGCCTATGGTCTTGATGCCCAATGCAATGCCTGCACAATTTACGGTCGTGTTGATGTTGCCCATTTTCTCAATGGCATATTCAACAGCCGCCTGAACGGAGGTTTCATTGGTCACGTCGGTTTCGATGAAATGCCCGCCAATTTCTGCGGCCACATCTGGGCCCCGCGTTGCATCGCGGTCCAGCAGGGTCACTTGTGCGCCTTGCGTGGCAAAATATCGGGCTGTTGCCTCGCCCAAACCTGACGCGCCGCCGGTAATGATGGCTGATGTGGTGTTGAGTTGCATTGCATTTCCCTTGATATGAACGTGTGTTCAGTTAATCATGCGCTGTGCTTTCGTGCAAGAGGACACCAGCGCAGCCATGTGCCGCCACTTTCAACCAGCTTAGCACCTGTGCGTAATTTGAATCGATTAAGCCCGGGTGTTTGTGGCGTGATCACTCCCAAATCAATCGCGCTATGACCATGATCCGTCAGCCAACGGGACGCTTTCCACAGCAACAGATTATGTGCGCAAACGGCTTTGCCACGTTCTGTGATGTGGCCGATGTGATAGGTCGTGCGTTGGCCGTGGCGCATAAACAGCATGTGAGCGACGGGAGTATTGCCTATGTGCGCTGTGAAAAGCCGCGTTTGATCTGGGGCGACCTTTGCAAATGTTGAGGTAAGTGTGGCGGGCCAGTTGGCATAGCGTCGCCTTTTGGCTTGGGCGGTTTCCAAGTGGAGGAGTGGATGATTTGACCCGCTGGGCATCACTTTGTGCGTCACGCGCAGACCTGCTTTCTCTGCGCGGTGTAATTGATTGCGCCATTTGGGATGCAGTTGAGCACGCGCAATTTCAGTATCAGGTATTAAATCCAACTGGGCTATCGTCTGGGGTGCGCGCAGGCGTACTGCCGCGGGCAGGGGGCAGGCCCTCTCTGGGGACAGGATCAAGGGCAGACGGTTCAGCCCAAACTTGCGCAACTGGTCTGTAAGGTCGACGGGAGGGATCGCACGCGGCACCATCAACATCGGCACACCCAAGATACGTTGTCGTAGGACAATCAAGCCAGACGGTAAGATAACCGGGTTTTGCCCACATAGCCGCAGCGCCACGGCAAAGGCCATGTCTTGCAAAAGGGGCGTATCAGCGTCAGGGGCAATATCGAACATGGGCGCAAAATTGCGCCCATGAAGATGAACATACGGTTAAGCAATAAGGCACGTATCAGTTGAGCCGCTAAAGCGGGCGCTTTCCCGCCGTTTTAGCCCAATTGCACCAGCGCATGACGTTTTTTGCCCGCGCTTAGCTTGATCGGTGTTGCCAATGCAGCGGCATCAATCATCAGGCCCGCATTGGTTAGCGGTTCATCGTTCAGGCGCGCACCGTTTTCGGTGATCAAACGCTTTGCTTCTTTGCCTGATCCCGCCAAACCTGATTTCACGATCAATTGCACAATCGAAATGCCATCCCCAATGTCTGCACCACTTAAGGTAAGTGTTGGCAAATCATCTCCAACGCCGCCCTTTTCAAATACTTCGCGCGCTGTGGCTTCGGCGGCCTGTGCTGCATCCGCACCGTGCAAGAGGGTTGTCACTTCGTTTGCCAAACGCACCTTAGCTGCGTTAATCTCGGACCCTTCAAGCGCACCTAGACGGTCACATTCATCCACCGGCAACTCAGTATAGAGTTTCAGGAACTTGCCGACATCGGCATCCGTGGTGTTGCGCCAGAACTGCCAGAACTCATAGGGTGACAGCATGTCAGGATTAAGCCAGATTGCACCAGACAGCGATTTGCCCATCTTTTTACCATCTGACGTGGTCAGCAAAGGTGACGTCAGGCCATAGACCTCACCGTCCACAACCCGGCGGGTCAGGTCGATCCCATTCACGATATTGCCCCATTGGTCTGAGCCACCCATTTGCAGGATGCATCCATATCGGCGGTGAAGCTCCATAAAATCATAGGCTTGCAAGATCATGTAGTTGAATTCGAGGAATGACAGGCTCTGTTCGCGATCCAGCCGTGATTTGACGCTTTCAAATGCCAACATCCGGTTGATCGAAAAATGCCGCCCGATGTCACGCAGGAAATCGAGATAGTTTAACCCGTCAAGCCATTCAGCGTTATTGATCATCATCGCATCTGACGGACCATCGCCGTAGGTCAGGTAGGCGCTAAACACTTTCTTAATGCCTGCGATATTGTCGTCAATGGCTTGCGCATCCAGCAAAGGCCGTTCATCTGCGCGAAACGATGGATCACCCACTTTGGTGGTCCCACCACCCATCAGCGTGATAGGTCGCCCACCTGTCTTTTGCAGCCAGCGCATCATCATGATCTGGATCAAGGATCCCACGTGCAAAGACTTGGCCGTGGCATCAAACCCGATATAGCCCGCTTGACCACCCTTCAGCAGTGCCTCATCTAATCCTTGATAATCGGTACAATCCGCGAGAAACCCGCGTTCCATCATGATGCGTATGAATTCCGACTTGGGATGATATGTCATGGCGCTTGCCCTCGGCCTTAGTTGCGGGGCAATCTATAGGCGCAGGCGTGTCAAAGGGAAAGGCCCAGCAGAAACATGAACAGGGCCATTTCTAAGACCGGGGTGATACGTGCGCTTGGCGCGATGTCGGGTACGTCATTGGACGGGGTTGATGCGGCTGTCTTATGTACTGACGGGCATGACATCACCGAATTTGGAACAAACACCTACAGAGAGTATTCTGAAGCTGAACGGGCTGTGATTGCAGCAGGTTTTGGCAAATGGTCTGGGCCTGAGGTGCAACGCGCCGCAGAGGTCGTAGAGGCGGCGCATATCGCGGTGCTGGCAGATTTTAAAGATGTCGATGTAATTGGCTTTCATGGTCAGACGCTGGCGCATGCCCCACGCATGCAAGGCACCTTGCAGGTTGGGGATGGTGCGGCCTTGGCGGATGCCTTGGGTGTGCCAGTAGTGTGGGATTTTCGTTGCGCAGACGTCGAATTGGGCGGGGAAGGCGCGCCGCTTGCGCCGTTCTTTCACCACGCCTGTGCGCGATATGCGGGGCTTGCCAAACCGGTGGCGTTCTTGAACCTTGGCGGAGTGGGGAACTTGACGTGGGTTGATCCGTCTTTCGCGCGCCCCGAACAAGAAGGCGCTTTGCTGGCCTTTGATACAGGCCCCGCCAACGCGCCGCTGAATGATTTAATGCAAGCGCGTCTTGGACAAGCCTTTGATCAGGGCGGTCGTATAGCCGCCAAAGGACAGGTAGAGCAGGGTGCGTTAGAGTTGTTCCTTGCAGAACCCTATTTTTCCCGGATCCCACCCAAGTCACTGGATAGAAATGACTTTGCGGAAATGATCGCGCTGGTTGGTGAGCTGTCAGATGCGGATGCTGCTGCCACTCTGACGGCCATGTGCGCCGCAGGCGTGGTTGAAGCGATGCAGCATTGCCCACGCCCGCCCACGCGCGTGTTAGTTACAGGTGGCGGGCGGTTAAACCCGGTATTGATGCAGATGTTGACCGTCAGCCTTGATTGCCCGGTGGTTCCGATTGAGGACGTCGGCCTAGATGGGGATATGCTAGAGGCGCAGGCGTTTGCTTATCTTGCGGTGCGTGTGGCGCGTGGCTTGCCCACGTCTTGTCCCGGTACAACGGGTGTGCGGGCGGCTGTGGGGGGGGGCACGGTGAGTGTGCCAAACGCCGCTAGCACGTAGCGTTGGGTGCAAATAGATATTCTGACGGTTGGCCCTGACGCACAACTTCAGTCACACAGATACGATCATCCACCGCAACATCTGGGCGTGACAGGCGTGGTTCCAAAATGACTTCGCCTGTATCGATGGCGGCGCGTATGTGCCATGTATCACTGCCTTTTTCTGCGACCTGTGATGTGACCTCCACTACTGTTGCAGCCACTAGAACTTCGTCTTTGTTGTTGCGGTCATAGACATAGAGCGCGGCAATCAATGACACTGCGGCATAGATCAAAAAGCGGCTTTTCATGTTGGGATATCCATCTCAGGAGGTGCAAGGGTGAACCCATCAAAGCTGAACCCGGGAGATACGGTACAGCTGACTAAGGTAAACTCACCTGTACTACGTGCGGCTTGCCAGTGGTTTTCCGGCACGATCAGTTGCGGCTCACCTGCGTTTAGGTCTGGGGTTAACAGGTGTTCAGTGGCTGGCCCAGCATCTGTTTCAGCCAGAGATAGGATCAGCGGTGCACCTGCATGATACAGCCATATTTCGGTGGCATCGACGCGGTGCCAATGGCTGCTTTCACCAGCTTTCAGCAGAAAGTAGATACAGGTGCCAGTCGGGCGGCCCTCGTTTTGCGCGATCCAAGTTTGGCGAAAATGGCCACCCTCTGGATGGGGGGATAGGTTCAGGTGGGTGATGATCTGATTGGCGTTCATAGGGCGGTCTCATAAAATACCAGATGGGGCAGGGCGTGATCTGGGATGGATTGGTAGGGCGCGCACTTAATAAAGCCCAAGCGTTCGTATAATCGTTGTGCCGCAGTTAGGCTGCGCGAGGTATCAAGCACAGCGCGCGAATAACCATCGGTGCGCGCTTGCGTCATTAATGCGCGACACAGCCTATCAGCAATACGTTGGCCACGTGCGGCTTCACTCACGAACACGCGTTTAATCTCAACCGTTTGCGGATCAATCGCATGGGTCATGCCGCAGCCAATCGCTACACCATCAATTTCGGCCAACAATATAATCCCCTGTGGGCGGGCATGTTCGGCCTCCAATCCTTCCATCAACCTTTGATATTTATCGACCGGATAGAAGGTTTCGGTGATGTCGCGGTCTGTGCCGCTGTGGTTCAGCAGGAAATCGCGATAGTCCCAGCACAGCGTGCGCACCGCTTGGATGTCTGCCTCAATAGTGGCAGGACGAATGAGTGCACCCTCAGTCATCGAGGCATGCATTGGATGGTATGTGCGTTTTTCATGTCATTCAGATTACTGATTTGCGACCGCGTGACCAGCATGGATTTGGTGCTGCTGGGCTGAGAGTCCTATCGTTTCGCCAAATGTTATGCAGAGCGTCGCATTTTGCGTTCGCGCAGGATCGTATAAATGCCCGACGCCACGATGATCGCAGCGCCAATCAAGGTTAACGTATCCGGGGATTCGTCAAACACAGCGACCCCAATGATCAAGGCGATGACCAAACGAACATAGCGGAACGGCGTGACAAACCCGACATCCCCAATCCGCATGGCCGCCACAATACCGTAATACGCAAACAATCCGATGCCCAACGCGGCGGTGATATATGTCCATTCGGTGCCGTTCAGCGACACTACGGACGATCCGGTGAACACCATCAGCAAAATTCCCGCCGGGATGATCACCACAAACCCAAGGAAGCTGAGCTGCATGGTGCTGATGTTCGCGGGTGTCCTGCGGGTCGCCAGATCACGCAGTGCCAGTGCAAAAACGGCGAGTAGGGCGAGCAAGGACAAAACTTCGAAACTTTCCAAACCGGGGCGAATGATCAGCAAGACGCCGATCAGACCCACAAAAATAGCGCTCCAACGTCGCCAGCCAACAGGTTCGCCCAAAAACAGCGCGGCCCCTAGGGTCACCGCCAGCGGTGTGGCTTGCAGAATGGCCGATGCGCTTGAAATCGGGGTCAAAACGATTGCCGATACAAAGGCCAAGGCTCCGACCAAATCCCCAATGCCACGCAGGAAAATAGGTGCGGACAGCATATCACGGGAAAACAGCGCCTCACCTTTGACCAAGACAATCGCGCCAAAGGCAAGTGATCCACCGATGCCCAACATGGTTAGGATTTGTCCCACCGATATGGCATCGGCCAGCAGCTTGATGAACATATCCTCAACCGCAAAGCCTGCCATGGACAAGACCATCAGGATGGCACCGCGTATATTGTCCATGATCTGAGGTCCTTGGTGGTGAGTTAATATCTTTGGCCATGACGGTTTTGCGCAGCATAGGCAAGAGGCCCTCTGGTCCTTGGCAAACGCGGATGATAGCACCGTGAAATGAGATGGCCGAACCTGCCCCTGTCCCCCAAAGACACTGCTGTGACCCTGTTTGTTGGTGGCCTTGGCGCGGCTTTGGCATGGCTTCTATCAATGCCGGTTTATATGCTGTTGGGTCCTGTGATCGCGGTCAGCCTTGCCAGCCTTTCGGGATTGCGCACCGCGATTGACGTGCGTTTACGGGATGCTTGCTTTGTGGTGATTGGCATTGCAGTTGGCGCGGGCTTTGACAGTGATGCGCTCGGGGCGATGTTACGCTGGCCTTTGGCGTTTATCTTTATGGCGTTGATCATCTGGTTGATCATGGTGCTGTGCCAAGCGTTGCTGTCACGTTTCTTCGGTTTTGATCGACGGTCTGCCTTGCTGGCATCGGCCCCGGGGCATTTGAGTTTTGTGATCGCCATGGCGACGGATACAGGATCAGACGTTGCACGCATTTCAATCACACAATCGGTGCGATTGCTGGCGCTGACGCTGGTTGTACCGTTCGCGGCCGTTGCGATGGGCGTCGAATTGGGCGGTAATATCGCACCCCAAGGGATGGCGATGGATGCCCAAAGCGTCTTGGGATTGATCATTTTGGCCTTGGCACTTGGGTTTGTCTTTCAACGCTTTGCAGTGCCAGCACCTTTGCTGTTAGGCGGCATGGTAGCCTCTGCCATGGGGCATCTAACCGGTATCGTGCCGGGTGTGATGCCTGAATGGTTAATTCTGCCCGCATATCTGGTCTTGGGGGCGTTGATCGGTACGCGATTTTCCGGCGTCACGCCTGCGCGTTTTGCTGGCGGATTGGCGGCAGGCGTCACCATTACATTTGTCGCGGTCGGCCTCGCGGCATTGGGTGCGGCACCTGTGGCGTGGGCCTTGGGCATGCCCTTGGCGCATGTCTTGGTTGCCTTTGCACCGGGCGGATTAGAAACAATGATCGCCATGGGGGCCGTTCTGGGTGTGATACCGGGCTTTGTTGCCGCGTGTCATATCAGCCGTTTGTTGGTGTTGAGCGTGCTACTGCCGTGGATGTTGACGCGGATACCTAGGGCTTGATCCTGACAAGAAGCTTCTTGGCTTCTGTGTTGAGCTCAAGTTTGGGTAGCGCCCTGACTAAATTGCTTAACTTGGTGTGACCAAAGCTACGGTGGTCAAAATCGGGGTGGGCGGCAAGCAAGAGGTTGCTGACAATACTCAAGCTAATCCATTCGTTTTCCTGATCGCTTTTCTTTCTGATGGCATTGGACAGCAATTGAAACGCGCGGTTCAGGTCTTTTTGCGTGGTTTTCGGCTTGTCTGCTTGTTCACTCTCACTGAGGTTTTCAACCAATATAAAACGGTTACAGACATTGCGCAGGGCCTCTGGGGTTTTGCTTTCCCCCATACCAATTACGCTTAACCCCGCTTCACGCAGACGATTTGCAAGCGCAGTAAAATCGCTGTCAGAAGACACCAGTACAAACCCGTCAAAGCGCCCAGAGTGCAAAATATCCATCGCATCAATGACCATACCAATGTCAGTGGCGTTCTTTTGTTTGGTATTTGCGGTTTCCTGACGTGCCTGCAAGCCAAGGCTTTGGATTTGCTCACCCCAGCTTTTTAGATTTTGATCCTGCCAATCACCATAGACGCGGCGCAATGCAGGTTCACCGATTGAGGTCACCTCGCGCAGGATGTCAGCTGCATATTTGGCAGGCACATTGTCAGCGTCGATCAATACAGCGAGCAGGGGGCGGTCGCGGTCGCTCAATTTTTCTTGCTCTTGATGGGCACACCATACAGTTCCAAGCGATGCCCGCGCAGTTCATACCCCAGCTTTTGGGCAATCCGTTCTTGCAGCGCTTCAATCTCTGCATCAACAAATTCAATCACTTCGCCTGAATTCATATCAATAAGGTGATCGTGGTGTTCGCGTTCCGCATCTTCATAGCGCGCACGGCCATCACCAAACTCAAGCTTGTCCAGAATACCCGCTTCTTCGAATAGTTTGACAGTACGGTACACTGTTGCAATTGAAATTGCCGCATCCAGGCCAGAGGCACGTTTGAACAACTCCTCAACATCTGGGTGATCATCAGAATCTTCTATCACTTGCGCGATGATGCGACGTTGGCCCGTCATGCGCAGGCCCATGGCCTCACAGCGTTTTATGATGGTTTTTGACATGGGGGCAGGCCTTCGCTGTGATCGGACCTTGGTTTAGCGGCAATTCGCCACCTGCGCCACATGCTTTTGCACCAAAGGTTGACTTATCCCGGCGCGAGGCCCATGTGGTGTCCAAGCGATGCCTTCTGCCGCGTGAGCAGTGCCGGTTATGAACCATGCGTTCAGATGAACCGGATTTTAAGGCGCGCCGATGTTCCCAAAATCACGCGTGGGGCCAAAACGCGATCAGACAGGCACCCGGCATTTGGCCGCTGCCTGTGATCTGTTTTGCGTGACCCGCGTGGCATTTCGCAAAGGAATGCTGCGAAACGATAAGGTGCAGCCTTTGGCTGACACCAAGAAAGAATGAATATGAGCGATTTTGACATGATGGACCTGCCAAAGAAATTGGTACGCCGTCTGCATGAAATGGGTTTAAAAGACCCAACACCGATCCAAAAACAGGCGATTCCACATGGTATGAATGGCCGTGATGTGATGGGTCTGGCACAAACGGGGACTGGTAAAACAGCCGCCTTTGGTGTGCCGTTGGTCGCACAGATGATGGCCATGGAAGGCCGCCCAAATGCGCGTTGCGTGCGCGGTCTGGTGTTGGCACCGACACGTGAACTGGCGACACAGATTTCAGTGAACTTGCGTGATTACGCCAAGGGGTCGGGATTGCAGGTTGCAATGGTTGTGGGTGGTCAGTCGATCAACACGCAGATCAAGAAACTGGGCGGCGGTGTGGACCTGTTGGTTGCCACGCCGGGTCGTTTGCTCGACCTGATGGACCGCCGCGCTGTGCGCTTGGATGAGGCATCGTTTTTGGTCCTCGATGAAGCAGACCAGATGCTGGACATGGGTTTCATCCATGATCTGCGCAAGATTGCATCCGTGATCCCAAAGAACCGCCAGACGATGTTGTTCTCGGCCACGATGCCAAAGCTGATGAGCGAGATAGCCAATACCTATCTGCAAAGCCCGATCCGCATCGAAGTTTCGCCTCCGGGCAAGGCGGCGGACAAGGTCACGCAAGAGGTGCATTTTATTGCTAAGGCGGAAAAGACCGAATTGCTTAAGGAATTACTGGCCAAGCACAAAGGCGAACGTGCGCTGGTGTTTGGACGTACGAAACATGGTTCTGAAAAGCTGATGAAGACGCTGGTGAAGGCGGGCTTTGACGCGGCATCGATCCACGGCAACAAAAGCCAAGGTCAGCGCGACCGTGCGATTGCGGGGTTCAAATCCGGACAGATCACCGTGCTTGTTGCGACAGATGTGGCCGCACGTGGTTTGGACATTCCCGATGTGAAACACGTCTATAACTACGATCTGCCAAATGTGCCGGACAATTATGTCCACCGCATTGGCCGTACTGCACGTGCGGGCAAAGACGGTGCCGCGATTGCATTCTGCGCACCGGATGAGATGGGCGAATTGAAAGCGATCCAGAAAACCATGGGCATTTCTATTCCCGTGGCCTCTGGTCGTGCATGGGAGCCGATGGAAATCCCTGACAAGCCCAAAGGCGGTCGTGGCCGTGGACGGGGCGGTCGCCCCGGTGGCGGCGGTGGCGGCGGCGGTCGTCCACAAGGTGGTGGCGGCGGCGGCGGTGCTGGCAAACCGGGCGGTGGCGGTCGTAACCGTCGGCGCAGTGGCGGCGGCGGTAAACCCGGCGGACAACAGGCAGCATAATCCATGCGCAAATTTGCTTTGGGTGTGCTCTATGTTGCGGTGGCTTTGCTGGTCTCGGTGCCGCCGATTTTTGCGGCACTGTTATCCAGTGTTTGCATGAACCCAACGGGGGCGGCCTGTCGCACTGTGACGGCTGCGGATTGGTTCAAAGGTGAATTGGCGATGATCTGGATGCCACCGCTGGCGCTGGCGATCTTCCTGATCTGGATTATCTTTCGGCTGCATCGTGCAGCACCAGTAGAATAAAAAACGGCGGCGCTCCAATCTGGATCGCCGCCGCTTTCATATGTTTGTCGCACTTAGGTATAGAGCGATGGCACACCCATCTGAGTATGAATATCGTTCACATCGGCAGGCTTCATGCCATAGGCTTTTGCAAGTTTATGCAGGTATTGTGCCTCGTCCTGCGTATCCAGATCAATCCCCAGCAAAGACATCGCATAAATCTGTGGACCCAAGCCATTTGGTGTCTGATTGACCAATCCGTCGATATCAACGGGCGCCTTGAGTTGTGCATTCACAAATGCGGCTTCTTCTGCATCGACATCACCCAATTTACTCAACAATTTGTCGCGTTCGGCCTCATCAAAGTTACCGTCAGATTTGGCCGCTTGGATCATGGCCGCCAACATCAAACCTGCCGCTGCTTCTTGATCTTGGGACGGTTCAATCTCAGGCTCGGGCGTGGCGTCAAATTGCGAATTCAACACCTCACCAAAACTGCGATCATTGCGTTCAGGGCGACGGCGTAGGGTTTCATCAGTGCCTGACAGTAGGCCGCCAGCACCCGCTGCACCTGCAAGCCCGCCGAGCAAACCACCAAGCCCGCCGGAACTGCCAGAAGACCCGCCACCTAGCTGTTCAAGCAAACCGCCCAAACCACCGGGCATGCCGCCGCCTGCGGATTTTGTACTGCCGCCGCCGCCTAAAAGGCCACCAAGCATATCTTCAAGGCCGCCGCCGCTGGGACTGTGCGCGCCACCGTGTGGGCGTGATCCACCAGATTGACCCCCAGCTTGGTTCATCAAGCCCCCCAGCAAACCACCAAGGCCCCCAGATTGGGTTGCACTGCTTGTGCCGCCACCGCTGCCTTTTTTCATCATCGCGCTTGCGCCTTTGGCGACAGCGACACCGATTGCCACTTTGGCCAGTGTTTTCATCAAACTCATCGTGTTGTTCCCCCATGTGAATCACTTAACGCCTATCTTGGCATGTTTTGTGGGTGTGATGAGGGGAAAATAGCGATTGGTGGCTCAAGGCGAGGATTTGCACATTGACATCAGGTCCAGTTCGCCCGCTGTTATCGGCATGGAACGCAAAGCAAATATGGACCTTTTTGGCGCAACGGCCTTGATCGCCTTTGCCTTGCATTTGGCCTTTAATCAGGTGGTGATCAAAGTCACCTCAGGCGGCTTTAATCCGGTATTTTTGGCTGGATTACGCTCTGCCGGGGCAGTGGTTGTACTGCTGATTTGGATGCGCTGGCGTGGCATTAGCCTGAGTGTTCCGCGTGAAGCGTGGCGCGCAGGTATTATTGCCGGAATGCTCTTTGCCTTTGAATTCACATGTCTTTTTACAGCGCTTGATATAACAACGGTCAGCCGTGCCTCAGTTATTTTTTATTCGATGCCGGTTTGGTTGGCATTGATTGCGCATTTTGTATTGCCGGGCGAACGGTTGTCGGGTCTGAAGATTGTGGGGCTTGTGTTGGCGATGGCTGGCGTTGCAGTAGCGCTAAGTGATCGCAGTGGCGGGCAGGTGAGTTGGACAGGCGATTTGTTGGCGCTGATGTCGGCATTCTGCTGGGCAGGAATCGTACTGTGTGTGCGGATCACACCCTTGGCCAAGGTGCCACCCGCGCAGCAATTGATTTTTCAAGTTGCGGTCTCTGCGCCGATATTACTGCTGATAGCACCATTGTTTGGCCCGCTGATCCGGGATTTGCAGACCATTCATTTGGCAGGCTTGGCGTTTCAGATCATCGGCATCGCCAGTCTTGGATTTTTGGTTTGGTTCTGGCTGATGACAATCTATCCAGCGTCTTCGGTTGCGTCGTTTAGCTTTTTATCTCCGGTGTTTTCGGTAATTTTAGGCTGGCTGTTGTTATCTGAGGACGTGGCGCTGTCGGTTTGGGGCGCGCTGGTACTCGTTGCAACAGGGATTTACCTGATCAACCGTAAACCCAAAAGCACGGTCTGAATCTACATTGTTTTAACATTTACATTGTCTTACGATTCTTGAAATCAGGTGCCGCAAAAGGTCGCCGGGACGATTTCTGATTGTGTCGGGGGGCGGTTCAGCTCTGCGTCGGTTTCTTTGAACGGTTGTGACAATGCTTTTGTCAGACGCTCAAATGGGGCCAAGTCATTTGCAACCGCGGCGTCAATTATCTGTTCAATGCGGTGATTGCGCGGGATGATCGCTGGGTTTGCTGTATTCATACATGCGGTCGGGTCAGGTTCATGCGCGATGCGCTGTTTCCAGATCATCGCCCAAGCGTTGACTGCCGCGCGATCTGTGAATTGGTCCTGCACATCAGATGTTGCCAATGCGCGGAAGGTGTTGGTGAAATCGGCACCATCCGCTTGCATAAGGTTCAATAAATTTTCGATGAGTTCTACATCATCAGGTTGTGGGTTAGAGATGCCGACTTTTGGTGCAAAACGGCGCAGCCATGCGGCCTCAATCTGGGTTGGCATGGCGTGGACAATTTCGGTGGCCTCTTCAACAGCGGTTTCTTTTTCGTCCATCTGTTGCAACAGGCTGGTGGCCAGCTGTGCCATGTTCCACACCGCGATATTGGGTTGATTGCCAAAGGCATAGCGGCCTTGTTGGTCTATTGAACTAAACACGCGACCAGAATGAAACGCATCCATAAAGGCGCAAGGGCCGTAATCGATGGTTTCACCCGCAATGCTGCAATTGTCGGTGTTCATTACGCC
Organism: uncultured Sulfitobacter sp.; assembly: GCA_938003685.1. Taxonomy (GTDB): domain Bacteria; phylum Pseudomonadota; class Alphaproteobacteria; order Rhodobacterales; family Rhodobacteraceae; genus Sulfitobacter. Next base: position 42,000 of record CALKXT010000030.1, on the reverse strand, counting down.
ATGGATAAAACCCACAGACATCCATGCTGCGATCAAATCTGCTTGGGCTGCGCATACCGCGCGCAACAGGCCCATGGGGCCATCAGCATTGGGATAATGACGGTCAATGGCGTATTGGGTCAGGGTCTTGAGGTGTTCTATCTCACCGCGATGGGCAAAAACCTGAAAGGTGCCAACACGTAAATGGCTGCGTGCCACGCGCGTTAAAATCGCACCTGGTAGCGCGCCTTGTTCGCGAAAAATTGGCTCTCCTGTGGTCACAGCGGCCAGCGCGCGCGTGGTGGGAATACCAAGCGCATGCATCGCCTCACTGACCACATATTCGCGCAACACAGGGCCAAGCCACGCGCGGCCATCACCCATCCGGGAATACGGCGTGGGGCCAGAGCCCTTTAGCTGGATGTCGCGGCGTGTGCCTTTGGTATCAATGACTTCGCCCAGCAGGATCGCACGCCCATCGCCAAGCTGTGGATTGTAATTGCCAAATTGGTGGCCCGCATAAAGTTGCGCCAAAGGCGCAGCATTATCGGGAACTAGGTTGCCTGCAAAAACTTGCGCGGCTTGTTCCAAATCATCAACCTCAATACCCAAAAGCTGTGCAAGATCTTCATTAAAACCGATCAGCTGCGGCTCTTTTACAGGTGTTGGATTTTGGCGGGTATAAAATGCATCCGGTAGGGCGGCATAGCTGTTATCAAATGGGATGTGCATTCAGAGGCTCTTTGACATGAACATATATTGGTCACGTTCTCTAAATCCGGCCCGTCGGTAAAGTTTCACTGCCGCCGCGTTTGTACGATCTACTTCTAAATGTATCGCGCGCAAACCGCCACCCGCGAGGGCGCGTGGCAAGGCGATCAATGCCTCAGACGCAATGCCACGGCCACGCACGCCAGGGCGAATGTAAAGTTCATCGATGATGGCATCGAGCCCACCAAACTCCACCGACCATCCGAAAGTGATCACGATATACCCGATCGGCGCACGAGGTGGGCCTATTAAATAAGCAGCGCCATGTGGAATACCATCAAGCAAGGGCGCAACGCCGTTGCGGCGGGCCTCGTCTGACATCTCAATACCCGCTTCAGCGTGAAACGCAGTGACCAGAGCGACCAGTTTTTCCAAATGATCTGGTGCGCCAAGGGTTAAGGCGGCGCTCATAAACGACCAAGCCGTTCGGTGAGCAAATCAAAGAAACCATCCGCATCAAGGTCACCGATAAAGGTCGCATTTGGTTCCCTGTCTGTGACGCCCCACCAGTCAGCGACGGTCATGCCCATGGTCAGTTCTGATTGGACTTCAATCTCGACGTTGATGTGGCGCCCTGTGAACAATTCAGGCTTGAGCAAATAGGCAGTCACGCAGGGATCATGAAGGGGCGCACCGGCAGAGCCGTATTTTTCTTTGTCAAAGCGTTCAAAGAAATCGGTCATCTGCGCGACAGCGATGCCAACGGGTGTGTTGAGCGCGCGAAACGCATCATTACGCGGTTTGGTCACTAACGCTTTGTGTGTGACATCCAGCGGCATGACGACAATAGGAATTCCTGATTTAAACACAATATCAGCGGCTTGTGGATCGACATAGATGTTAAACTCTGCCGTTGGTGTGATGTTACCACCTTCAAAATAGCCCCCGCCCATGAGTACGATTTTGGCGACGCGACGCGCAATGTCTGGTGCTTTTTGTAAGGCGGTTGCTATGTTTGTCAGTGGGCCAAGTGGGCACAAAGTGATGGTGCCGGGGGCATATTCGCGCAGTTGCTCGATTATAAAATCAACCGCGTGACCTTCAGCAAGGGGCATAGTCGGATCAGGCAAGTTTGGGCCATCCAGTCCAGTTTTGCCGTGCACATGTTCCGCAGTCACCAATTCACGGCCCAAGGGACGATCGCACCCTGCAAAGACCTTAACGTCAGTCCGCCCCGCCAACTCACACACAATGCGCGCATTTTTGGATGTCAGATCAAGCGGCACGTTGCCCGCAACACACGTCAGGCCCAACACTTCCAACTCATCCGGGCAGGCCAAGGCCAAGAGGATCGCGACTGCATCGTCTTGGCCGGGGTCTGTGTCGATAATGATCTTGCGGGGGGGCATGGCTGTGTCCTTTTGGTATTTCTTTTCAAGGAATAGGGTAAGTTATGACGGAGTAAAAGAGAGCGGCGCATTTGTGTTGAGGCATCCGGCGGATTGATGCCTTGCCAGTGCTAGGGGTTGGAGGCTTTCGCCGCACGCTCATCTGCTTTGACCGCGTCCCATAGCCTGTCCATTTCTGCAAGATCACTGTCAGTGGGTGTTTTGCCCATCTCTGCTAATCGTGCCTCGACGCCCTCAAAACGCCGCGTGAATTTGGCGTTGGCCGCACGTAGGGCAGCCTCTGGGTCAAGCCCAAGGTGGCGGCCTAGATTGGCCATGACAAACATCAGATCGCCAAATTCTTCCTCGACTTCGGTTTGGGTCAAGGTGTCGCGTGCCTCTACCAATTCTGTTGCTTCCTCAGTGATTTTGGCAATCACTTCTGTGGTAGAGGGCCAATCAAACCCAACCCTTGCCGCACGTTTTTGCAGCTTCAGTGCGCGCAGCAAAGCAGGTAATCCAATTGCAACACCGTCTAATGCGCCGGCTTGGGCTTTGCCCGCACGTTCCTGCGCTTTGATCGCTTCCCAATCCGCGGTCTGTTGGTCCGCGGATTTATCGCGGCTCTCATCGCCAAAGACATGCGGGTGGCGCGCGACCATTTTATCGGAAATATTGCGGACCACAGACTGAAAACTAAAATGCCCAGCCTCTTCACCCATCGCGGTATGATAGACCGATTGCAGCAGCAAATCGCCCAATTCACCCTCAAGTTCGGGCCAATCCTTGCGGGCAATTGCGTCAGCAACCTCATAGGCTTCTTCAATCGTGTAAGGGGCGATGCTGTGAAAATCCTGCTCAATGTCCCACGGACACCCACTCTGTGGGTCGCGCAGGCGGCGCATGATTTCGAGTAGGCGTTCAATACCCGCATCAGCGTCATGTATGAGGGCGTCATTTTGGGCGGTATCTGGCATTGCGGCTGGGTCCTGTCTGGTGTCAGATACCTCAACAAGAATGATGACAGGAGTCCAGCCCATGCCCGTTGTGAACCGCATTGCCGCTTTCGCGCCCGAAATGAAAGAATGGCGTCAACATCTGCATACGATCCCGGAATTGGGTGTGGAATGTCATAAGACAGCGGCTTTTGTCGCCGAGAGGTTGCGCGAATTTGGCGTTGATGAACTGCACGAGGGCTTGGCGACTACTGGCATGGTGGCGATCATCAACGGACAAGGCGATGGCCCCACAATTGGCCTGCGCGCCGATATGGATGCATTGCCGATACTTGAGGCGACGGGCGTGGAATATGCCAGCACTCATGAAGGTAAGATGCACGCTTGTGGACATGACGGGCATACGACGATGCTGTTGGGCGCGGCGAAATACCTGGCTGAGACACGCAATTTTGCGGGCCGCGTCGCGCTGATTTTTCAACCAGCTGAGGAAACGGGCGGCGGTGCAGAGGTCATGGTTCAAGAGGGCATGATGGAACGCTTTGACATCAAAGAGGTCTATGCGTTGCACAATCTACCAAATTTGGAACAGGGCAGTTTTTCCACCACACCGGGCCCGATCATGGCCTCTGTGGATACATTTCACATTCATATTCAGGGCAAAGGTGGGCACGGTGCAATGCCGCATGAAACCCGCGACCCGGTTATGGCGGCATGTGGTATGGCGCAAGCGATCCAAACCATCGTCAGTCGCAATCACATGGCAACGCAAGATTTGGTTGTGTCGGTGACGCAAATCCACACGGGCTCTGCCGATAATGTGATTCCCGATACCGCCTATCTCAATGGTACAGTGCGGACCTTCGAAAAAGACGTCAAAGCCATGGTAAAGCGACGGATGGGTGAGGTCGTGGCAGGCCAAGCAGCGAGTTACGGGGTTGAGGCCACACTGACATATGATGAGGGCTTTCCTGCAACGATAAACGATGATGCAAAGACGGAGTTTGCCGCAGATATTGCGCGAGATGTTGCGGGGGATGCGCATGTGATTGCAGATCAGACGCGCGAAATGGGGGCAGAAGATTTCAGTTATATGTTGGAAAAACGCCCCGGTTCTTATCTGTTCTTAGGGCAGGGCGCGAGTGCGGGTCTGCACCATCCAGAATATAACTTTAACGACGACATCGCCCCTGTAGGCGCGTCATTCTTTGCGCGGATTGTTGAACAAGCACAGCCTTTGGGGGGTAAATAATGGCCTTAGAAGATGCATCAAAACAAATCGATATGGCCTTCACCCGTAATGATCTGAAGGGGCCAAGTTTTGAGCTGACTTTTGGTGGTGCAACATCATTTTTGCGCCGAAAATACACCAAGGATTTGACCGGCGTCGACATTGCCGTAACGGGTGTGCCGTTTGATCAAGCGGTGACTAACCGTCCCGGCACACGGTTGGGACCACGTGCAATCCGAGAAGCCAGCGCGCTTCAGGCACCCGATGCACCGTACGGTTGGGATTTTGATGTGCTTAGTGAGTTCGCCATCGCGGATTACGGCGATCTGGCCTTTGATTATGGTCATGTCAGCCAATTTCCGGCCGCGTTGCAGGCGCATATCAAGGGTATTTTGGATGCAGGCGTCGCCAGCGTTGTACTGGGGGGCGATCATTACATCACTTTCCCAATTCTTAAGGCATATGCAGAAAAATACGGCCCGATCAGCTTGCTTCAATTTGATGCACACACGGACACATGGCCGGATGATGATATGGACCGGATCGATCACGGCACGATGTTTTATAAGGCTGTGAAATCGGGGATTGTTGACCCAAAAACTTCTGTTCAAGTGGGGATTAGAACCACAAACGAGGATACGCTGGGGGTCACCGTTATTGACGCGCGTGAGGTCCATGAACAGGGTCCGATTGCCACAGTCGAGCGGATCAAATCAATCTTGAGCAACAACCCAACGTATCTGACGTTTGATATTGACGCGCTGGACCCGGCTTATGCGCCGGGCACGGGCACGCCAGTCTGGGGTGGTCTGACATCTGCGCAATGCGCATCGATGTTGCGTGATCTCGCGGGCATCAACATCATGGGGGGGGATATTGTTGAGGTATCACCCCCCTTTGACACCACAGGGGCGACAGCCATAGCGGGCGCGCATGTTGCGACTGAAATTCTAAGCCTGCTTGGCCATCGGATGAGGACCACATGAGTACTAAAAACCAACCCATCAGCGGCAATGATCTGGCGCGGTTCTCTGGGCCAAATACTTTTATGCGACTGCCTTCTGCCAATGAGTTGAAGGGGCTGGATGTTGCGGTGTTGGGCATACCGATGGATATCGGAACATCGTGGCGATCTGGCACACGCTTTGGCCCCAAACAGGTGCGCAGCGAAAGCGCGATGTTGCGGCCTTATAATTTGGCAACGGGTGCCGCGCCCTTTGATAGTTTGCAAGTCGCGGACATAGGTGATTTGGCGATAAATACGTTCTCATTAAGTGAGAGTTTAAAAATTATATCAGAGAGTTACGATGCTATCTTAAACTATGACGCGATGCCTTTGGCGATTGGTGGTGATCATTCGATTACCCTGCCAATCTTGCGGGCGATGGCAAAGCGACACGGCCCATTGGCATTGGTACATGTGGACGCCCACGCCGATGTGAATGAAGACATGTTTGGCGAACGTGAAACCCACGGCACGGTGTTTCGCCGCGCCTATGAAGAAGGCCTGATAAACCCTTCAAAAACATATCAAATTGGTTTGCGAGGTACGGGATACTCAGCCGAGGATTTCACAGAAGCCGCCGATTGGGGGTTCCAACAATTTCCCGCGCATGAGTTGTGGGGCAAATCACTTGCAACGCTGGGGGCCGAGATCAGGCGCGATATTGGTGATGTACCAACCTATGTGACCTATGACATCGACAGCCTTGATCCGGCCTATGCGCCCGGCACTGGCACGCCTGAGATAGGTGGGCTGACCACGCCACAGGCACTTGAATTGATCCGCGCTCTCAAAGGTTTGAACATCGTTGGTGGTGATCTGGTTGAAGTGTCTCCACCCTATGATACGTCTGGAAACACGGCACTGACGGGGGCAAATATCTTGTATGAAATGTTATGCGTTCTTCCGGGTGTGGCGTATCGTTAAGGGCACGTTTTTGAGGTTATTTAGCTAGATGAAATGGCGGAAAATGCGGATGATGAGATGGATCGCGTTTCTTTTACTGATCGCCGTTGTCGCGGGATTGGCCTATGTTCGGTTTGCCCCTGTGGACCAGGCCCGCTGGTTGACCGTAAAGTACCCTAAACTGGCACCGGGTGAATATGCAGGTGCCGGCAAGTTTACAGCGCAGTTCCTGTTTGAGGGGGATGGCAAGGCTGAATTGGAACGGCTGCATAATGTGGTCACAGCGACCTCGCGTACGCGAGTGGTGTCCGGCAGCCTTGGACAAGGGCAGATTGCCTATGAGACACGTTCCGCAGTTCTGGGGTTTCCGGATTACACAACCGTATCTTTGACGCAGCTGCCTTTGGAAGGCAAATCGACACTTCAAATCTTTGCACGTTTGAGGTTTGGCAGCTATGATTTTGGTGTCAATAAGGCGCGTGTTAAAGGCTGGGTGCTGCGTGCGGACCTAAAATAGCGTCAGCCCGCTATTGGTATGTTAGACATCAGCGGCGTCACTTGGCTGCTCAGGCAACCCGTTTGCACCTCGCGCCACATCGGCACGTTTAGCGACATCTGGCATTGCGCCATGAACATGCGTCCATCCACTTGTAAACAAATCGTTTCACCCAGTTCAATGCGTTGGTGATTGCGGTCGGTGCAATAACAATCGACCGTCTTGCGTCCCTGTGCGGCTACATCAGTTGGCAAGGTCATTGGCAATAGGGTTATGATGATGGCAAAGCGTATCATGTTGATACTATAGCATAGCAGCGCCCCTTGACCAAAGCCTTTGCATCAGCGACACGAAACAGATGATCCCAATGGACCGCCTTGAACAAATTTCGCAACGCTTTCAGTTTCTGGAAGCGTCTATGTCCTCTGGGTCGGACGGCGCTGATTTTGCGGCACTGGCCAAGGAATATTCTGATCTGCGCCCTGTGGTGGAACAAATCGACGCCTATAAGCAATTGCTGAGCGATATGGATGAAGCCAAGGCGATGTTGGCGGATCCTGAAATGGCCGAACTTGCGCAAGAAGAAATGCCCGGATTAAAGGCCGCTTTGCCCAAGGCTGAAGAGGCTTTGCAACTGGCGTTGTTGCCGCGCGATGCAGCAGATGCAAAACCTGCGATGTTGGAAATTCGGCCCGGTACAGGTGGGGATGAGGCGGCCTTGTTCGCGGCTGATCTATTGCGCATGTATCAACGCTACTGCGAGGCGCGCGGTTGGGGTTTTGATCTGATCGAAGAGCAAATGACCGAACTGGGCGGCGTCAAAGAAATTGTCGCGCATATCACCGGACAGAATGTTTTTGCGCGGTTGAAATTCGAAAGCGGCGTGCATCGGGTACAGCGGGTGCCGACAACTGAAAGTGGGGGGCGTATTCATACCTCTGCTGCGACGGTTGCGGTGTTGCCAGAGGCCGAAGACGTGGACATCGAGATTAACCAGAATGACATCCGCATTGATACGATGCGATCTTCTGGGGCAGGTGGGCAGCACGTGAACACCACCGATTCTGCGGTTCGGATAACACACCTGCCGACGGGGATTGTAGTGACGTCCTCGGAAAAATCCCAACACCGCAACCGTGAAAAAGCGATGCAGGTGCTAAAGGCACGGCTGTATGACCAAGAACGCAATCGTATGGACAATGAACGCTCTGCGGACCGGGCCGCGCAGGTTGGCTCTGGGGATCGATCAGAGCGGATAAGAACCTATAATTTCCCACAGGGGCGTATGACAGACCATCGCATCAACCTTACTTTGTACCGTCTAGACGCGGTGATGCAGGGTGATCTGGATGAGATTGTTGACGCCCTGACAGCCGATAACCAAGCGCGGTTGCTGGCCGAGATGAACGGATGAGCGCACCCACTGCCGCTCAAGCCATGGTATTGGCGACATCGCGGTTGCGTGCCGCAGGTGTCCCAGATCCAGCCCGCGACGCGCGAATTTTATTGGCCCATGCCGCATCCGTAGATGCGGCGCGCGTTACATTAATCGCACCCGAAGAAATTGCGCCAGAAATTGCCGAACGGTACGAGCATTTGATTGCATTGCGGGCGGTACGGGTTCCGGTGTCGCACCTCATAGGCAGCCGCGGCTTTTATGGCCGTGACTTCAACGTGAGCCGGGATGTGCTGGACCCAAGGCCCGAGACCGAAACGCTGATTGAACTGGCTTTGGGTGAACCGTTTGAGCGTGTCTTGGACCTTGGTACAGGATCGGGCTGTATTTTGGTGACGCTGTTGGCTGAACGACCAGATGCAACAGGTGTTGGTACGGATTTGTCAGAGGTGGCGTGCTTGCAGGCCAGCGCCAACGCGGTGTTGCACGACGTTCAGGCACGTGCAGAGATTACGCTGTCAGATTGGTTCGAAAACGTCGAAGGCCGTTTTGATTTGATTGTATCAAACCCTCCGTATCTAGCCGCGGCTGAAATGGCTGATGTCGCCCCAGAGCTGGCGTTGCATGAGCCTGCAATGGCTTTGACGGACGGGGCCGATGGATTGTCAGTTTATCGTATCATTGCCGACCAGGCGCAGGGATATTTGTCATCTGATGGGCGGGTTATGGTCGAAATTGGCTGGCAACAAGGCCAAGACGTGTGCAAAATTTTTCAGGACTCTGGCTGGGGCCGTGTCACCTTGGCCTATGATCTGGATGGCCGTCCCCGTGTTGTTTGTGCCGACAGACCGGCATAAAGCTGCGAAAATGACCTAAACTCCACCCTCAATTGCACTTTCCCCTTGCCGTGATCGATTCGACATGCTTATTCAAACGTGTTGCAGCGGTGGATGCTTTAGGGCGGTCCCGCGCGGCTTTATGCCCAACATCTCGCACAATCGGGTTTTATAGTGGCGCTGCTACGTCACCTCGGTTTTTACGAATAACAGCATTTGAAGGCTGATCAGTTTACATGAAATCTACCAGATCACGGGGCCGGTCCAAAAATAACCGCAACCGCACGCAGCACAGCCAAGGCGGTAACGTAGTTAACCGCGTATTCGACAGTTCAGGCCCAGAGGGCAAAGTGCGCGGCACGCCGCAGCAGGTGATTGAGAAATACAATCAACTTGCGCGTGACGCACAGCTGTCCAATGACCGCGTTGCTATGGAAAACTTCCAGCAACACGCAGAACATTATTTGCGTCTGTTGGCCGAAGCCCAGCGTGAAATGGACGCCAAACGCGAAGAGCAAGAACGCCAAAATCGCGAACGCCAGATTGAGCGTGATCGTGAACGCCAAGAGCGTCAGGAACGTGAGGGCAATAACAACACCCAAGACGGTGGCCAACAGCCGCGTGAACAGCATAGTAGTGGTGGTCAGCCACATCAGGGTGGTCATCAAAATGACAGCCAACCACAGCCGCAACCGCAACAACACCAAGGTGGCCAACACAACGATGCGGCATCCAAGCGTGACACTGATCAAGCTGGTGAAAAACCCAAACAAAAACGCGCGCCGCGTCGCAAGCCCGACACTGCTTCACAATTGCCTGACTTTGTGACCCAAGGCGAAGCAGCAGAGCCTGACAGTGGTTTGGTTGAAACACCCGAAAGTAAACCCAAGCCCAAGCGGGCACCGCGACGTAAACCTGCACCAAAACCCCAGAATGAGGGCGATGATGGCGGCAATGGCGATCAGCCCGAAGCGGCGGAATAATTTAAAAATGGCCTCGTAGTTGCGGGGCCTTTTTTATAGCAACAACGCCACCGCGCAGTTTGGAGTATTACATGACAGGTGAGACAAATTTAGATAAATTGATTAGCTCGCTTTCTGCCGTTTTGGTTGAGGGGGTGTTTGTATTCGTAACGATTCCACCAAATCAGCAGATGCCAAAGGTGAGGTGTCGCATGATGTTTGAAGAAGCTGAGGGAACTACGCTAATTCTTTTGAAATCAGACGCGGAAACTCACAACCTGCCGTATGAATTCCCGTGCCGCATGATCACGCTCAACATTCACTCTTCGCTTGAGGCGGTTGGATTCATGGCGCGCATTGCATCAGAATTGGCGAAAGACGATATGGGCGTCAATCCGGTCTCAGGTTTCTATCACGATCACCTGTTTGTACCTGATGGGCGTGAAAATGATGCGTTGCGTATCTTACGCAAAATGGCTGACGCGGGTTCGTAACGCACAGCGATAGCACTATGTCGGCTCCGGGTAACGTACAAATCCCTTTTCGGTTTGAACGTCGATCCGCCGCCGCCAAGGGTATTTAGGATCCTCGGTCACCTTTGACCAGAACAACACGCCACCCATGCGCCATGGATCAACGACAATGCCTTGTTCCATCGTATCGCCGCGCGCAGAAATCACAGCGCTGCTGTGTTCAATCAAAAAGCGTTTTTGCGCATTGGCGATGGCGCGATGTACCACAAGCGTCTTGAAACCCTCTTGGTTCAAACGCGCTTCCATGTCTTCGGCCCAGTGACGGCACAGGCCTCGCGGCTTTTCACCGCGATTGACCTTGGCGTTGTGGGTCAGGGGGGCGTCGGTGATCTGGTAGGCAATGGCAAGCTGGTGGGAGTATTCATAGGAAATCCGCGCCGCACGGTTTGCTTCGCCTGCGTCGATCTGTGGATCAAGTGCTTGGAGGGATTGTGCAAGCGCTGCAATCTCGGCCTCTGTGCCCCGTGGGGGACCGTTGGTGCCGTGTCCGGTGGTGCAGGCACCCAGAAGTGCGATCCACAGGACAGAGGCAAGCAGGCGGATCATGCTTTGTTAGCTTTCTCAATCTCGCGCGCCAGGGCACAGAACCCTTCCAACGGGATTTGTTCTGCACGGTCGGTGGGTTTTATGCCAGCGGTGCGCAGGTGGTCTTCGATGTCCGGTGCCAGCCCTTTGAGTGAAGCGCGCAGCATCTTGCGGCGTTGATTAAAACCAGCAGCGACTACACGGTTCAACACCGCTGGATCAGCGGGAAAGCGTGGTTCGGGGAGCGCGGTGAGATGGACCACAGCAGAAGACACTTTGGGCGCGGGCGTGAAGGCCTCGGGCGGTAGGTGCATCACAATGCGTGGGTCCGCGCGCCACTGTGCGAGCAGGGCAAGGCGACCGTAGGCCTTTGATCCGGGTTCAGCCACGATGCGCAGGGCGACTTCACGCTGGAACATCAGCGTGAGACTTTGCCAGAATGGCGGCCATGTTGGCGGTGTCAGCCAGCGCACCAGCAATTCGGTGCCGACGTTATAGGGCAGGTTTGCAGCGACCCGGATCGGCGGCGTCAGGTGTTTAAGAGGGTCAATATCCAGCGCATCACCTTCGATCACGGTCAGTTTGCCGGGATAGGCCGCCGCGATCTCGGCCAAGGCGGGCAAGCACCGCGCATCTTTTTCAATCGATAAGACGTGGCGCGCGCCCTCGGAAAGTAGCCCGCGCGTCAGACCACCGGGGCCAGGGCCAATTTCGAGAACATCACATTCGGACATATCACCCGCTTGGCGGGCGATCTTGGCGGTGAGGTTCAGATCGAGCAGGAAGTTCTGGCCCAGCGATTTGCGTGCAGATAGTTCATGCGTCGCAATGACATCGCGCAGGGGCGGCAGTGTATCAATGCCGCTCATGATCCACCTGCCATGTGATGCGCCAACTTGATGGCTTCGATCATGCTGGTTGGGTTGGCGATACCTTTGCCCGCGATATCAAAGGCCGTGCCGTGATCCGGCGAAGTGCGGATGAACGGCAGGCCAAGGGTCACGTTGACACCTTTGTCAAAATCCAACGTCTTGATCGGGATCAACGCCTGATCATGATACATCGCGATTGCCGCATCATAGCGCGCGCGCGCAGCGGCGTGAAACATCGTGTCAGCGGGCAGGGGACCGGTAAGGTCGTAGCCCTCGTTTTGCATTTGTGTCACCAGTGGTGCAATCCAATCTAGTTCTTCTTGACCCATTGCACCGCCTTCGCCAGCGTGCGGGTTTAGGCCCGCAACAGCGATGCGTGGGGCCGTGATGTCAAATTGATCACGCAGTCCGACATGGGTGATTTCAATCGTGCGACGCAGCCCCGCGGGCGTTAACTTTTGCGGTACGTCCTGTAGCGCGATGTGGATCGTCGCTGGCACCACGCGTAATTGATCAGAGGCGAGCATCATCACCACATCATCGACCCCGGCAAGGGCAGCGAGGTATTCGGTATGACCGGGGTACAAAAACGCTGCTCCATCTTTAAGAGCTTTTTTATGGATCGGAGCGGTGCAAAGCGCGCTGGCCCGACCATCACGTACCATCATGACACCATGTGCGATCATATCAATGACGCCTTGTGCGTGATCCGGTTGGGCAGTGCCATGCACCACGTCACTGCCAAAATCATGTGCCAGAACGGGCAGCGAATCGTTGCAGGTCAATGCTTCACTTGATGTGTTAATCACCCGGTGGGGAATGTCGCGGGGCAGGTGCCGTGGATCACCCAGCCACACCATTGGAATATCAGCCCCTATCGCAGCCCAAGCACGCGCTGCGACCTCAGGTCCGATACCCGCAGGTTCGCCGCACGAAATGACAACCGGCAAAACGCCTTTGGTCATTTACTTAACTGTGATGCGGGCATCTGCGCGCAGCTGCTCGATCAGCTGTTTTGAATAGTTTTCCAATTTGCGCTGACGAATGGAAGCAATCACGCTTTCGCGGTCGACTTCGGCATTCACCAATGCAGTGCGTTTGCACAACATCAAGAATACCAAGGTTTGACCGTTGGCGCGGGTCAATGCGGTTGATGCTTCACCGGGATCAAGCTTTGCCAACTCAATTGCCACGTCCTGTGGGATTTCACTTGGCTTCTTGGACCCACGATCTAGAACTTCGGCAGGTTGCCCTTTGGCAATGGCATAAAGATCATCACATTTGTCTACGTTGGCACGGACTTTTGCAGCCTGCGCCAAACCTGCTTCAGAACGGCCACCGGGGATGTAGAGGGCCGCGTAATCAATTTCAGAATACGCGCGCGCTGGCTTGCCGGTTTCTTCGATGCCGCGCAATTGAAACAAAGCAATCGCGTTTGGAATGGGCAGGGGTGCTGTAACTTCGCCGGGGGCCAGTGCCAAGAGCAGACCGTGCAATGATGTTGGCAGCTTTTCCAAAGGGGTCCATGGCATCCGCCCACCACGGCCACGTGATGCGGTTGCTGAGTATTTGCGTGCATAGCTTGAGAATTCAGATTCTGAGGTGGTTTGCGATATTTGATCTGCCAAGGCCGCCACGCGTGCCGCATTTTGCGGTGGGGCGGGGATGATGATCTCAGATAATAAAACCCGGATACCAGATTGTGAACTGCCCGCACCAAGGGCCCGGTCAATCTCAGCGTTTGAGATGTTTACGTTCTTGTTATAGCGCGCACGAATATAGTCACGCCACAGCAGAGACACCGCAATAAAATCGCGAAAGGTTTCTTTGTCCACGCCGGACTGTCCCAGCGCTTGGATGAACTCTTCTGTGCTTAAGTTGGCGCGTCCGGCAAAATCAGATTGCCCTGCGCGGATTTCATCTTCGCTCAAGGACACACCCAAGCCGCGGATCAATGCCGCGCGCAGGCGGTCATCAATCAACGCATCCACAACACTTTTGCGATCAGCACCCGGGGCGTTGAGCAATTGTAAGAAGCGTTGCCGTTGCTGAACTTCAAATTCCGTCACTACGGAATCATTAACGCGGGCAACAGGTGCAAACAGGTTTTGTGCAACTGCGGATTGCCCAGACAGAGCAAGGAAACCAAGGGTGACAAGGCACCGGATCAGCGTGGACAATTTCATTGAGATTACTTCCGACATGAGCGCACGTATCTTTCTGTTCCGTTTGAGGCGGCGAACCCCTTGAGGCCGATGTTAAACCCGATATTGGTCGAGGGCTCAACACTTGTTGAAGAGGAATAACGCCTGTTGACCGAAAGGTCGACTGTGACACATTCATTATTATAGCTCAGGCCCACTCCCGCTGTCGCAGAACGGTCGTCTACGATGTCAAAGCGGTAGTCAGCGCTGGCGGTCCATTGGCGGTTGATGTCATAGCTGCCATCAAAAGTGATTTCTGATATGTCTTGCGTGCGATCTTCGGCTGCATCTTGGGCCAACCAGACATAGCTGCCGCCAAGGTTGCCGCGTGTGAAATCCCAATCACCGCGTATTTCAGCTTTGGCAAATTTGAAATTATCGTCAAACAGGCTGCGGCCGGTCAACGCCACCCCGTTTTGAGTCTTTATCTGTGCTGCTATCAAATAATCTGAAGAGGTGCCCGCTAGCCCAGAGGTATTGGTAAAGGCGGGGTCGGCATTTTCACGCAGTACCTGACCAAAGGTCACATGCGCGTCCCAACCCGTTGCATCCAACCGTGACCAGTTCACGCCGATGGCCGCCACTGCATCGCGTTCACGTCGATCTGCGCGTGGAAAGCGGGACAGAGCCAGCAGGTTGCCTTCGTCAAATTCCACACGTGTGCTTTCGTCATTTGGAATGGCAAGGCGATTACCGCCTGTCCATCCAATTTGTACCAATGGTTCCAAGGTTTGCACCACGCCATTGCCGCCGCGCCGCACCATTGGATAGCGCAGCGTCAGTGCGGCATGGGGTGCCAAGTCAGAATGGTTCTGTTTAAAGGTTGAATCCTGAGTGATATCAAAAAAGCTAAAGCTGGCACCGGCACGGAAATCTGCGACCAGACCGCCGCGCAATGTCATGCGGCGTAACCATTCAACCTGCCCATTGACTCGCGTTACATCGCGACCATCAACCACGGTATCGGCATCTGGTCCATCAATGTCCAAGTCAGAGTTACGGCGATGGCTGTGCGCCTGCAAACCCCAGCGCAATTCCCCACCCACCATTGTGGGAAAAGTGCGCAGTTCATATTCGCTGTCCAGCACAAGTGTGGGCAAGGTATCGTTGTCTTCACCGTCACGCAGCGTTTCATAGTTGAATAGGCTGCCGCGGATATATTCATCACGGCGTGCGCGGCTTATCGTCAATTCCGAGGTCAAGCGGTCCTTATTGGAATACCCGTATTCAGTAAGATAGGCGCGGTCACCCGTTGTCTCGATTTCAAAGTTCAATTTAAAATCTTGGGCAAGATCAAAGTCGCCTTTGCCAAACAGATAGCCCCGTGTTTCACCGGGACGTTGATCATCGCGGCTGATCGCACCTTCAAATTCGATGCGCCCAGTTCTAAAGGCCTGACGATAGCGTAATTCCAAGGTCCGCGTCGCGCTGGATAGATATGGGGTGACTGTTAGATCGCGGGTTTCACCAAGTTTGATGAAATATGGAATTTTGATACCTGTTCCCAATTGCGAGGTGGTGCGGATTGATGGGGTCAAAAACCCTGTCGCACGGTCAAGCGTTGGATCAGGCAGGCGTAGGCGCGGCAGATAGAAAATCGGAACATTCTTGATGCGAAAGGTGGCTTCGTCAAAATAAAGCTGTTGTTCAAGTTGGTCATGTACCACGCGCTTGGCACGGATTTGCCACAGCGGTGCCTGACCGTCTTCGCAGATTTTGCATGAGGTCACGGCGGTTTTGTATAGTTGGTTATAGCGCCCATCGACTCTGTCGATTTGCACGGCGGCCAGTTGCAATTGTTGGTTCAGGATCAGACGCGCCCCGGTCAGCAGACCATTTTGCAACCCTTGATCCAGCTGTGCGGCGTCCGCCAGAATGATCGTTTCATCGCCCTCAGACAAAACAATCGGGCCTTCAATGATCAAAGAACCGTCTTGTTGGTTGTAGCGGATAGATTTGGCGCGAATGCGGGTGGTGCCCTGAAATGCCTCAACATTGCCTTGAGCGACCAACGTGCGATCACGGGTAATGAATACCTGATCTGCAACCAAAATTGCGGGACTTGGTGGTGGCTCTTGGGCATATGCCAGAACAGGCAGGGTCAACAGGGCGAGGATCAGAAGAGCAAAACGTGTCACGTCAGCCATCCTCCGCATGTAATAGCAACCCAAGTGCCAATAGAATCGCAGCGGCAGGCGTGGCCCACGCTGCCAAAATGACCGGGATTTGACCGTTCTCTCCCAAGATTTGCGCAAAGCTGCGAACGAAATACAAACCAAACCCCAATAGCACAGATGCCAGTACAGCGACCCCTGTACCACCAAATCTGGTATGACGCATGGTAAAAGCACTCGCAACAAGAACCATCGCAATCAGGAAAAATGGTCGTGCAAATTCGGTTTGAAGCCACACTTTGTGTCGACGTGGGCTAAACCCGGCTTGCTCTAGCTGGCGGATAAACTCGGGTAGGTTGTAAATTGACACCGCAGCGGGCTTGCCGATGCTTTCACGGATACGATCAAGGGTCAGCGTTGAAGGAATTGTCAGAGTTTCATAGAATGTTGAATTGCCTTCGGCGTTGATGTCTGTCTGCAAGGGCCATGATTTGGCATCCCGCAGCGACCAACCGCTGGTGGTCAAGGCGGCACTGGCAGCTTCGATACGCCGCTTTGGCCCGCCATTTGGCTCGTAGGATAAGAAGGTCACATCATACAACACAGAGGCATCACCATTGGATCGCCACGCACGGATCACGGTTTGACCCAGCACACTACCTTGGCGCAACCACAACCCTTCATCACTGATCGACAACGCAGAGGCCCCGCCGGCGCGGTAACTCTCTGAGAGCTGTAAATAGCGTTTGCCGGTTGCCGCAACGATGGGATTCAACATGCCAACGGCCATCACGCCAATAATGAAGGCCACAATTACCGGTGCGATGAGTGCGCGCAAGGCTGAGCGGCCAGCAGCGCGGGTGACCACCAATTCAGACGAGCGCGCCAACGAAAGGAACAGCGCAACTGTTGCAAGGATCATGATTAAAGGCAAAATCAGGTTGATGGTTTGCGGGGTGTTCAGCAGAGTCAGACCAAGGATCTTTTGCCATCCGATGTCGTAGCTGCCGAATCTGCGTGCCTGTTCGACTGCATCGACCAGCATAACCAGCGCGAATAGCACTGCGGTGATCATCACAAAGCCCATGGCAAAGCGGCGCGCAAAGTAGATATGCAAGATCATACGGCCGCCCCTTTCTTGCGTAAGCGTCGCATCCAATTTGGATTTGATGCGTGCCACAACATTGCCAATACCAATGCAGACCCAATAGCGGTGGGTAAATACATCAAAGGCCAGGCCGCTGCATCGTCGCGTACCGGATCAACCAAGCCCGCGCGAATACCGTCCACTGCGATCAGCAAACCAAAAGAGATCACCACCTCGCGCCACACGCCGAAACGAGAATACCCGCCCAGCATCAGCGTTGAAAACCCGATCATTGCAGCGATGATGCAGAAGACGGGCTGGGCAAAGCGCGAGTGAAATTCTTCGGCAATCGCCCCGCGTGTTTCACCAGTATTCGCCTTTATGCGTGACCAGTCGCTAAACAGGGCCGGGGTGGTCATCGTGCGAACCGATTGGGCGCCTGATGAGTTTTTGTTCACGAGTGTTGAAATGTCGAAGGAAAAGTCGCGGAATTTTGCAGTCGAAAGACGTTTGTCTTTCACACCCAGTCTTTGGGCCAAGCCATCCACCATGATGAGTGTAGTGCCATCGCCGTTTTGAACCAGATAAGCCTCGGCAGCCGTATAAATAACACCTTGCGTTTCATCGCGTCGATCAGACAGAAAAACATCGCGCAGCACGCCGTCGGCATCGATAAGGCGGGTGTAAAAGGTGACATTATCTGTAGGGTGCAAAAACGTGCCTTCGGTCAAAAGACGCGCTGTGACGTTCTGTGATATTTCGTTTTCCCTAAAGCTGAGTTGTGATTGGGCCAATGGAACAAGGAAATGTGTCAGTATCGACATCATCACGGCGACACATATCCCATACACGAATACGGGCCGTGCCAGTCGCCATGGCCCCGATCCGGTTGATTGCAGCACCGTTAATTCACTCTCGCTCATCATCCGGTTGGTCACATAGACAGCGCCGGCAAAGGCGGCGATGGGTAAAACGGTTGTGATCAGTTTTGGCAGGCCAAGCGAGGTGAATTCCAAAAAAACAAGGGCTGACTGGCCGTCTCCGATCAACCGATCAAATAGAATGACCGCGCGGTTGATCCAAAACAGCGCCACAAGCACAAGTGCAAAGAAGCCAAACAGCACAAGAAGCTGCGACAGCATATAGCGGTCAAATTTGGCCACTGCGATCCCCCAAAGATGCTCTAACGGCGTGTTTTTTGGAAATAGTACTGCATAAATCGCGCCGGGAAAACTGATATCTGGTCATACGCCGTGGTGCGGGTTAGGTCTTGGGTCGAAAATTAGCAAAAGGTGCGTAAAATGACCCAACTGACATCCATTAGCTTTGCAGAAACCGACATTGATCAAATTGCCGGACATGCGGGTCGGATCGCGGTTTTGGTTGATCCTGAAGGGCGTTTGGATGCGGGCGCGCGGCGGGTGAACAAGCTGATGCGCGGTGCCTTGGCGCGTTTTGTTGAATCGCCCAAATTTAGCAAAGCCAAAGCAGGTGATGCGATGACGCTGGCCTATCCATCTGGGTTGGCCGCGGATGCTGTGGACGTGGTGTGTATGCCAAAAGGCGTTACAAAAATTCAGGGCCGCGCCGCTGGGGCATCGCTGGCGAAGGTACGTGGTGGTGCAGACATCTTAATTTTGGCTGCTGGCAATCGCCACGTTGCTGAAATCGCTTATGGTGCTGTGGTGCGTGATTATCGGTTTGATGATCACAAAAGCAAACCAGAACCGCGCGAGGGTGCCATCAAGGTGATGTGCAGCAAGCCTGATGCCGCAGCCGAGGCCGCAGCCCCACTGCTTGCTATTGCAGAGGGCGCATTTATGACGCGCGATTTGACGAATGCACCCGCCAATGTGCTGACGACAACTGCTTTCGCGGAGCAACTGGCCGAAATGAAAACGCTGGGCCTGAAAGTCGAAGTTCTTGATGAGGATCAGCTTGCAAGCTTAGGAATGAGAACACTTTTATGCGTAGGGCAGGGTTCAGATAGCCCAAGCCATGTTGTTGTGATGCGCTGGGATGGTGGTGATAAAGACGCAGCACCCTTGGCCTTGGTCGGTAAAGGCGTGGTATTTGATACCGGTGGTATCAGTTTAAAACCCGGTGTTGGCATGGAAGACATGACCATGGACATGGGCGGTGCGGGTGTCGTCGCGGGCGTGATGCGTTCACTGGCGTTGCGTAAAGCCAAGGCAAATGTTGTGGGTTTGGTTGGCATTGTCGAAAACATGCCCTCTGGTAATGCGGTGCGCCCAGGTGACGTGATTACGTCCATGAAAGGTGATACAGTTGAAGTCATCAACACCGATGCTGAAGGGCGTTTGGTGCTGTGTGATGTGATGTGGTACGCACAAGAGCGTTTCAAACCTGCTGCGATGATTGATCTTGCGACACTGACAGGCGCGATCATTGTTGGCTTGGGCCACGAGAACGCGGGTGTGTTTTCCAATGATGATGCGCTGTGTAATGCTTTCCTCAAGGCGGCCAAAACCGAAGGTGAAGGCGCGTGGCGCATGCCATTGGGTCAAGCCTATGATGACATGCTAAAAAGTCGTATTGCGGATATGAAAAACATCGGCGGGCGTGCAGCAGGATCTGTGACCGCAGCACAATTCTTGCAGCGTTTTGTGCAAGACGGCATACCGTGGATTCACTTGGATATTGCTGGTGTGGCGTCGGTCAAATCTGAAACAGCCTTGGCCCCAAGCGGGGCAACCGGGTGGGGCGTTGCAGCGTTGAACCGCTTGGTTAGTGATATGTTTGAAAAGGAATAATCTGGCATGGGTGCCGCCTATTTTTATCACCTGACGCGCAGGCCCTTGGTGGACACGCTGGGCATGTTGTTGACTAAGTCATTGGATAATAACTGGAAGGTTGCGGTGCGGGGCACTGATCAAGCCGGGCTTGAGGCGTTGGATCGGGTGTTGTGGCTAAAACCTGAAGATGGGTTTTTGCCGCACGGCTTAGCGGGGGGCGAGCAGGATGCGGACCAACCTGTGTTGCTGACCACCGCACGCGAAGCGGCCAATGCACCGCAATGTGTGATGTCTGTGCATGGTGCTGATGTTGCTGCCGAAGAAGTCGCGGCATTGGATCGTGTATGCATTTTGTTTGATGGCAATGACGAGATTGCGCTGAACCGCGCGCGTGGTCAGTGGAAAGCGCTAAAAGAAGCAGGTGCATCGGCGCAATATTGGTCAGAAGAATCTGGGCGTTGGGAAAAGAAGGCCGAAACTTAACGGGTTAGAATCAACTCGTTATTGGCAATCTCAATACGCCCCCACCGCTGTAAATATCCCATGCCCAGCAGGCTCTGCTCCATCTGCCCTTGGTTCACAACGGCCGCCACATCACGATCTGTCGTTTCGCCCAGTTGAACCTTGTCGAGTTTCACAAACGCAGTGCGCACTTCGCCGTTGGCAGTAAACGCACGACCCAAATAATTAAGCTGATTCGGTTCAAGCCCGGCGCGCGTTGCGTCAGATTGTGTAAGCACCATGTCTGTCGCACCTGTATCAACAACAAAGCGTATATCGGTGCCATTGATCAACGCGGTCAGATAATAATGCCCATCGCGATTACGCGGGACGACAATCTGGCCAGAGGCGGAAAAGCTGGTTTGGTTTGGGGTGCGACTGATGTCTTGCCACAAACCTACGCCGGCGGCACCACCAACAAAAATCATGGCCCAAACCGCAGCGTGTTGCAGGGTTTTATTCAACCCTTCGCGGGTTTGCATGAAAAACCAACCCGCGACCATGACCAGCAGGACAATCAGATAGATCAGGCGTTCGTCGTTAAAGGTATTCATGTAATGCCCCCATTGCGTTCAATTTATATAGGGGCAGCGTTGTGCGATGTCAGCCCGCGCCGGGGCCAAATCCAAACGCGGACAATCCATCAAGAACAAATTGCACCGAAAGGGCGGCCAGCAACATGCCGAGCAGACGGGTGATCACATTGATCACCGATTTGCCGACAACGCGTTCAAGATACCCGCTGGCTTGCAGGGTTAATGCCATGACAACCAGAACAAAAAGGGTAATGCCGCTCACGGTCAGTAACCCTTCCCAACCGGGTTTTTCACCTGTCAGCAAGATCACTGTGGCAATTGCACCGGGACCTGCGATCAAGGGGATTCCAAGAGGGAATGCAGATGGATCATTGTGATCGTCTTCCTCGGCAGTGTCTTCGCGGCGTTTGGTGCGCCGGGCAAAGAGCATGTCGAGGGCAGTGATAAAGAGCAAAATACCCCCCGCAACGCGGAAGGCGGGCATGGAGATACCGATAAAGCCAAGCACCGCCTCACCAAAGGCGGCAAAGACGATCAAAACGATGGCGGCGATGATACAGGCGCGCCACGCGACGCGGCGGCGCTCTGCGTCGGTCATGCCGGGGGTAAGCGCGAGGAAGAGCGGCGCGATGGCAATTGGGTCTACGACCACAAACATGGTGACAAGGGCCGTGATCATATAGGCGGTGTCGAATATCATTTGATCGATGCTACCGGGGCTTTGCCCCGGACCCCAGAGTTTATTTGGCTAGATGAAGATCAAGCAGAGGCTTTTTCCAGTTTTTCGAGTGCGGCCATCCACAAGGATTCTGCACGTTCGAGTGCGCCCATGACTTCAGCGTATTTCTTGTTCCACACTTCGAGTTCGCCTTTTTTGGCGTCCTCATACAGCTCTGGGTCCGCGAGTTTTTTGGCCAGTTTGTCGCGCATATCGTTGATCTTGTTCACACGTTCTTCGGATTTGCGCGCCTCTGCACGTAGGGCCAGCACCTCATCGCGGCTGGCACGTTTTGGTTTTGGCGCTTCTTTTTTGGCTTTGTTGGGGTTCTTGCTGACGGGTTTTACCGGCGTCAGCAACATCTTACGGTATTCTTCGAGGTCATCGTCATAGGGCGTGACGGTGCCATCTGAGACCAGCCACAAACGATCCGCGACCATGGAGAGCAGGTGCATGTCGTGGCTGACGAGGATCACCGCACCGGAATAGCGGGTCAGCGCCTCAACCAGTGCCTCACGCGATTCGATGTCGAGGTGGTTGGTCGGTTCATCGAGGATCAACAGGTGAGGTGCGTGTAGGGTCGCAAGCAACAGGGATAGACGTGCTTTTTGACCCCCAGACAAGCGGCCAACTTCGGTTTCTGCTTGATCTGGGCCAAGGCCAAAGCCTGCGAGTTGGGCGCGCAGTTTGGATTGCATGACGCCGGGACGAGCCGAGATGATGTGCTGCAACGGAGTTTCGTTGATGATCAACTCATCAACCTGATGCTGCGCGAAAAAGCCGACACGCAGTTTGTTGGAATTGATCTGTTTGCCCGCCATGAGTTGCAGGCGATCAGACAGCAATTTGGCCAGTGTCGATTTACCTTGGCCGTTCTTGCCCAGCAGCGCGATGCGGTCGTCTTGATCGATGCGCAGATTCAGGCGCGTCAGGACGGGGTTGTCGTCCGAATAGCCAACAGAGCCATTTTCGATATTGATGATCGGCGGCGACAGTTCCTCGGGTTCGGGGAAGGTGAACACCTTGCGCGCTGCCTCTTCTGGCGGCGTGATCATGTCCATCTTTTCGATCATCTTGAGGCGCGATTGCGCCTGCTTGGCCTTGGATGCTTTGGCCTTAAAGCGATCAACAAAGGACTGCATGTGGTCCTTGCGGGCCTGTTGTTTCTTGGCCATCGCCGTCAATTGCGCACGTTTTTCAGCGCGTTGGCGGGCGAATTGATCGTAAGGACCTTGATAGAACGTCAGTTTTTTGTCTTCGAGGTGCAAAATGCCGTTCACCGCGCGGTTCAGCAAACCACGGTCGTGGCTGATGATGATGACCGTGTGCGGATATTTCGCCAGATAGCTTTCAAGCCATAGCGCGCCCTCAAGGTCGAGGTAGTTGGTTGGTTCATCAAGTAGCAGCAGATCAGGTTGTGCAAACAGCACCCCAGCAAGAGCCACACGCATCCGCCAGCCGCCGGAAAATTCAGAGCAGGGCATGAGCTGTTCTTCATGATCAAAGCCGAGACCTTTGAGGATCGACGCGGCGCGCCCCTCGGCTGACCATGCATCTATGTCAGCCAAACGCGATTGGATATCTGCAATGCGTGCCGCGTCGGTCGCGGTTTCAGATTCCAACATCAAAGCGGCGCGTTCGGTGTCAGCGGCCAATACTGTGTCGATGAGCGATACATCGGAGGAGGGCACTTCCTGCGCCACGCCACCAATTTTGGCGCGTGAAGGCAGGGATATTGCCCCGGCGTCCAAACCCAATTCACCGCGAATGATGCGGAAAAGTGTGGTTTTGCCAGCGCCGTTGCGCCCAACAAGGCCCACTTTGTGACCATCAGGAATGACGGCCGACGCCTCTTCAAACAGAGGGCGACCTTCGACGGAATAGTTGATTTCTGAGATGCGTAACATGGGCGCGGTGTGGACCAAGGATAGGGCGGCGTCAATCACAGCTTTTCATGTAGCAAACCCCATGTTAGGGAGCGGCCAAATTCAACACCGATAGGAGCACGCCACATGGCCCTCGAACGCACATTCTCAATCATCAAGCCCGACGCAACAAAGCGCAACCTAACCGGCGCAATCGTTAAGAAATTCGAAGACGCAGGTCTGCGCGTTGTCGCATCCAAGCGTATCCAAATGACGCTTGCGCAAGCCCAAGAATTTTATGGCGTACACTCTGAACGTCCGTTCTTTGGCGAATTGTGCGACTTTATGATTTCTGAGCCAGTTGTTGTTCAGGTTCTGGAAGGCGAAGGCGCCATCGCGAAAAACCGCGAAGTTATGGGCGCAACCAACCCAGCAGACGCAGCCGCCGGCACAATCCGCGCTGAATTTGCTGAATCAGTTGGCGAAAACTCTGTTCACGGTTCAGACGCACCTGAGACAGCAGCGATCGAAATCGCGTACTTCTTCTCTGGTTTGGAATTGGTTGGATAATCCAACTTTCCAACTGGAAAATGTTAGAAAGGGTCGCAGTGATGCGGCCCTTTTTCTTTGTTTGCTAGGTTTCGATGGTCAGCGTAGTGGCATTTGGTGCGTTTATCGTGCCCGTTTTAGCCAGATGGCTGTGCAGCAAATCCACGTTTCGCGTGTTTGACCGCCACCCGATGTCAAAGATGTCACCAACAAGCGGGATCGCACCTATGGCAAGGTCAATACCGACGTTTATGCCCATCTGCGCCATCACTGTTTTGGATACACCCATGCGGATGGATTCGCGCAAGATAAATACCGATGGGGCAAGGGTCAGCGCATCACCAACTACGGGCACAAAACCCAACATCGAATCCCACCCCAATCGGATACCAAAAACAGGCACGCGAAAAGCGCTATCCATACGCTGGGCCAGTTTACGAAGCCGTGCCAGATCGGCGGCATGAGGGTGTTTGTCGAAATCCATGTACAAACAGATAGGTAATTGTCACTTTATTTCAATGAGCTGAAGCGTTGTGTAATTAGACGTTACGTACACCAATGAGGTTCATCATGCGTTCAAATTCGGATGTCACAGGGTCATGGCTGTCGGCTTTGATCGCATCAAATTTGACGCGCAGCGCCTTTTTCTCTTTGCCTTTGCAATCGTTCCATGGGCGGCCCTGTAGGCCCATGACCAACACATAATAGCCAATGAAATGCGGGCGCACGCCAGTGCGTAAGATTGCGCTGTAGGCGGCATCGGCCCCAAGGTCTCGTAGCTCTTCGGCGCTGTGGATGCCTGCGGCTGTGCAACTGGCCTCGAATGCGGGACCAAGGTTACGGATGGATGAAACGGGTGTGCTCATCGGGGCATTTTAGAAGCTTAACCTGTTGAAGTCACGGGTCAGATACTGGCGTAATCGGTAATCAATGGGGATGGCTGTGGCTTGGATGCGATGGGTGTTGGCACCGGTCTAGGCACCGGGCGTGGTCTGGGTTTTTGTGCGCTTTCACTTCGATCAAGACGGGCCATAACGGCATGCTCCTTCCTCTGTGATGGGCAGGCTGTTTTGGGCTGCCCCACGTTCTAAGGTGCCGCTTAATTCTGCCGGGGGCAGGGCGCAATTGGGGTCATTGAATGCCGATATCAGGGCGGGGTTAGTGTGTAATGTGTGGTCTGGGTGTAGGTTTCGCCGGGGTGCAACGTGATTTGCGGGAAATGCGTATGATGCGGCGCGTCGGGCCAATGCTGTGGTTCCAACGCGATTCCAGAATATGGTTTGAGGGGTGGTGAACCAGCCATGGTTACAGGTAATTCTGGCAATCCTGAACCTGCATAGACCTGAAGGCCGGGGGCCGTGGTCGCAATGTCTAAGCGTGTCCCATCAGACCCCACAAGTATGGCGGCAGGTTGTGGCGTCGGCCTTGGGGCGCGCGCCAAGCAAAAGTTAACGTCCAAATCTGGGGACAATGGAACCGGGCAGGCGGTTTTGAAATCAAACGCGGTGCCGCTGAGAGGTTTAAGGTCACCCGTAGGAAGGCCTTGTATATCAGTTGGTAGGTAGTCAGCCGCATGAACAGTAATATGATGCCCGCCCACGTCAGGCTGCCCATCAAGGTTCCAATACGGGTGTGCTGCGATGTTCATCGGTGTGGGGTGGTCTGTAGTCGCAGTGATGGTGAGGCTTAGGGTGTTGCCCATCAGACTATAGATGGCGCTGATCTGTCTAGTCCCCGGCAGGCCGTTTGTGCCATCCCTCAATTGGCATGACAGGGTCAGCGCCGCCGATGTCTGACTGTGAAGCTGCCACATTTGTGTGTGCAGCCCATCTGGCCCAGAATGTAGCGTGTTTGGACCTTCGTTCAGAGGCATTTGGTAGGTTTTGCCCGATAATGTAACGTGACCGTCGCGCACCCGATTGGCGACAGGCCCAACCAACGACCCCGCACAAATCGGCACATTGATGTGATCTTGAGGGTCTGCAAACCCAATAACCATATTGCGGGTCTGGTCGCTAAAACGCAGATCCACAAGCGTAGCACCCTGCGGCAAAATACTTGCGCGTAGCGTGTCAGAGTGAAGGGTGATGGGTAAAGATGAGGACATATGGCGCAAGAAATGGCGCTATTGAGAGGTGGATACAAGCAAAAGTGTTTGGAGATAGAAGTATCTATCGTTCTACATGGTACAGTCGTCTATTGCTAAACATCACATTTGTTCTTATTTTGTTCCAAATCGGAATCGGAGGAACCCAGCGATGACCGACACAGACGAAAATGTCCCAAAAATTCATTACATTTGCCAAACCTACATTGAAAAGCGTGCTGGGGCTGGCAAGCAGGCTAGCCTGCACATCGGCAAGCAATTTCAGTACACTAACGCGTCACAGGCAGAAGAACGAGCCGAGCGTGAATCCCGTTCCGAGGACTGTGTTGGCGCAGATGCCTATATGGTTACGGAGGACCCAAGCTCTGGCGAAGTCAGCGTGCCGACGTTTTTAGCGCGGTTTGGGACTGTGCCTGAGAATGATGAATTTTGATCGTATGGGATGGGTTAGAGATCGCTAGGCAAATCGATCAGAGGCTTTCTTCATAATCTGCGCACCATATAAAAACAGTGGCCACGTAACCGTGTCTGGAAGGACAGCCAAGGCCCACTGAAAGCAGTATTTTTACAGTCCAAAGGGGATTACTCGGGGTGGAAATTTTTGAAATGCGCTGTTCTCGACGAAGGTCAAAATGAGAGACCGCTTTTGTTACAATGTTGCGCACGAGCTGCGCCTGAAATGTCCAGAGCATTGCTTCCGTAGTGCTTTTTTAAATCAAAAATCACCAAATCATGAAAAGCAAAAAAGCCAACAAGTAATTGTACTTGTTGGCTTTTTATGGCTCCGACGGTAGGGGTCGAACCTACGACCAATTGATTAACAGTCAACTGCTCTACCACTGAGCTACGTCGGAACGGTATGGGCGATATAGCAGTGAGATTTTGGCGCGTCCAGAGGGATTTGCTTCAAAAAAGCAGATTTTTGAGAAAAGATTTAGCGGATGCGAAAGGATGCTGCGGCGTGCAGTGCTCCAACCGGTTCAACTGTGGATTTTCCTGATAGATCAATAAGATGTGCAAGGACGTTTCGCGTTGCAGCACCCAAAAGAGCAGGGGGCGTTTGTGTATAGATCTGCGCGGCGAGCGTTTCTGCTGTGCTTGGGCCTTTCGCCAGTTCGGTTAAGATTGCTGCTTCGCGAGAATTTCTATGGCTCACAAGCCAGTCAAGTCGTGCTGCTGGATCGTCAACAGGTGCGCCGTGACCTGGATAGAAGATACGCCAGTTGCGGGTTTGCAGTTGCGCGCAGGACGTCATGAAGTCGGTTAGATCACCATCCGGGGGCGATACCAGCGAGGACGCCCAGCCCATCACATGATCTGCAGTCAGGCAGGCATCGCCCCACGCAAGGCACAGGTGGTTGCCAATATGACCGGGGGTGTGCAGCGCTTCTAGGGTCCAGCCGTCGCCGGAAATAACTTCTTCATCCTTTAGGATAACATCGGGCAGGAACTCTATATCGATACCCTCACCGCCGCCCATCAATCCGCTGGCGGCCAGTTGGCGCATCACGCTTGATCGCCCTGCGGTGGCATCCCCGAAGGCCAACACAGGCGCGCCGCATCTATCTGCCAAAGGCCGTGCAAGGGGCGAATGATCAAGATGGGTGTGGGTCACAATGATATGGCTGATGTGTTGGCCCGGCTGCACAGCGGCCAAGATTGCGTCAAGGTGCGCGGGGGAATCTGGTCCCGGGTCGATAACCGCCAGTGCGCTGTCCCCGATCAGATAGGTATTGGTTCCGCGATGCGTCATGGGCGAGGGGTTGGGGGCGACAATCCTGCGCAATCCCGGCTCTAACACCGCGGCTATGCCGATAATTGGATTAAAGTCATCATCAGGCAGCATGGTTTGGCCTTTCGCAGGGGGGGCGCGGTGGTTAAGCTTTACGACATGTTCTTTGTCTGGCTCAAACGATATCTTCCACGTGGCATCTATGGGCGGGCTGCCTTGATTTTGCTGTTGCCTGTGGTGTTCTTGCAATTGGTTGTCACAGTGATCTTTGCGCAGCGCCATTTTGAAGGTGTGACCACGCAAATGACCGACACGGTTTTACGTGAATTGCGCATGGTGATGACACAAGTCGATGCTGCGGCGGATATGGGTGATATTGGTGTTCAGATAAGTGCTGTTGCGGGTCCGCTAGATATTTTGGTGCGCCCCGTCACGGTGAGCCAAGTGCCAGGTAAAAGCACACGGTCTTGGTATGATTTTTCCGGTTTGGTTTTGACCAAGCGCTTGTCTGATATGCTGGAGGGGTTGCAAGCGGTCGACTTGCAGTCTGGCCGAGATGTGTTGCTGTATGTGTCCTCCAAGAACGGCCCGGTGGAGTTGCAATTTGACCGTAGGCGCATTTCAGCGGCTAACCCGCATCAGTTGTTCGTCTACACGGTGTTTTTCGGCATTTTAATGACGTTGATTGCGTCGATCTATCTGCGCAATCAATTGCGTCCGATCAAACGGCTGGCCCGTGTTGCAGAGGCTTTTGGACGCGGGCGCCATGAACCTTATACGCCCGGTGGTGCAGTTGAAGTACGTGCGGCGGGCAATGCTTTTGTGGACATGCGCAACCGGATTGAACGCCAGATTGAACAACGCACCTTGATGCTGTCAGGGGTCAGTCATGATCTGCGCACACCGCTCACGCGGATGCGGCTTAGCCTGTCGATGCTAGAGGACGACGAGGCCGCACCGCTGTTGCAAGACGTGGATGACATGCAGCGTATGTTGGATGAGTTCCTGAACTTTGCCAAAGGTGCAGCCGAGGGCGACCCAGAGGAGGTTGTCCCAAGCGATTTCATTGCCCAGATCGTCGCAGAGGCCAAGCGCGCCGGGCGCGATGTGACCTTGCTTGATGGTGAAGGTGAGGGAACAGGCGTGGTCATGATGCGCAAAATCGCGATGCGTCGCGCCATAGATAACCTGATTTCAAACGCGGTGCGTTACGGGGCTCGGGCAGAAGTGTCGGTTATGTTGAGTGACAAGACCCTACGTATTCGGATTGAAGACGATGGTCCCGGCATCCCAGAAAATCGCCGCACAGAGGCAACGCGACCGTTTACGCGGCTTGACCCTGCACGCAACCAAGACAAAGGCAGCGGTGTGGGGCTTGGCCTTGCCATTGCGACGGACATAGCACGTGCCCATGGTGGCGTGTTGCGGCTGGGTGAATCGGCACGCATGGGGGGGTTACGCGCTGACATTGTCATTGCGCGATAAGGTGTGAGGGGACCATGTGACGTGGCGGTACAATTGTCCGCCCGACTTTGATCTGCGACGTTCTGATGAAATCAGAAACCGGAGCCCTGCAAATGACCCCTTATGACATGATCAAAGCCCAACTAAGCGCAATAGTGCCATTTCAAAACCATGTCGGCATCACCTTGCTAGAGGTGGGGGATGGCGCGGCCAGTGCATCGCTGGATCAGCGTGATGAGATTTCGAACCACATTCAATCTATGCATGCCGGTGCGATGTTCACGCTGGGCGAAGCGGCATCAGGTGCGGCAATGGCGGGGGCTTTGGCACCTGTAATTTTAGAGATGCGTCCGGTTGCAGCGACTGCGGGTATTACCTTTAAACGCATTGCTAAGGGTATGTTGACCGCCCAGGCTAAAACATCTGCCCCCGGTGCTGAATTGATGAAAACGATTAAGGATGAGGGCAAAGTGGCCTTTGATGTTACGGTCAATATCCAAGACGCGGGCGGCGAAACCGTTGCAGAAATGACCATCAATTGGCATGTGAGTGCGACGCGTTGATATGGTTGGGCGCATGCGGGTCTTTGGAATCACGGTTCTAGAACGATTAGGTTGCCGTTTGCAGTACTGCGTCTGATTGCAGGCCTCCTTCGCCACCCCCAAAAAACCGCATCGCGCCTTGCAGGCTTTGTCCAACCACCTGATCCATATTTAGATACTGAAACGCACCACAACGCCCGATGAACTTTAGCCTATGCGACTCAGCGTCTGCAATTTTCTGGTACTTGGCCAGCAGCGCGTCCTCACCCCCGCCAATCGTGCGCATTGGATAATAGCGTTCGCCCGCGTTTTCCTCTGGACGACAGGGTTCTTCAAAGGTGGTCACAAACGGCGCACGGCCCTTACCCGTTACATGCTGCCAATAGGTCTTGCGTGTATAGGTCGACAGGTCGGTCATGTTGAGCGTCGCACAGCCACCTGAAGGGTCGATATCTTGCGAAAACGTGTGAAACCGTACTGAACGATAAGGCAGTGCGCCATGGACTTGATCGTAAAACAGATCAATTGGCATTGAACAGAACACCATATCGAATTCACGACGCATGGTGTGTTCAAAGGACTGGTTCAAAGTGATCGAGATCCGGGGATGGTTTAACATGTTGGTAAACAAGGCTGCATACCCATCACGCGGCAACGCTTGAAATTGCGCTTTTGGAAAGCTGCGTGGATCTCTGTTTTCACGTACATGGACGCGTTGAACGACCTTCGCGGGCAGTTCATCCAGCGAAATGCCCCACATTTTGCGCACATATCTGACGAAAAACAAATCTATCAGATCATCACTGATGATGGACCTCAACCACGCCCGCGCCGTGGTATCCTTGGTGATTGGCAGCGCCGGATATGTCGGGGCCGTATCGTAACCAGCGACTTTCAATGCATCAAGACTATCAAGGTTCAATGGGAACGGAATGGTATCGCCACTGGGCAAAAGGGCGCGGGCCACATGTGTATAAGACGTCCACTCGGTGAATCGGCTGAGCCACGAAACCACCCGCATGTTGCTGGTGTTAAAAAGGTGTGGGCCGTAGTCGTTTACCCGCAAGCCTTCAACCATGCGGTCATGTGCGCTGCCACCCAAATGAGGCTTGCTATCAATGATACTTACTGCATGGCCAGCTTCGGCACCAAGGCGTGCATAGACGCTTCCGGCGAAACCTGCACCTACAACTAAAATTTTCATTAATAATGACCTTTAAATACTAAAATACCAAAGCCTAACGAACGCACCAACTGACCACAACCAACATCAATAGAAAGGTTGTGCAGCTAACGGGGATGCGTTTTGAAAATATCAAATATGGTAGGCCCGGTAGGACTCGAACCTACGACCAAAGCGTTATGAGCGCTCTGCTCTAACCAACTGAGCTACAGGCCCGCCATGGGCGCGTGGGTATGCGGATGAGATGGTTTCGTCAAGACATTGTGTGGGTGAATCACCTGATGAATTGGGCCAGATAGCGCAAACACAATTTTCATTGTAAAAACCGCGTCACTGCAAGAATTCTGGAATATACGCACCTATAGGTTGTGTCGAGCTATAGTTTTTGATCACCATATGCCAGATTTTATACTGTTTTATCCATTTCACGCCCAAAACACACACCTATATGTTGACGTGGTCACCACATTTCCATCTATAGGTAGATGGATCGGCAATATGATGCTGGCCGTTGCACAAACAGGCAAGACTTAGCTGGGGGGCTACGAGCAAAATGAGACTCTTAAGAAATAATCTACCTTGGATCGCACCAACATTGGCAATTGTATTTTTTGCTACGATTTATCTGTTCAAAGACAGTGGCGTTTCTTTGTTTGATGCAGGTGAAAATACTCAACGAGAGGCGGAGTTGATAAAAGACGAGCGGTTTTCAGCTCTGAATGCGTCGGTACAAGCTGCTTTGGAAGCAAATGCAGGGGGTGCAATCGACACGCCAGTATCTGCGGCGCAAAATACCACAGACTTTGATGAAACTGAAATGACTGTCACGCGCAACGCACCGCTGGACGTCTTGGCTCTTACGCCTGAGGTTCAGCCAGAAGTCGCATTAAAACCACAAACCGTTGCGCTCACGGCAACCACGGCTGCGGATTTCTTTTCCAAAGCGCAAGCCAATAATACGGTGGATAGCTCGTGCCAAGAAGACCTGACTGCGCTGGCAGAATCTGCTAAAATATATTTTCCTGCAGGCGGGCTTTCTGGTGAGGATGCGGGGCTTTCTGCTGCGCGGTTGATCGGTATGGTTGCAAGTGAATGTCCCGGCTTTACGGTTCAAGTTGAAGGCCATTCCGATCCGTCAGGTGATTCACGCATCAATCAAGTTTTGAGCGAAAAACGAGCGCAATCCATTATCAATCGTCTTTCCGCTTCAGGAATTGACACAACAAATTTTGTCGCGATTGGACATGGGGACAAGCAAGGTTCAAATGTCCAAGGGCCAGAGGATTCGGCCTATTATGACCGCCGGGTTGAGTTTTCGATTGTACCGATAGTGCAAAAGGCCAGCTTTACCCAGTCCGCCCAGCAGTGGCAAAAACCTGCTGCTGATTGTGTGGGCGAGCTTGAGTTTGCAGCAGAGCAAGCGCGTCAATTCTATTCGGTGAACGCGATAACAGCACCATCCAGTCAAATGGACGCTGTGTTCAATTTGGCAGCTGAGGTTGCGCGCTGCGAAGGTGCGTGGTTGCGGATTGTTGGCCATCATACGGATGAGCCGGGCACACGCGAAAGCGTTGCCACAGGCAGAATGAGGGCCTTGGCTATGTTAAGTAATTTGAAATCTGCTGGTTTCTCTCAGGACCGGATTTTGATTTCTGCACCGTCTTTTTCTGTCGGTATCGCGGGTCAGCCTGGGTTGCCAAACAGTCGGGTCGACTTTCAGATTGTTTCAAACTGATCTGAAGGGTTAGGGGCGTCACTGTAATATGATCTATCAAAAGGGGCCATATGGCCCCTTTTTTTACTCTCCAATCGCTCATCGTCTTGCGGTGGTTGCTTGGTTTGGATTGATAGGGTATCGCGGCGTCATCGTCTGAACATCGGGGATTGAGCATGACAAAGAACGGCATCACATACGCAGACGCAGGCGTTGATATTGACGCGGGCAACGCGCTGGTTGAACGCATCAAACCTGCGGCCAAGCGCACAGCGCGGCCCGGGGTGATGTCGGGATTGGGTGGCTTTGGCGCGTTGTTTGATCTCAAAGGGGCAGGGTTTACGGATCCGGTACTGGTTGCAGCCACGGACGGTGTCGGTACCAAGCTGCGGATCGCGATTGATACGGGCAATGTCGATAGCATTGGTATTGATCTGGTTGCGATGTGCGTGAATGATCTGGTCTGCCAAGGGGCGGAGCCTTTGTTTTTTCTTGATTACTTCGCAACGGGCAAGCTTGAATTGGATCAAGCCGCGCGGATCATCGAAGGCATTGCAGAAGGCTGTGCGCAGTCCGGTTGTGCGTTGATCGGTGGCGAAACAGCAGAAATGCCGGGGATGTACCACGCGGGTGACTTTGATCTGGCCGGTTTCTCGGTTGGTGCGATGGAACGCGGCACTGAATTGCCACGCGATGTGGCGGTTGGTGATGTGCTATTGGGCCTGCCAAGTGACGGTGTACATTCAAATGGCTACAGCCTTGTGCGCAAGATTGTTGAGGTCAGTGGCCTTGGTTGGGGTGATGCCAGCCCGTTTGGGGAAGGCACCTTGGGTGAGGCGCTGCTGACGCCTACCAAACTTTATGTCAAAGGTGCTGTTGCTGCATTACGGGGTGATTGTGTGAATGCCTTGGCCCATATTACCGGTGGTGGTTTGACCGAAAACCTGCCGCGTGTGTTGCCCGAAGGTATGGGCGCGCAGATTGATCTGGGGTCGTGGGATTTACCGCCTGTATTCAAATGGTTGGCCGCACAAGGCGGTATGGCTGAAGCTGAATTGCTCAAGACGTTTAACGCGGGATTGGGCATGATTGCTGTGGTTCCTGCGGATAAGGTTGAAGCGGCCAAGGCAGCTTTTGCAACAGATGGTCATGCTGCAATCGAAATTGGCCAGATCACAACCGATAACGGGGTTTCTTATACCGGGTCGCTGCTTTGACAAAACGGGTCGCGATCTTTGTCTCTGGCGGTGGATCGAACATGCGCGCATTGGTGGCGGATATGATGATCGGTGATCATCCGGCACATCCCTGTGTGGTCGTATCCAACAACGCAGACGCAGGTGGCATTGCTTGGGCCAAAGGGCAGGGGATCGCGACGGTTGTTGTGGACCACCGCCCATATGGTTCAGACCGCCCTACGTTTGAGGCGGCGCTGAGCGCGGCTTTGGCACCTCATGTACCTGATATCATCTGCCTTGCAGGGTTTATGCGCAAATTAACGGGTGGTTTTACCGATGCGTGGGCCGGGCGGATGATCAATATCCACCCCTCGCTCTTACCCAAATACAAAGGGCTGCATACCCATGCCCGCGCGTTAGAGGCCGGGGATAGCGAACATGGTTGCACCGTCCATGAAGTAACTGCAGCGCTGGATGATGGACCGATCTTGGGACAAGCGACTATTGCCGTACATGCAGGTGATACACCTGATACCTTGGCCGATCGTGTCTTGGTGCAAGAGCATCGGTTGTATCCGGCTGTACTGCGCCGGTTTGCTTCTGGGCTGCGCGATCCATACTTCTTGCAGGGCTGATCTGGTCAAATCGAACAGGTTCCTATACCTCTTTATAAATTGGCCCTGCCTGTCCTGTCTCAACACAAAGTCTGTTCATGAAAACCATCACAACAACCGCCGATCTTGCCGCCTATTGCACTGAGGCTGCGGGGCATGATTACGTCACTGTAGATACCGAATTCCTGCGCGAACGGACCTATTATTCCAAGCTCTGCCTTGTGCAGCTTGCAATGCCAGGCACGGATGATTCTGGTGCGGTATTGGTTGATCCATTGGCCGATGGGATTTCGCTTGAGCCACTCTATGATCTGTTTCGCGACACGTCGGTGGTCAAAGTATTCCACGCTGCGCGCCAAGATCTTGAGATATTTTTTGTTGATGCCAAGGTGTTCCCGGAACCCTTGTTTGACACCCAAGTTGCGGCGATGGTCTGCGGCTTTGGTGAGCAAGTCGGCTATGAAACTTTGGTGCGCAAAATTGTGAGAGAAGGTGTTGATAAGACGTCACGTTTCACAGATTGGTCGCGTCGTCCTTTGAGTGATGCGCAAAAGACCTATGCGCTGGCTGATGTGACGCATCTGCGCCAAGTCTATGAATTTCTGGCGGCTGAGCTTGAGAAAAGCGGTCGTGGCCGCTGGGTTGCGGAAGAGCTGGAAGTTCTAACCAACCCTGACACCTATATCACCGCGCCTCGTAATGCGTGGAAACGGGTGAAAACCCGGACCAGTTCAGGAAAATTCCTTGCGATTGTGCGTGAATTGGCGGCGTTTCGTGAAGAATACGCGCAAACCCGCAATATCCCGCGCAACCGTGTGTACAAAGACGACGCATTGGTTGAACTTGCAAGCTTGAAGCCAAGTACGATGGAAGAATTGAGCCGTGCGCGCCTTTTGTTGCGTGATGCGCGCAAGGGCGACATCGCTGAAGGCATCTTGCGCGGGATCAAAGTTGGCGTTGCCTGCAAACCGGGTGATATGCCGCAACCTGATCGCAGCCGTGAAAAGCTACAAGTGAATCCGGCACTGGCTGATCTGCTGCGCGTGCTGCTGAAAGCGAAAACCGAATCTGCGGGTGTTGCAGCGAAACTGATTGCGCCTGCTGCTGATCTGGATGGTATCGCCGCTGGTCTGCGGGATGTGCCAGCAATGAAAGGTTGGCGGTTAGAGGTGTTTGGCAATGATGCATTGCGGCTGTGCGAGGGTAAAATTGCCCTGACAGCAATGGGAAGTGATGTGAAAGTGGTTGAGGTTTAGCCTGCAACCATCTGATTTATAGGAGATACCCAAATGAGCGATATCCAGCGCCACCATACAAATCAGCGCATGAGTCAGATTGTTGAACATGGCAATACGATCTATTTGGCGGGCCAAGTTGGTACAGCGGGTGCAAGCGTGGCCCAACAAACGCAAGACTGTCTAGATCAGATTGATGCATTGCTGGCTGAAGTCGGGTCAAACAAAACTCGTATCTTGCAGGCGGTCATCTGGTTGGATGACATGAAAGATTTTGCTGAAATGAACGGCGTTTGGGATGCATGGGTGGCAGAAGGTCACGCGCCTGCGCGCGCGTGTGGCGAGGCCAAACTGGCCAAGCCGGAATTCACTGTTGAGATTATTATCACTGCCGCAAAGGCGTGATTTAATTTTGGTTAGTCGCTTAGCGGCGGCTGACCAATGCGTTTAATTGCCCCTCAACGCGGATGCTGCGCACACCGCGCAATTCCTGATCTGTCAGGCGGCGAGCCGCGGTCACTTCACGTGTTGGTTTTGTACCCACGTTCGTATTTTCGCTTGGGCGACGCCCTTCAAGGCGATAGGTCAACACGCCGTCTACAGGTAATTCATCTTCATTTTCAGCGGTAAGTTGCACTGAATAATACCCTTGCCGTGCAGCCAAACCTGTAGCGCGGATGATTGCCCCACCTGGAATACGCTCGATGGTCAGGTTGGTAATTTGCTCAAAAGGGCGGCCCTCATAGATGGCGTCTTGGGCGCGCAGGCCCGCAAAGATACCACCACTTTTTTCAGGAATCAGTGGATTGGTGTTTTTCTTTGGTTGAATCGCCTCAGAGCGAGATTGTCCAAACCAATTAAACGGGTTGATTTTGCTTTCGCGTACTGTACCGCAAGCGGTCAGCGTGAGTGTCGATATCAAAAGAATAGAAAGGGTCTTGCGCATGGTGTCCGCCCGAGAAAATTCACTGCCTTTTGACTACCCTATCAATTGCGCGTTGGGAAGGGGGTGGACCTTTGGTTGCGCTGCTCCTACCTCTGAGACATGTAAAAACCATCCCAAGGACCTATGTTTGATGGCCACGCCTGCCTTTGAAGAGCTTGTTGAAGATTTTGAATTTCTGGACGATTGGGAAGATCGCTATCGCCATGTCATCGATCAGGGCAAAGCGATGGAACCTTTAGCGCAAGCCTTGTGTGTGCCTGCAACCAAAGTTGATGGCTGTGCCAGTCAGGTCTGGCTGCATGCGCAGTTTGAAGACGATAAACTGCATTTTGATGGCGCAAGTGACGCGATGATCGTGTCTGGCCTGATTGCTGTTTTGCGGACGCTTTATAACGGGTTGTCCCCAGCGGATGTTCTGGCTGTGGATGCGCGCGCGGAAATGGGGCGTTTGGGGTTGAATGATCATCTCTCGGCGCAGCGTTCTAACGGTCTGCGTGCGATGATTGAGCGGATCAATGAGACAGCGGTGCAGGTTGGTTGACCTGGGGCTCTGCCCCAGACCCCGGGAATATTTAAGGCCAAAAAGAGGTCAGTGGGGCAGTGTCGCCAATGTGGTGGCAAGATCACCGTAGCCTGTGAAGCGTCGTTCTAGGGGGAGGCCGAGGATGTCGGCACACTCTTGGGCCTTTGCAGTGAGTTCAGGGTCGTCCAGTTGCGCCTGATAGACAACTTTTTCATAGTTCCCAAAGTACATGTCCCGCAGGTCCGGGTGACGATCTAGGCCCAGTGGTTTCACGATAAAGGCGTTGAACTGGCGCACAGAGAAATCGGTCAGGTAAAACGCAGTCATTTCGCCAAGGTCGGCAAAGGCGTCGTTGCCTTCAAAGAAACTATAGCAATGTGGCCCTGCGATCATTTTGACACCCAACCTGTCGCACGCTGCCTCTAGCAGACCACCAGTGCCACAGTCCGCATAAACCACGAATATATCGTCAAAATCATTACGTCTTTCTGCGACCATTTTTTCGACGGCAGGCACGATTTTGTCTGGGTAATGGTGAAGGTTCGCGGGCAGGCAATGCAGATGTAGGTGATCCCAACCGTTGGCTTTGTTCAGCGCCAGAATTTCGCGCGCGAGCGCGCCACATGCAATCAAAAGAATACGACCTTTTGTTAGGTCAAGCGGCAGGCCCTCGTCGGCCAAAGTATCAGGTTCATGAGTCATTTTCTTAGAACTCTTATCGCAAACGCCGCGATCAGTAGGGCAGGTATCGCAGCGACCATTAGGCCGGGTCCACCCAGCGTGAACAGCCAGACAGTTGCGCCAGCCGCAAAGATGACCGCGATAATGAGAATAGCAAAGCGTTGAAACGGCATTTCATATTCCTTTGGTCCTCAAGATAGGTGCGTTGTAGGGCATAAAAAAGGCCCCGCGTTGCCGCCGGGCCTTTGATGTTAGTCTGTCATCACAAATATCAGGCGGTTTTAGCACTGTTGTGCTTGCGCGCCATCCATTCCTTTGCCGTTTCAACCGCCACAGCGGCATCGCGGCAATAGGCGTCTGCACCAATGGCTTTGCCAAATTCTTCGTTCAAAGGTGCGCCGCCAACCAGAACGATGAAATCATCGCGAATGCCCTGTTCAACCATCGTGTCGATCACGACCTTCATATAGGGCATCGTGGTGGTCAGCAGGGCGGACATGCCAAGAATGTCAGCGCCTTCAGTATCCAGCGCTTCGAGGTATTTCTCAACCGCGTTGTTGATGCCAAGGTCAACAACTTCGAAACCGGCACCTTCCATCATCATGCCGACAAGGTTTTTGCCAATGTCGTGGATGTCACCTTTTACCGTGCCAATCACCATCTTGCCGACACGTGGTGCGCCAGTTTCAGCCAACAGCGGCTTGAGGATGGCCATGCCGCCCTTCATCGCGTTTGCAGCCAACAGAACTTCTGGCACAAACAAGATACCGTCGCGGAAATCAGCGCCAACAATTGTCATGCCACCAACAAGTGCTTTGGTCAGTACGTCGTAAGGTGCCCACTTGCGTTCCAGTAGGATATTCACACCTTCTTCGATCTCTTCCTTGAGGCCATCGTAAAGGTCGTCAAACATCTGTTGAACAAGTTCTTCGTCGTCGAGTTCAGACAGGATGATTTCTTCTTCGTCGGACATGTTATTTCCTTCTGCCGTAGTATTGCAGGTTGTTGGGCAGGTGCAGGGCACTTGCGTTCTTTTGTCACATTACGACGCAAATTGGTGCACATTTTGCGACATGGTCAGGATATTGAGCGACCTCATTAAATAAAATGGTACAGCGAAAAGAGCCATGCCGACAAGGGATTAGCGGCTTTTGCTTGATGATGTTCCTTATTTGTTCTAATATTTATGAATGGATAATGAAAATCAACGGTTTCGGGTGTTGGGGCGGGCCGCTGGCAGCAATCATGTGGGTCGATTTGAGGCACATCAACGTGAAGTCGTTGATGATGGTTGGGCCCGGGACGATGTTCTGCCTGTGTTGCGCACGCAGACCGATATTGAGGTGCCGCGCTCTGTCATTAATTACATCAAATCCCCGGATTTGCCCTTTGATCGGTCGATCAACCCGTATCGGGGGTGTGAACATGGTTGTGTGTATTGTTTTGCACGGCCAAGCCATGCCTACCTTGGTCTGTCACCCGGTCTAGATTTTGAAACGCGACTTATTGCGCGCCCAGAAGCGCCTGAGGTTTTGAAGCGCGAGTTGGCCGCAAAGAAATACAAAGTGGCACCAATTGCGATTGGCACCAACACGGACCCGTATCAACCGATCGAAAAAAAGCACGAAATCATGCGCGGATGTTTGCAGGTTTTGTCAGATGCGGGCCACCCTGTGGCGATTGTCACAAAGGGTAGTTTGATTGAGCGTGATATTGATATCTTAGGCGATATGGCACGGCGTGGATTGGTGCGTGTGGGCATTTCTGTCACCACGCTGGATGCAAAGCTAAGTCGCCTGATGGAACCCCGCGCACCAGCCCCGCAAAGACGTTTACAGGTGATCCGCACTTTGGCAGGGGCAGGGATCCCTGTGCGGGTCATGGCATCCCCGATGATCCCGGCGCTAACGGACCCCGAAATGGAATCGATTCTTGCGGCAGGTCGAGATGCAGGCGCGCGACATGCCAGTTGGATTATGCTGCGCTTGCCACGCGAGGTGTCGCCACTGGTCCAAGAGTGGTTAGCTGATCATTTCCCGGATCGCGCGGAGCGCATCATGTCACGGTTACGCGAAATGCATGGCGGCCGCGCATATGACGCGACATGGCACCGCCGCATGCGGGGCGAGGGGCCTTATGCGGATATCGTGGCGCAACGCTTTCAGGTCGCAGTAAAGCGACTGGGGTTGGGGCGCAAAGCCCCACCAATGCGGCGCGATTTGTTTCGCGCGCCGTTGGATGTGGGGCGGCAGATGTCATTTTTGTGAGGGTGCCTAGATGTGTTGCTTTTGGGACTAGTTGGATTTGCTAAGCGGATTGATCTCTTGTTGCCAAGCACCGACGCTGTCGATTGGATAGATCAACATCAATGTGCTGAGGGCCAGACTATCACGTGCAATGAAGGCCGCGGAAAGTTCAAGTACAGCAACTAAGCCGAGGACAATGGGGGTGCGCAGTGAATACGCTGTGAAAAAGCCACCCAACATCCAGATATAATC
Source organism: uncultured Sulfitobacter sp. (assembly GCA_938003685.1). GTDB lineage: Bacteria > Pseudomonadota > Alphaproteobacteria > Rhodobacterales > Rhodobacteraceae > Sulfitobacter. The sequence continues at coordinate 1,459 of CALKXT010000030.1, read as the reverse complement.
TGCAACCGCATTCAAAACACTATCACCATGATATCCTTGATTGATCGTGGTGGCACGAAACGCGTCGAGTACAAAATCGGTATGTTCAATAATTTCCCACCCGATGCCCGTTATGATCGCCACGAGGAGTAGAACCCCATATCCAACCGTTGGAAACACCAAGCGACCAACCAGTGCAATCAGCACACCGTGTAGAATATGGCTGGCGGTGTACCAGTCTGCGATGTGTTGGGAATTGCCACTGTCAAAAATGGAACCAACCCATAGTTTCACCTCGCCACAGGTGCAAATCAGCGGCTGCCCCCAAAGGTAAAGAGTGCCGCCAATGATAAAGACGCCAAGAACAGCAAATATGTAATGAAAGCGATATGCCAAAATGTGGGTCCTGCCTGATAGAACTTAGTAATATTTTGCTCAATATAGATGGCGCATTGGGAGGTCACTTGGGCCAAATTATGGTAACAATATGAGTTGTGTTTTTGCTACATATATAGGGTTTGAAACTGTCCGGTGAGATGCGCATCAGGCGCAATGTGTCATACGTTCAGCAATCAAAGCAGCCTTAATAGTCATAGCCTGCATATCTGTTGGGCTTATCATGGTCCTGTTGGTTGCCAATGAACGCAGCCCAAACCCCGCCGGGCCGCCAAATACCATCCATCAAAGAAAAAGCGATAGCTTCTGACCCACTGCCAGACTGGGCATAGCGATAAAAGAACGCCGAAACCCGGGCATTATAGATGCAATGGACGTGGATGGTTTTGCCTTTGAGGCGCTCAATTGTCGTGCAAAAACTTACGTAATCCGCTTCCGTTGGGTTCTCGAAATCTACAGGAATATAGACGTATTCCACACCAAGAGCTGCAACAGAGGCGGCTTCATCTTCAAGCGCGCCTTTGTTGTCATGTGGCCCCAGATTTACGATATGGGACACACCCAAATCTGCAATCTGTTGCAATTGCGTTTCGCTGGGCTGACCTGAAAGGCTGATCAAATCATTCCAGCGACGCCAATTTAGAACATCTGGCAGATCCATGGCAGACGTGTCGCCCAAGAAGGTCACCCCCGGCGGCGTCCTTTGCGTTCTGCGCGCACCGGTCCTTTGCCATCTGTGCCGTCGCTGTCGGATGAAAACGCACCAAGGACGGCCACGATTTCGTCCAATGAGGGCGCGTCGCCTTTGGGCTGGGTGTCGAGTGCAGCGCGCATTGCGACAAGGTGCTCTGGCATGGTGCCACAGCAGCCGCCGATGATTGTTGCACCGCAGTTGCGTGCCATCACGGCGTATTCGCCCATCAATTCTGGTGTGCCATCATAGTGAATGTGGCCTTCAACATATTTTGGGATGCCCGCATTGCCTTTGGCGACAATCGGCAGATGGCCGCCTTTGGCGTTAAAGCCCAAAACCGTGCGCAACAAGTCAGACGCGCCAGTCCCGCAGTTCGCGCCGTAGGCCAGC
>CALKXT010000029.1 GCA_938003685.1 uncultured Sulfitobacter sp. | reverse complement strand
GGACCAAGAGGTAACTGTGATGAAGATCAACATCGTCGGCTTCAAGAAGGTGTGAACCGTGCCAAGGACAACATTAAAGGTCATTGTAGAGGGTTGAAACCAAGTGAAATTTTTGAACGTGCTACCAGGTATTATGCATGGACGGCCGAGGGTCGCGCACGTACAGAGATCAATGCAATATGTTTCCAAGGAGGAGACGCGACCCATCGTGATAGAGCTCAACAAGCTTTTGAAAGGGCTTCAGAATGCTTCTAAAAGCTGAGTTTCGTCAGGATTTATCGCAAAAGATCGAGGCTCGGTGGGATTTATCTTTCGTGCCTGCTGATGCCGGGCTGGAATATGCTGCTCAAGACACTCAACAAGAGAGAGAGGAACAGGATGTCCTTTTGGGTAGAAACTGGAATAAAATCAATGATTTATCCGAATTCAATAGTTACATTTATGTGAGGGCTGGTCTGCCTGAGCATAGCCGATGGGAGTGCGACAAACGCATTGCAGTTGCAGCGCTTCGATTGTTTGACTTTCAAGCCATGGCGGTGGGCGCCATTTTCGAAGGGTTACGGTCGAGAAAATCTGCAGCATTGCAAGAATTGAGAAATGACACCTACCTGCAAAAAATGAAAATTGAGGATGTTGCTCTAATGATCAGCTGGGTATCCGTCAGCCGTGAATACTTTAGCGAGAACTTTGCTTCTACCGGTGAGGTTTATGATCCGGTAGATGAAGAAGTAACGCATGCAATGTTAGCTAGAGTTTATGCTATCCGCCAAGCCGAGATATGGGATGTTTCGCCTGAGGCAAACGGTTAGCAATTGTACCTACCAAAGAGGAAAATTAGCATTAAAATGGGCCTTCGTTAAGCAATCTGAACCGCTTGGTGCAGGTGGAGGCGGGGATACCACCACTGGCAGGCGGCGCACCTCTGGCCTAATTGGTCTCTTGATCCTCAAGCGTTCCTTATCATGAGCTCTGAGCAACGCCGCACCTTTGCTGATGTAGTGACATTTGTACTGGTAGATCGGATGCTCTTGGCTTCTAATCAGTACTTCAAGGATAGCATGCCGACCTTGAAATCTAAAATCTTAGCAAACCCACATACGACTGCTTAGAGTGATCCGACAGGCTTGTCACCCACTGTCGAATTTGCGAACCGCGTCCTGGCTGATTTGGCCAATTCGATAGCTAGGAGTGCCGATCTTTCGGTGGCCGCCATCGCTTTGGCTGGAGAAATAAATGCTGTTCTTTCGGCAGATCTGCCATAGGCGCTGATGTCAGACAGTCGCTAAAAACTTCATTTGTGCGATCAAGCAGTCTGATGATCTTCGTTTGGACCGTGGGCCAAAATCCGAAAATAGTCGATATGGATTGGGAGATGTATGAGCGGTACTTTGGAAGAGATACGTCGATACTCATCCAAGCATTAGCTAACACTTCAAGACAATCGGCAAGCCGCATGCTGATCCAGAACTCGGTGCCCTGTACCGCCTATTCTAGCACCAACCGCACGACAAAATCGGGCCAGTCAGGTGTGCTGCCTTCGGCTGCCTCGATGCGCACCAAGGTAGGCAGGTGACTGGTGTCTTCCCACGTGTCTCGCCAGTTGGGTAGCTCATCCGTGTCCGCGTAGTAAGAAAACCGCGGGGTGATCTCAGTTGCTAAGAGACCTTCGATACGGCGGATTTCTGCACCTTCATCGTCGATGGATTGGGCGGTCAAGGACATCTGAGTTCCGGATACAGCCACCGACACACGCAATGCAGCGGCATCGGGCGCAAAGGGTGTTTCGGACAGGGTTACAAAGCTGAACCCGTCTGTGTTGCCCACAAACTGTGCCGGAAACGGTGTCAGGCGCGAGGGAGGAATGGCTTGGCGTGTCCAGATGCGCAGACGGCTGCGCAAGGCGACTTCCTCAGCCGAGGTGGATAGCGTTGTTGAACGATCCCAGACGTTCACTGCCAAACCCAATGCGCCTGCCAAGCCGGTTGCGATCAGCGCTAAGAGGGCAAGCGCTACGAGCAGTTCAAACAGGCTTAATCCGCTACGGCTGTTCATCGGTCGGGTATCACCTGCGTTTGAACTTTGGCCAGAACGGTGCCGCGTTGGTCTTGAATCGTGACTTGTAGGATAAGCGCGATCAAGTCAGTGTCATGGATAACGCTGCTTTCAATGTTCTCGATCACGGTCCACGCGCGGTAGCTGTCCGTAGTTGTGGCGGGTAACAATGGGACAGCAATACTCAGCAATGCGAGGCGCGACATGGCAAAGTCTTGCGCTAATGCACGATCTTCGATGTTGCGGATTCGGGACAGCATGTCGGTTTGACGGGGCAGTAATACGGACAGGATCATTGCCATAATGGCAAAGGCCAACAACACCTCAAAAAGGGAGTATCCAGCGGCACGACTTCTCATGGCGTGCCTTTGGGAAGCAACTGACCGGATAGGGTCGAGACGCGTAAGGCGCGGGTCAGGCCAGAATTGGTAACGCAAAATTCCACGTTTGATGCAGTACCATCGGGATAGAACCAAATGACCGCGTCGTTGCCTTCGCAATCGATGACGGGCATCGAAACTTGGACTTGTGTAGAAACAGCACGTTTGCGGGCGATAGCCGCGTCGCGCTGTACGTCGCTGACTTCATTGTCCAGTCGCAGGGCCGGGGGTGGTTGCCTGAGTGCTGCGGCAGCAACGCCAGTGACCACCGCCAGAATGGCCAGTGCCACCAGCGTCTCTAATAGCGAGAATCCAGCGTCCGAAAAGGGCGATGCGTGTCTAGAATGCGACATCGTTGAGCGACATGATGGCAGAAACTGTGGATAGGATAATGCCACCAACGCTGACGCCAATGACAAGGGTGATTAATGGTGTGATCATGCGAATGGCTTGTGCCAATGTGCGCGCACTGCGGGTGCGCAGGTCAATCACCAACTGGTCCAAAACGGGCACCATCTGATCGGTTTCTTCACCCGCTTCTAACATCGCACCTGCCATGGGATCAATCAAAGCGCTTCCTGAAAGGCCGTCTGACAATGTGCCGCCCGCAAGGATCTGGTCTTCGGTCTGTGCCAGCAGTGCGTGGTATGAGGGGTGGCGAGTTGTTTCGCGAGCAGTGGTCATCGCGCGGGGCAGAGATGCCCCGCTGGATAACATCAGCGCAAGCGTTTGTAGGATCTTGAGCGTTTCAGATTGGCGAAGATATCCACCCAATATGGGCAGACGTAGCGTGAAACGCGCTATGAAGCTGCGGATGGGGCGGCGCAGTATACGCAACATAACCAATCCTAAGCAAAGGGCGATCAACACTACTGGCCACTGTTCTAGGATCACTTCTCGTAAGCTCACCATTAACCGTAATACTGTCGGTAGGTTCGCATCCGCAGAGGCAAAGACCGGCGCAAGGGTAGGGGCCAAAAAGAACACCAACAGTGCCATCACCAGCAAGGACATGATCACAAGGATCACAGGGTAAATCAATGCGCCGCGCAATTCGCGCCGCTGTTCCGCCTCAGACGCAAGGGTTACGGCGATGCGTTCAGTGACGTCAGCCAACCGATCTGCGGCCTCTCCGATCTCCACCATGGTGATCAGGCGATCAGGAAAAAAATTGCCGGCACTGCGTAAGGCTTGGCCCAATGTGCTGCCATCACTGACGTCACTTTGTACACGGCTCAGGGCCTGTGCCATTGCGCGATCTTTTGTATTGCCTTCACAAAACCGCAAGGACCGCAACAGGGCAAGGCGCACCTTAAGCAATCCTGCAAGGGTCTTGAAAAAGTGTTCAAGGGCATCTGCTTTAGCAACCTGTACGCCGCCAAACGACAAATCACGCTGCCACCACGCTAAGGACTGCCCGCCTGCTTGCAAGGAGACCGGCGTGAGCCCTTGGGCTGATAATTGATCAAGGGCCGCCACGTCGGATGTGGCCTGAACCTCACCTGTTTCAAGGGCACCGGCAACCGTATAGGCGGAGTAACTATAGCGAGGCATATACCGGATAACCCAAAAACAAGCGCGGTTTCAACTTGTCGATTAACCCGGCACTAGTCAATGATGCGGTGCCCAGTTTTGGGGACACCGATTCCTGTTTGGATCAGGCCGTCTGCGCTTGAAATCCGCTTGCGCAGTTCTGCGGTGATGGACTGGGATTCGTGACCGTTTCGGATCACGCGAGGCGTGATCAGCACCAGCAACTCGGTCTTTTGGACTTTGTCCTTGCGGCTGCGGAAAAGCGCACCAATCACAGGCACATCACCTGCACCGGGTACTTTGGAGTTGGTCCGATTGCGGCTTTCCTCAATCAAACCTCCCAAGGCGATTGTTTGACCATCTGACACCACCACGCTTGTCTCGATCTTGCGGGTTGAAATCGTTGGGCTGTCGATGCCCGATGTAGTGGTGTTGGAAACGGACGATACCTCTTGCTCAATATCCAGCACAACTTGGCCAGAGCGTGACACCCGCGGCTTTACCTTGAGGATGATACCGGTGTCGCGGAACGAGATGGTGTTGACGATGGGTGCGGCAGGATCAGACGTGTCGCGCACTTGCTGGGTGGCGATAGGAACCTCATCCCCAATTTGAAGCCTTGCCTCCTGATTATCGACCACCAGAAGGCTGGGCGAAGAGACGACATCGACATCTGTCACTGCGGCCAGCGCATTCAAGGCAACACGCGCGTCTGTGCCTTGAAAGAGGAACGATAACCCGGGGAATGTAGAAGCAACGGCGCCGTTGCTGGCATCCGAGAAGGTTGCACTTGCATCGCCGCTTTCAAAGAACCAGCGCAGACCAAAGTTGAGCTCGTCATTCAAGGTGACTTCGGCAATCGTGGCCTCAAGCAAAACCTGAACAGGTGTTGTATCAAGGGTTTGGATGAGCCGCGAGAAGCTTTCCTGTTCGTTGTTATTGCCCCAGACAATAATCGCATTCTTTGTATCGTCTGCAACGACGCGCGGTTTGCCTTCCGTTCCGGTGGTGCCTTCTTCTTTGACGACGTCATCAACCATTTCTGCAAGGATCGGTGCCAGTTCCGTGGCGCTGCGGTTTTGCAAGCTGTAGACATTCGGGCGGCGTTTTTCGCCACCCGCTGTACGGTCAAGATCGCGAATCCAGCGTTCTGCCTGCGCTAGGTATTTCGAACGAGAACTGACAACGATCACTGCGGACAAGCGTTGTGATGGGATGAATGACACGACGTTTTGCAAGCTGCCACCATCAGCGGTTTCAAATATCAGGTTTAGCTCTTCTACTACAGCCTCAGGTTCAGCGGCGCGTAGACGATAAAGGCCCACCGACTTACCTTTGAGAACATCCACGTCAAACAGGTTCACGGCATCAATAGCCGCATTAATCTCGTCGCGGGTGCCCGAGATCAGTAGGATGTTGCGGTTGGGGATGGGTTGTAAACGCACGGTTTCGCCCGCAATCGGATCCAGTAGGCGTATCATCTCTGCGGTACCGATATATTCAAGTGGCATTGCAACCACACGTGAGCCAATTGTCTGTGGCTGGCCTGTGCGCGCGATGCGTTGTGCAGCACCCGCCCGAGGGACGATCGTGATTAATCCGCCTGAGGTTTGCAGGGCAGCACCATTCAATTCTAGAATGGTCTGGAATGTCTCTAACAAGGCTTTTTCCGACAAAGGACGCGTTGTTTGAAGCGTGACTGAGCCTTCAACACCTGGCTTGATTGTATAGTTTTTCTTGAGGGCATCACCCAGCACGGCTTTGGCGGCTTGTTCAATCGGGACGTCCACAAGGTTTAGCGTGATCGCGCCGTTTTCAGAAACTTGAAATAGGTCTTTGTCGCCGCGTGGCTCGTTCATGAAATCATCCGTACCGACAACACGTCGCTCTGATGCGGGACCGTTCAAGGCACGGCGGAATGCGCTGCTCCCATCGCCACGCGCAGACCCACGCGCATTCTTTTGATTGGCCAATAAGGGTGCTGTGTCCCCGCGCGTGACCAATGCACCATCTTCACAAGCTGCCAAGAGGGCGGTTGCGAGAAGGATTGCAATTAAGCGGCTAATATTGAAAAACGGAGCTAAGGTCATTACTGATACATCTCTATTCGGATCGTTTCATTGTCTAAGTTCAGTTCAAGCCAGTCGGGGCCAATTGCTGCGACGGTCCAGCCTGCAATGGTCGTACCTGCTGTGATCCAGACCGGTTCACCCCCAGCATTAGCCACAAGCGCACGGTTGGTGTTGTCCGTGCCCATCACACCCAAAAGGCCAAGGTCTGGTATGGGGACTTTTTCTGGTTCCGGTTCGGCTCTGGGTGCTTCTTCTTGTATGATGACGTCGACTTCTGGTTCAGCAACCACAGGGCGGCGGCTCGGCGCGAATAAGGGTCTTTCCAACAATGCGGCGTAGAACACTTCAGGGCGTTGCCGTCGTGTTGAGGGTTGATTGCTGCCAAGTGCCGTCACCGAACCAGCGCTGGCGGGCACAGTAAGATCGGGTATGGCTGGTTGCTGACCATATACATCCACGGCCCAATACCCTGTTGCTGCGACAGTTCCTGCAAGGGTCAAAGTGCCTGCTGCGCTCAAAATGCCAGAAATCACTGGTTCACCTCTGCTTCAAGAACCACAGGAGCAGAGACGTCGATTTGCGCAAAAACCAAAGGTTGCGGTTGATTGCTATTGGGCTTGTTCAGGCGCCGCAAGCTGGCCTTTTCGACAAGCAGGGCAGGCGAATGATACTCAATGGCTTGTAGGAACGAGACAAGTTGATCCAAGCTGGACTCCATCTCAAGGCGAAAACCTGCGGCTTGTGCTAACGTCAAATCGCGGGCGCGCGTCGGACTGATTGACCGCAGGCTAACGCCACGCTCGGACGCCAGTTTTGACAATTGAGATTGAATGCGCGCTGTCGCTTCGCCAGTTTGGGCAGCCCGCCAAAGAATGTTCAGCTCTTCGTTGCCTGAAAGCTGATTACGCTCGTCCTCAAGGCTGTTGATGCGCGTTTGAAGTTGACGGATACTCTCTATGGCTTGGGGCCGTTTGATCAGTGCAACAGTCCGCCATTCTTGTAGTGGTGCCACCACTGCAAACCATACTAATGCACCAAGAGTTGCCACCAAGCCTAGCGCCACTGCGATATTGATGATGCGCGTATTACCCATCATTTGCTCCGCCCCAAATCAACCGAGATTTCGAACCGCTCTGCCTGATTGGCGGTGCGTTGCACGGGGCCACTCAGGCGGGGATTACCCAACATCCGGCGCCCACCAAGCTTAAGAACAATTTCGGCGGCAGAGCCCGATGTCTCGCCGCTCATGACAATCCTCTGAGGTGAATAGACCATCGAAGCGATCCAGACATCATCAGGCAAAGCGATGGTCAGTTCCCGCAGGCTGTCAACCAACAGAGGGCGGCGCAAAATAGTATCAAGGAAGGCTGTTCTTTCACGGTCCAGTCCACGCAAACCTTCAACTTCGCGGCGTAGATCAACGGCTTGGACTTGTAGGATCTGCGTTTGCGCCTGCAACATTTCAGTTTGCCGCTGCGCAACCCAGCCAGGATACAACCATGCGGCCAATGCGGCCGCTGTGGCAGTCAGGACCAGCACACCGTTCAGCATAACGAGGCCACGCCGCCATGGAGCCAATTCATCAGAAAAATCTGCAATTGGCTGGGAGGCCTGCGCACCCTGTACAAAAACGCGCCTGACTTGATATCCTTGCACAGCAAGCCGCATGCGCCATTTTTCAACATCAGTACGTTTGACGACCCATTGGGTGGCTTCTATAGAGCCGCCCTGTTTTTGCGGGGTATCAAGTTGCCAATGAATATCTTGGGGGTTGAATGGGGTATGCTGGCGCAAATCAAGCGTCGCCATTGCATGCAATTTGGCGGCTGCACTTTTAGGCACTTTGATTGTGCGTTTTAGAAACATCTCGGATGGGGCCACCACATCAATTTGCTTTCGACGCTTGGTCTTGGCTGTTTTCGGGCTGTCCATGGTCAGCAAATCTTGCGACAGGGTGGCGCGTCCTTTGGCTTTGTTAGACGGAACAAACGATATGGCGCGCGCCATCGGGTAGCCTGCGAACGTGGTTCGCAACCAATCAGGGACCAACGCGGAGACCCGCGCAGCCACCCATGTGCCTATGCTTGTTGCAGCCTGACTGCTCATTTCACCTGCCACGTTGTTCGGAATTGTTTTCCGGACGTTTTTTTTACATTGTAGGCTACAACCCATAGTATTCATAGACTTATTGCGGTTGAAGCAGCGGAGTGTGGCAGATTTGAATCCCCAAGAATTTCTTGCGCAGCTTTGCGATGCGCAAAAGCTGACAGTAGCTGGTGCAAAACGCGCCGAACTTGCCAGTGAACAGACCGGAACACCGATTGAGCGGACCTTGCTTGAGTTCGGTTTGATTGATGAAGACACGTTGTTTTTGGCATTGGCCAGGTATCTAAACCTGCCGTTTGTCAGTGATGCGGATATTGATCCAACATTGATGCGCAGCCTATCGTTGTCAGCTGATTTCCTGCGCCGTGCCGAAGTGGTTCCTGTTGAAGAAACCGAGGATGGCATCCTACTTGCAACGTCAAACCCGCGGGCGCAAGAGATTGTGCAAAGCATCGGTTATCACTTGCAATCGCCCGTTAAAATGGCACTTGCAGCCCCGGCCATGATCAAAGCCGCTTTGGCGCAAGCGGGCCAGGAGCCCGTGCAGGTAGGTGATGTAGCATCTGATGAAGACGTTGAAAGGTTGAATGCACTGGCCAATGATGGTCCCGTGATCAAGCTGGTGAATGATATCATCGGTGAGGCCGCAATGGCGGGTGCATCAGATATTCACATTGAAGCTGAGGAGAACGCCGCACGGGTGCGGTTTCGGATTGATGGCGTATTGCAATCACGCCGTGCGATTCCACAGGCGCAGCGCGCAGCTGTGGCTTCGCGTCTTAAGATTATGGCGAACCTGAACATTTCCGAAAAACGGCGGCCACAAGATGGCCGCGCGCAGGTCTCGATGCGAGGGAGGTCGATTGATATTCGCCTCTCAACACTGCCGACACAGCATGGCGAAAGCATCGTGATGCGGCTATTAGACCGCTCAAAGGTCGCGCTGGACTGGCATGCGTTGGGATACGAGGCGGATAGAATTGCGCAGATCGAACAGGTGGTGAACCGTCCTAACGGTATATTTCTGGTTGCGGGGCCTACTGGCAGTGGCAAAACCACGACGCTATATACCGCGCTTGCTGGGTTGGACGCTGAGTCCCTAAAGATCGTTACGGTTGAGGATCCCATCGAATATGCACTAAGCGGAATCAACCAAGTGCAGGTGGAACCGCAGATCGATATGGATTTTGCTCGCGCCTTGCGTGCTATCCTGCGCCAAGACCCTGACGTGATCATGGTGGGCGAAATTCGCGATAAGGAAACCGCCGAGATAGCGGTGCGGGCGGCCTTGGTGGGGCGACTTGTATTAAGTACGATCCACACCAATGATGCAGTGTCAGCTGTCACCCGTTTGATTGATCTAGGTATTCCCGCGTATCTGTTGGCGGACACCCTGAGAGGGGTTCTGTCCCAACGTCTCGTGCGGACCAATTGTCCTGAGTGTGGTGGCGCAGGGTGCGATGTCTGCGCAGGTTCGGGCAAAGCTGGCCGCACAGTTGTATCCGAATTTTTTGAGCCGGGCCGCGAGACCACCGCAGCGATCAGTGCTGGTAAAACACCTGGAGAATTACATGTCGCAGCCCGTCGTGAGGGGTTCAAACCAATGCGTGAAGAGGCTGAGGCGTTAAGTACTGAAGGACGATTGGATAGGTTGGAGTTGGTTAGAGTGTTTGGTTTTGGAGCGGACTAGCGTCCCACCAAACATTTACGCCCTCAGAACAGTTGTAAATATAGGCCATTTAATATTGCAGTGGGAGGCCTGTTGACGTCGACAACATTGCGGGTATTTCTCGCTGTGACGGGATTGCCTAGGGCCGTGAACCAAGGACGTAAGGGAGGCGATACAGCACGGCATTGGTCCGTCCGTTTCAGTTCCACAGCTCGTCTCCTTGGTGCAATAAAGGCTATCAAGGGAGCGGTGTGAGCGATACTTGAACCGCGACTCCT
>CALKXT010000028.1 GCA_938003685.1 uncultured Sulfitobacter sp. | reverse complement strand
CGATGCGTTTCTGCCCGCCTCCCATGCGTGCCGTTTCGCGCCGCTGCTCTAGCTGTTCGAGAATATCTTTCATGATGGACCCCTGTCTTTGATTTGCGCCATTCTAGCGAAACCAGCGGCGCAACCAAAGCCCCTTTATGCAAATTTGCAAAGTATATTCAGCTCATTGAGTGCTAATTGCAAATCAGCAAATAATTCATTCCCCATGGACAAGGACGGGCGCGAGGCATACGCCTGAGCACATGAGTGATTTACCGCAGATCCGGTTCCTCGATCGGACAACCCCACCCCATATCACAACCCTGATTTTGCTGTCCGGCATGTCAGCCATTGTGATGAATATGTTTTTGCCCAGCCTGCCGCAGATGGCTGTGTATTTTAACACCGATTACGCGGTCATGCAGCTGTCTGTGCCACTGTATCTACTATGCAGTGCGATCATGCAGCTGTTCATCGGCCCGATCTCTGACAATCTGGGGCGGCGCAACGTGATGCTTTGGGGTTTGGCGCTGTTTATGATCGCGACGCTGGGCTGCATTTTTGCACCCAATGCCACCGTCTTTTTGCTGTTCCGCGTCGGTCAGGCGGTCATTGCGACCGCGATGGTCCTGAGCCGGGCCGTGATCCGCGACCTTTATACCCAAGATCAATCCGCCTCTGTCATTGGCTATGTCACGATGGGCATGGCGGTTGTGCCGATGGTCAGCCCTGCGTTGGGCGGCCTGCTGGAGGAACTATTCAATTGGAAAGCATCGTTTTGGGTGCTGTTTCTTATTGGTGCGGGCGTCATCGCATTGGTCTGGGCTGACATGGGTGAAACCGCTGGCGCGTCCGGTAAATCAATGTTGGAACAGTTTTCAGAATACCCAGAATTACTGCGCTCACCGCGGTTCTGGGGCTATGCGCTTGCCTCTGGGTTTTGCTCTGGTGCGTTCTTTGCCTACCTCGGTGGCGCGCCCTTTGTGGGCAGTGTCGTGTTCAACCTTAGCCCCTTTTGGTTAGGCCTGTATTTTGGCGCACCGGCGGTTGGCTATTTTGTTGGTAATTTTCTTACGGGTCGGTATGCCACGCGATTTGGCGTTAACAAATTGGTGCTGTGGGGCTGCCTCGCCAATGCCGTTGGGGGCTTGGTGTCGCTGCTGATCTTCCTAGCGGGATACGGCACTGCGATCACATTCTTTGGCATGATGACGTTGGTGGGCTTGGGCAATGGGTTGTGCATACCTAACGCCACGGCGGGCATGTTGTCGGTGCGGCCACATCTGGCTGGCACAGCTGCAGGCCTTGGTGGGGCGATCATGATTGGTGGCGGGGCTGGCCTTGCCGTTCTGGCTGGGGCTTTGCTGACGCCAGAAACCGGTGCCTATCCTTTGTTGTGGTTGATGCTGATCACCGCAATTGCTGGCGTTGGATCAATATGGACCGTCGTGCGGCGCGAAAGAACACTGGCAAAACGCGCCTAATTACCCCCCTTGCCGCAAATTGTTTGCAAAGCTACATTTAGCTAACTGCAAATTTGCAAAGGGCACAGCATGGCCATTCAAAAACTCTATGCCGGGGCAAAACTGCGTGAGGTCCGCACCAAGGTCGGCCTGACGCAAAAGGACTTTGCCGCCCGGCTTGGCGTGTCCCTGCCCTATTTGAACCAGATGGAAAACAACAACCGCCCGGTCAGTACGACGGTTGTGCTGGCATTGGCTGCAGAATTTGGCATGGACGTCACCGAACTCAGCACTGGGGACGGCGAACGTATGGTCAGTGATATGCGTGAAGCATTGGCTGATCCTGTCTTTGGTGGCGATATGCCACCGCTTGCCGATCTGCGTCTTGCTGCATCAAATGCGCCGGGACTTGCACGTGCCTTTCTTGCGCTGCATCAAAGCTATCGCCAAACCCATGAACGCCTTGCCTCTCTTGACGAAGCGTTGGGGCGCGAGGACGCCCGTGCCAGTCCCAGCCCTTGGGAAGAAGTGCGCGATTTCTTTCATTATTGCGACAACTACATCGACGCCGTCGACCGTGCCGCAGAACATTTCGCCAACCGCGAGGGCGGACACCACAACATGCGCGTGGCGGCAGTATCGGCATTGGCCAATGCAGGCGTGGGCGTCGAGTTTTCCGATATGGATGCATTGCGCGATTTTGATACAGCAACCAATACCTTGCATATCTCTGCCCGCACCGCACCGGAAACTCAGACCTTTCAATTGCTGCTACAAGTGGCGCTTACGCGACAAGATGCCCTGCTGGAAGCAACCCTTGATTTGGCCCGTTTTCACAGTACAGCAGCGCGTGACATTGCCAAAATTGGCCTTGCCAATTATTTTGCCGGGGCCGCGCTGATGCCCTACACCGCATTTCACGCACGCGCTCAAAGCTGCAGGCACGATTTGGAGTTACTTGCAGGCCATTTTGGTGCGTCAATTGAACAGGTCGCACATCGTCTGTCGACACTACAACGACCGGGCAGCAAGGGCATCCCATTCTTTTTCGTCCGTGTCGATCAGGCAGGCACCATCACCAAACGCCATTCTGCAACGCGATTACAATTTGCACGCTTTGGCGGTGCCTGCCCTTTGTGGAATGTCCACAGTGCGTTCGAAATGCCGGGACGGTTTCTGCGTCAACTCGCCGAAACACCCGATGGGGTGCGCTATATCAGCCTTGCACGCGATATCACAAAACCTGCCGGACGCTTTGGTGCGCCTGTGCGTCGCTACGCCATCGCCTTGGGGTGCGAGGTGCGTCATTCGTCGGCCATTGTCTATGCCGATGGGATGGACGTCACCCGCGATAGCGCCTTTGAACCAATTGGCATTTCCTGTCGGATTTGTGAGCGTAAAAATTGCCACCAACGATCTGTTCCACCGCTTGAACGTCAATTGGTGGTTGACCCGAACAAACGCGATGTCTTGCCGTACAGCGTTGAATAATCACCGCTTTGCGCGCCGCCACCCTGATGCGCGCGCCTGTGCTTCTGAACAAAACCACCGTTCGCCCTTGGCAGTTTGAATGCCAGTTCGTTCATAATATTTCTGGCCCGGCATATGATAAATGTGCTTACCTGACGCACTTATATTGCCTTTAATCTGGCAATTAGGGTCATCCCCAACGCGCCCTTTGATCCGGGTCAATCGATAGCGCGCAGGCGATTGCGTTACAAACCCATGCACGCCGCGGTCCGCGACATACGCTGCCTTTTCATCCAGATCATAGTCCATCGAATACTTGCGATAGGCAAAGGCCCAACCTTCATTCACCAGCATTTGACCAATGTCGGTTTCACCCACAAAACAACGCGCGACAACACGGCCATAGCGGTCTTTGTCCAGCGGTTCACAGCGCGCTGTGGCCCCTTGGAAACGGTCGCGGACTTGTCGCGTGATCCAATCCCCACAGGCCCAATTTTCACCACCCAGCGTGGTGCAAGGTTGATCCGTTTCAGGTGCATCAATGCCATGCAAGCGCACACGGACCTTGCCAACATCAAGCGTATCGCCGTCAATCACCCGCACTTTACCAGTGATTTCGGCCTCTAATGGGGTCGCACCAAGCATCAATGCGAAAAGCAAAACGAACTGTGAACAAATCCTTAACATTTAGTTAATATGGCGAAGCAACCCTGCGTCATCAACACCATTCGTTAAGATTGGTTAATCCAGATTAACGCTGCGCCTCTTGCCACTCTGGATGTATCCAAGGTTCATCATTTGCACGCGGCAACGGGTCCAACCCGAGCAGGTGATCCGATACCTTCTCCCCCACCATAATAGACGGCGCATTGAGATTACCATTGGTGATGCGTGGAAAGATCGAGCTGTCCGCAACTCGCAAGCCATCGACGCCAATTACCCGCGCTTCTGGGTCAACAACCGCATGTTTGTCATCCGCGCGCCCCATCCGGCATGTGCCACAGGGGTGATAGGCGCTTTCTACGTGCTCTGAGATCACTGCGTTCAGTTCCTCATCGGTCTGCGCGTCAACACCGGGTTGGATTTCGTGCTTCACAAAGGGCTTGAAGGCGTCTTGTGCAAAAATCTCGCGGGTCAGGCGGATACAGGTGCGGAAATCGTCCCAATCGCTTTCATTGGACATGTAGTTGAACTTGATAATCGGGTCCGCATTTGGGTCTGATGAGGCAAGCGAAACACTGCCTCTAGAACTTGATCGCATCGGGCCAGTGTGGGCCTGAAACCCATGCCCTTCAGCTGCGGCTTGTCCGTCGTAACGCACAGCAATCGGCAGAAAATGATACTGAATATCAGGATAAGGAATGCCGGGTTTTGAACGGACAAAAGCCGCGGATTCAAATTGGTTCGACGCGCCCATGCCCGTCTTGGTAAACAGCCATTGCGCACCAATCACGGCCTTTGACAGCAAATTCCAATGTTTATAAAGCGTAATAGGCTGCGATGCGGCCATCTGAATGTACATCTCAAGGTGATCTTGCAGGTTTTGCCCCACGCCGGGGCGGTCCGCGATAACGTCGATGCCATGTTCCCTCAGATGCGCGGCCGGGCCAATGCCCGATAACATCAACAGCTTGGGCGAATTGATCGAGGACGCCGCGAGTACAACTTCACGCTCGGCGGTGATGACCTGAGCCTTACCGCCACGCAAAACTTCAACTCCTGTGGCACGTCCATCTTCAATCACGACCTTTTGCGCCAAGGCACGCACAAGTTCCACATTTCCCGTCTTTTGCGCGGGCCGTAGATAGGCATTGGCCGCTGACCAGCGCCGCCCGTTCCAAACGGTCTGTTCCATCGGGCCAAAGCCCTCTTGTTTTTGACCATTGTAATCGTCGGTGACCTCATACCCCGCCTGCGCGCCCGCCTGTACAAAGGCCTCAAACAGGGGGTTATCACGTGGTCCACGGCTGACGTGCAATGGCCCATCTGTACCGCGCCATGTCGGGTCGCCGCCATGGCCGCCATCATGCCATGTTTCCATACGTTTGTAATAGGGCAGCACATCCGCATAGGCCCACCCGCGCGCGCCCATCTCTTCCCAATGGTCAAAGTCCATCGCATGTCCGCGCACATAGACCATGCCGTTGATCGAAGAGGATCCCCCGATGACCTTGCCCCTCGGACAGGCTAAGCGACGGTTGTTCAGATGCGGTTCAGGTTCGGAACTATAGCCCCAATCATACCGCTTCATGTTCATCGGATAGCTAAGCGCGGCGGGCATCTGAATGAACGGTCCCGCATCGGTGCCGCCGTGTTCAATGACGATAACTTTGCGCCCGGCCATGGCCAAACGATACGCCATCGCGCACCCCGCACTGCCCGCGCCGACAATTACAAATTCAGCCTGCATTTAAAACGGTGCCTCTACATCATCCATCCGGACAAATACGGATTTGAGCTGGCTATAATGATTGATTGCAGCCTTGGAATTTTCGCGACCCACGCCAGAATTTTTCACGCCGCCAAAGGGGGCCTCAACCGGCGCATCATTGTAGGTGTTGATATAGCAAGTGCCTGCCTCAAAACGTGCCGCAACGCGGTGCGCGCGCGACAGATCGTTGGTGAACACACCCGCCGCCAACCCAAATTCGGTATCATTGGCACGGGTCATCACGTCATCTTCATCCTCAAAATCCAGCACTGCCATGACCGGGCCAAAAATCTCTTCTCGTGCGATAACCATGTCATCGGTCACATCAGCAAAGACGGTGGGCTGCATATAGAACCCTTCGCGATCAAGCCGTTGACCACCTGTTATCAAACGCGCACCTTCGGCCTGTCCTTTTTCAACATAGCCCAGCGCGATGTTCATCTGACGTTCAGATACCATCGGGCCAAAGCTGGTGTCAGGGTCCATCGGGTCACCGATCACAGCATTGCCCAGACGTTCGGTAAGGCGTTTCAGAAATTGTTCTTTGATCGCCTTATGCACAAACACCCGCGTGCCGTTGGAACAGACCTGACCGGAGCTATAGAAATTGCCCAAGATCGCACCGCCCACAGCGTTTTCGATGTTGGCATCCTCAAACACAATCATCGGGGATTTACCGCCAAGCTCCATCGTCACATGCTTGATATCTGCCGCTGCCGCTGCATAGACCTTGCGGCCTGTTGGAACCGATCCTGTGAGCGACACCTTGTCGACGCGCGGGTCTGTCACCAACGCGCCGCCGACCTCGCCCATACCTTGCACGACGTTGTAAATGCCTGCGGGCAGACCTGCTTCAATCAGGATTTCAGCGACTTTTAGCGCGCACAGCGGTGTGGTTTCCGACGGCTTGAAAATCATCGCATTGCCACAGGCCAGCGCAGGTGCGCCTTTCCAGCAGGCGATTTGGGTTGGGTAATTCCAAGCGCCGATCCCTACGCAAAGGCCCAGTGCCTCGCGCCGGGTATAGACCCAGTTTTCGCCCAATTGGATGTGTTCGCCTGTGAGGGTTGCGGCCATGCCGCCAAAATATTCAAGCGCATCGGCACCACTGGTGGCGTCCACAACACTGGTTTCTTGGTAGGGTTTGCCAGTGTCATAAGTTTCCAAGATGCTTAGATCATGGTTGCGCTCGCGCATGATGTCCGCCGCACGGCGCAGGATGCGGCCCCGTTGCGTACCTGTCATCGCGGCCCATGCAGATTGGGCGGCCTTGGCGGATGTAATCGCCTGTTCGATGATTGCTGGGGTCGCCGCATAGACGGTGGCGATCTTTTCACCAGTGGCGGGATAGATCACATCAATGGCTGTACCGCTGGTATCTTCGACATATTCACCGTTGATGAAATGGCTGGCGGTCGGTTGCGTGTCATAAGGCATGGGAGTGGCTTTCTGATCGGGAGTGCAGGTGTATTTTTAGAACAATGAAGCGGGGCGCAGTTATTCCCCACGCGGGAAGCGTTTGTTTTCCTCAAGGACATTGAGGTCCATGTGGTTTCGCATGTAAGCTTCGGAGGCTTTTTTCAGCGGCTGATAATCCCATGGGTAATAGCCGCCCTCGCGCAAGGCCTCATAGACCACCCAACGGCGCGCTTGGGATTTGCGCACATCTGCGTCATAGGCGGCAAGGTCCCAGCGGGCGTCGGCCTTGGCGCTTATGGTTTGATAGGTGCCTTGGTGATCCGGATGATCGGCCAGATTGGTTAACTCATGTGGGTCCGCGTCCATATCAAACAATTGATCGGGATCGAGCGCACAGCGGTTGAACTTCCATTTACCATAACGCAGCGACACCATCGGCGCATAAGACGCTTCTGCTGCATATTCCATTGCGACAGGTTCGGTGCGTTCAACACCCTGTCCCATTGGGACCAGTGATTGCCCAGTTGTCCATTCCATCACCTCGTCCATGCTGACGCCCGCAAGATCGCAGAGCGTCGGACAGACGTCGATGTTGCTCACGGGTGTGGTGTGCAAACCCGGTTCCATCTGCGGCGCTGCGATCATCATTGGGACGCGAGAAGACCCCTCATAAAATGACATCTT
>CALKXT010000027.1 GCA_938003685.1 uncultured Sulfitobacter sp. | reverse complement strand
CGAATTTCCGACACTGTCGTGATAAAATTCAAATCCGCGTATGCATCTTGCCCGACTTTGGTGAATTTCCGTTCAATTTTCATCTTAGCTGCCTCATGTTCAGCGTTTTCATCAAAGAGGCACAACTGTCATTGCAGCGACCTCCACCCTGTCTTGCCACCGTCGCGTAGACACAAAGATTGCGGTGCCAGCCGGGGCATTTCCCAGCAGCATTGCAGCGTTAGAACGATATAAGAGTCGTCTGCCTGTCCTCATGCCCCGATGCGCCTCTTGAGCGTTAACCACTACATATTGTGGCGTCATCGTCGGCCTGCACAAACTGGCGTATATGACCCTATCCGGTCAACGGTTTTTTTGAAGATTTTATGAAAAGAAACTGTTGACCCACGCGCCAAATTTTGGGCGGCTCACGCTTGCGTGATTCAATAGATTAATATCCACAATTCTGTCCCCGTCCCTCACAAGCACACGTATTGCGATTAATCGAATGTTCGGGCGTATTTAGGTGTTGGTTTTCAGGCTTTGGATGAATTTACCCACAGGCTGACCAGCCAATGATCACCCACACATCTCTGGGCTTTGCATCACCGCAGAAAATTTGAGCCGCGTCATAAAAACGCAACTATTCCGCTGATTGTTGATAAGAATCACTGAGGCAGAATACGACATCTAGATTAAATCGGGCCACGTGATGGCCCGGTATACTATATCTAGGCATTAGTGAAAGTGGTCGGAGCGAGAGGATTCGAACCTCCGACCCCCTGTACCCAAAACAGGTGCGCTACCAGGCTGCGCCACGCTCCGACAAGGGCTTCTTTAGCCACACTTGCTTTGAATGAAAAGCCCTAGATTGCGTGAAATTCAACAAGGTTGATGATTTAACAGGGCCACGCCGGAAAATATGGATCAAAGGCCGGGTGACGCACCTGTGTGCCAACGCTAATTCCCAATCTTTCGGACAAACCACCGTTGATCTCAAGCGTCGCCAACAGATTGTCTCCACCAAATATCGGTGTTTCATCCAGCGGTTTTGCCCGGTGGTGAATATGCTGCACCACCCCCTGTGCATCAATGAAAACCATATCTAGGGGAATCAGTGTATTGCGCATCCAAAAGCTAATTGGCTGAGGGCGTGGATACACAAAAAGCATCCCGGCACTAAATGCCATGCTCTCACGGTTCATCAGACCTATGGCTTGTTCCTGTGGATCATCGGCAATCTCGACCGAAAACCGCACATTCCCCCAGTCACCGCGCAACATCACCGTATCTTCACGACACACCTGTTCAGCAGCAACAGGTGCCGCCGACATCACAGCAACGGCAAGGCCAATCAGCCCGCGTCGCCATCCGATTTTGTTAAAACTGTTTCCCACGCCTGCACCTCTGCGGCCATGTTGCCGCGTTTGCCCTCAATGACCCGCATCGCCATCGCTTCACCGGGTTGCAGATCAGACAGACCTGATTGGCGCAGCACTTCTATATGCAGAAAAACATCATCGCGTTTGCCAAACACATTTGCAAACCCAAAGCCTTTGGCCTTGTCGAACCACTTTACACGCGCAGGCTCTAAGGGTGCCGCCGCAACAGCATCAGCATCAAGCCCCACAATATCAGCCAACGCAACTGAATGCGCACCTTCCGGGGGATGAATAGCAACAACTCCAGTCGCCTGAACGCCACGATCCGTTTCTTGCGCAAACAAATCGATTCGCGCACCGTCCGCGACCGAGCTTTGGCCAAAATTTCGCAATACATTTACATGCAGCAAAATGTCTGGCCCGCCTGTGTCAGCCACAACAAAGCCAAATCCCTTAACAGGATCAAACCACTTCACGATTCCCGAAAGCGAAGGACCGGAATGATCTACATCCGCTTGGGCTTGATTTATAATTTCGTCTTCTGACACGATTGTACCTTGATTTTCATTACGTCCCCGCTAAGGGGCGCGTCATTTCTTTAGCATAACACGCTAGAACTGAACACATTACCGTCACGACACCCAGTAATTCGCCTACGGGTTGAGCCGCGTCACACTCCAAGATGCACCAGGTCCGGCACGCCGCCATTGAAATCGATCATGCAGACGGAAATCACCATCGGCCCAAAACTCAATCTCAGTTGGGATTAACCGATAACCACCCCAAAATGGTGGCCGTTCTGGGTTAAGCCCGTGTTTTGCAGTGACCTTTGCCACCTCTGCCATCAATGTAGCACGACCATCTAAGGGTTGTGATTGCTTTGAAGCCCAAGCCCCCAAACGACTTTTGAGAGAGCGCGACGCATAGTATTCATCCGCCTGCGGACCATTTTCACGTGTGACAATGCCACGCGCACGGACCTGTCGGCGCAGTGATTTCCAATGCATAACAAATGCCGCTTTGCCAGCGCCGTCTAGTTCACCCGCTTTGGCGCTTTCATAGTTGGTATAAAACACAAAGGCGTCCGCTTCGATTTCCTTGAGCAATACCATGCGCGCATTTGGCAACCCGTCTGGGTCAACGGTAGATAGCGCAATCGCATTTGCGTCGTTCGGCTCAGACGCCGCGGCCTCGGCCAGCCACTGCCGGGCGATAACAAAAGGGTTATCACCTTCAAATTTCCCTGTCCGCGTTTCCTGAGCCATACTATGTCCTACGTCACGCAACAGAAATCTGAGTCACGTCCCAATTATGCAAATCTAATGCGCCCTACAATGTGGCACATTTCTATATCACATGACGTAGCATCATATAGCCAAAGCCAACAACCCGCAGTCAAATGACTTGAGGCACATAAATTGTGTCACCCCTATGCAAAAATGCACAATGCACCCTTTATCATCGCACAGTATATACCGTGGCCTTGCATGGCCTTGCTGCACTGCGATGAATGGCATAAACCTGCCGAAAGCAAACGTGAGTGGGACAGGGCAAAACATGGCAAACGATTTGATGCAGGGTAAACGGGGTCTAATCATGGGCCTTGCCAACGATAAATCTATCGCTTGGGGGATTGCCAAGTCATTGGCGGATGCGGGTGCAGAGCTTGCCTTTTCGTACCAAGGTGACGCGCTAAAGAAACGCGTTGATCCACTTGCCGCGCAACTCGGCAGCGACATTGTCTTGCCCTGTGATGTCGGTGACGAGGAGTCAATGGACGCGCTGTTTGCCAGCCTCAAAGAAAAATGGGGCGAACTGGACTTTGTTGTGCATGCCATTGGTTTTTCAGACAAAAATGAACTACGTGGCCGCTATGTTGATACCAGCCGTGGCAACTTTGCGATGTCGATGGATATCTCGGTCTATTCCTTTACTGCCGTCATGCAACGCGCAGAAAAGATGATGTCACCGGGTGGCTCTGCTGTGACGCTCACTTATTACGGCGCTGAAAAAGTCATGCCGCATTATAATGTAATGGGCGTGGCCAAAGCCGCGCTTGAAGCATCCGTAAAATACCTTGCAGAAGATTTGGGCAAAGACGGCATTCGCGTCAACGCCATCTCTGCCGGTCCGATCAAAACGCTCGCCGCCTCTGGCATCGGTGATTTCCGCTATATTATGAAGTGGAACGAATATAATTCGCCTCTGCGCCGCAACGTGACCATCGAGGACGTGGGCAAGGCAGCTCTGTTCCTGCTCAGTGATCTTGGCAGTGGCACAACGGGTGAAAACCTACATGTGGACGCCGGGTATCATGTGGTTGGCATGAAAGCTGTCGACGCCCCAGACATGGCAAAAGAGTAATCCCAGATCGGAACGACCATGACACTTGAGCATCTCATCGCGTTCAATGCCGTTCTGATCATCTCGATTCTCAGCCCCGGTGCCGCTTTTCTGATGGCTGTGCGCAGTTCAGTCTCAAACGGCAGGCGCGCTGGCATTGCGACGGGCCTTGGCCTAGGGATCATGGCAAGCCTTTGGACATTGGCTGCCCTTCTGGGCATGGATGCGCTGTTTGCCCTGTTCCCATGGGCCTTTGCCGTTCTCAAAATGGGCGGTGCGGCATATCTTATCTATCTCGCTGTCATGACATGGCGCGGGGCAAGCCAGCAGATTGCGGCGGCTCCAAAGGCACAAGGCCGGGCTTTCATCGATGGCTTCTTGGTCAACATGGGCAATCCCAAAGCTGTGCTTTTTGCCGCGGCTGTACTGGTTGTCGTATTCCCACCTAACCTATCTGGCTTTGAGATCGGCATCATCTGGCTCAACCACCTCACCCTTGAAATCATATTCTACACAGGCTGCGCATTTGTTCTCAGCGCGCCAACCGCACGCGCGCAATATCTGCGCGCCAAACCCTTCCTAGACCGTACCGCTGCGCTGATCCTCGGCGGTCTCGGCCTCAAACTTTTGCTGCAAAGGTAACATCATGTCAGACACCCGCCTGCCCCACGAAAAAGGCTTTCACATCTCTTGGGACCAAATACACCGCGACAGTCGCGCACTTGCGTGGCGCCTTGATGGCAAAGGCCCTGATGACGGTGCATGGCGCGCAGTTGTGGCGATCACCCGGGGTGGTATGGCCCCTGCAATGATCGTCGCGCGAGAGTTGGATGTACGCACAGTCGATACAATTTCTGTGGTCTCTTATCATTCAGGTGGGGGTGCTGCCACGGAACGCCGGGAAGCCAAGGTTCTGAAATCACCGGACGCCGATATGATGGGCGACGGCACCGGCATTTTGGTGATCGACGATCTGGTCGACAGCGGGAAAACTCTTGAACTGGTGCGCGCAAACTATCCAAACGCCCATTTTGCGACCGTCTATGCCAAACCCGAAGGCGAACCCATGGTCGACACCTTTATCACTGGCGTATCCCAAGACACATGGATCTTCTTTCCCTGGGACATGGCCCTGCAATATGTCGAACCCTACCGCGGCAAGGACTGACCCCCTATTCTTTTTGGCCCTAAATATTCCCGGGGAGTGTGAGGGGCAGAGCCCCTCGCTCCCGACCCCTCAACAGGATCAGATGTATGACGATCGCCCGCACCACCACAACATTCGCACCGCCTGTCATGGAAGCGCGCCGCTGGTTGCAAGGCATAACCCATGCCGCTGACCGCCCGCTGATCAACGTCAGTCAAGCCGCCCCCGTTGATCCCCCTCCCGCACCGATGCGCCAAGCAATGGCCGATGTGGCCCTAACCAATGATGCCGCTCATCTCTATGGTCCCGTACTGGGCCTGCCCGAACTGCGCAGCGAACTTGCGACGCAAACCAGCGCACATTATGCAGGCGAAATCACACCGTCACAGGTCTGCATAACATCCGGCTGCAACCAAGCTTTTGCCGCGGCCATCGCAACACTGTGCGGCGAAGGCGATGAAGTCATCCTGCCAACGCCTTGGTATTTCAATCATAAAATGTGGCTCGACATGTCCGGTGTCACCTCGGTGCCCCTGCCCACAGGTGCTGATCTGCTGCCCGACCCCGAACAGGCCGCCGCGCTGATCACCCCGCGTACCCGCGCGATTTCACTGGTCACACCTAACAATCCTGCGGGCGTCGAATATCCCGCCGATTTGGTACAAGCCTTTTTTGATCTGGCCCGGTCGCGTGGCATCGCCCTGATCATTGACGAAACCTACCGCGACTTTGACAGCCGCAGCGGCCCACCCCACAGGCTGTTCCAAGACCCCGATTGGCACGACACGCTGATCCATCTGTATTCCTTTTCCAAAGCCTACCGCCTGACAGGCCACCGCGTTGGCGCAATGATCGCCAGCCAAGCGCGTTTGGCCGAGGTTGAAAAATTCCTTGATACCGTCGCCATCTGCCCCGGGCAGATCGGCCAACATGCCGCACTCTGGGGGATGCAAAACCTGTCGCACTGGCTGGCAGGTGAGCGCGACGAAATCCTTGCACGCCGCGCGGCGATCAAAACGCATCTCCCCAAACTGACATCGCAAGGTTGGCAGCTTTTGGGGCTTGGCGGCTATTTCGCTTATATGCAGCACCCCTTTACCGTCAGTTCTGGCGATCTGGCACCTCAATTGGTCAAAGATGCGGGCATCCTGTGCCTGCCCGGCACCATGTTTTGCCCGCAATCTGACATCTCTGGGCAACATCAATTGCGTATCGCCTTTGCCAATCTGGATGCACAAGGCATTGCGGTTCTATTTGACCGCCTTGCAGCCCTGCCACACAACGCATAGACACGCTCAAACGCGAACAAAGCCAACCACGAAAAGGGTTCCAATATGGCCAAAGGCTCTAGCATTTCAAAAACCGCCGTTTGGATTCTAATGGGTCTGTTGATCCTTGGTCTTGGTGGTTTTGGCGCCGTCAATTTGTCGGGCAATGTCCGCACCATCGGCATGGTCGGTGACAAACCCATTCCAATTGATCAATATGCCCGCCAGTTGAGCCAAGAAATCCGCGCGATTGAGGCACAATCGGGACAGTCTCTGCCTTTTGCCCGCGCCCAAGAAATTGGTCTGGATCGCGCCGTTCTTCAGCGCGTCGTGCGCAACCGCGCATTAGATTATGAAGCCGACCAAATGGGCCTTTCGATTGGTGATGAATCCCTACGTGAGGAAATTCTGGAAATATCTTCTTTTCAGGGCATCGACGGTGAATTTGACCGCGAAGGATACCGTTTTGCCCTGCAACAAGGCGGGTTAAGCGAAAGCGAATTCGAAACCAGCCTGCGTGAAGAAGCGTCACGTACATTGCTGCAAGGGGCCATCGTTGGCGGTGTCAAAATGCCGAAAGCCTATGCACAAACGCTGGTGAACTACGTCACTGAGCGGCGCAGCTTTACCTGGAGCATGATGGATAACAGCAATCTCACAACGCCTTTGGCCACCCCAACCGACGAAGAATTGCGCAGCTATTACGACGAAAACACTGATCAGTTCATGCTGCCCGCCACCAAGATGATCACCTATGCATGGTTGTCGCCGGACGCCATGACCGACGAAGTCGAAGTACCTGAGGAAGAAATTCAGCAGGCCTATGATGATCGTGCCAACGAGTATCAGCAGCCAGAGCGTCGTTTAGTCGAACGTCTGGCGTTTGCGGATCAAGAAAGCGCAGATCAAGCCGCCGCCGCTTTGGAAGTCGAAGGCACAACCTTCAATGCCTTGGTCCAAGAGCGTGGTTTAGACCTTGCTGATGTTGATCTGGGTGATGTGGGCCGTCTGGAATTGGACGCCGCTGGTGAAGCTGTGTTTGGCGCAGAAGTTGGCGATATCGTTGGCCCCCTCGCCAGCAACCTGGGCCCTGCTCTGTTCCGCGTGAACGGCGTGTTGCCTGCCCAAAATGTCAGCTTTGAAGACGCACGCAGCGACCTTGAACAAGAACTTGCAACCGCCCGCGCGGTACGGGCCGTCGAGGCACGTGCGCAGGACTTGGATGACCAGCTTGCAGGTGGTGCCACCTTGGAGCAATTGGCAGAAGAAACAAAGATGGTATTGGGCACAATCGCTTGGACCGCAGAAAGTAGCGAAGACATCGCAGCCTATGGTGATTTCCGCGAGACCGCATCCGCGATTGCAGAGGGCGACTTTCCAAAGATCGAGCAGTTGGACGATGGTGGCATTTATGCGATGCGCTTGGATGAAGCACTGGATGAACGCCCCAATCCATTTGAAGACGCAAAAGCAGACGTGACTGCCGCATGGCAAGCGGATCAAACCGTTCAGCAATTGACGGCCAAGGCCACAACTTTGGTTGCAACCCTTGGCGGCGATGGTGCATTCGAGGCGGCGGGCCTGACTGCGATGATCGAACAAGATCAGCGTCGCGATGCCTTTATCGCTGACACACCCCAAGGGTTCACCAGCGAAGTGTTCAAGATGGCAACCGGCGACGTCACAGTCTTGCCCGGCGATGGCAATGTGTTTGTGGTGCGCCTTGATGCCATCACCCCCGCATCCGAGGGGGATGAAAACGCAGCACTTTTGACGCAACTATCTGAACAACTGAACCAGACTTTGGCGCAGGACGTGTTTACCATCTTCTCTGACGAAGTGGTGCGACGTGCCGAGCCACAGGTGGATCAGCGGGCGGTTCAGGCCGTGCATGTTAACTTTCCATAGAGCGTGACCAAATGGCCCTGACCCCAGATTTTGAGACCTTTGAGGCCGCCTATTCAGCGGGTGAAAACCAGATCGTTTATACACGATTGGCAGCTGACATAGACACGCCCGTCTCACTGATGTTGAAACTGACGGGTGCGGCGGAAAACGCCTTTGTCTTGGAATCGGTCACCGGGGGCGAAGTACGCGGCCGCTATTCAATCATTGGGATGAAACCAGACCTGATCTGGCGGTGTCGCGGTGAAACCTCTGCAATCAACCGTACGGCCCGCTTTGATGCGGACGCCTTTGTCGATGTTCCGGGCAATCCTTTGGACACGCTGCGCCACGTGATTGCAGAATCCAAGATCGATCTGCCTGATGACCTGCCCCAAGCCGCCGCTGGACTGTTTGGCTATCTTGGTTATGACATGATCCGTTTGGTTGAAAACCTCCCAGATGTGAACCCAGACCCCCTTGGCCTGCCCGACGCGCAAATGTTGCGCCCGTCGGTGATTGCTGTGTTGGACGGCGTTAAAGGCGAGGTGACATTGGTATCGCCCGCATGGATCAGTGACGGCCAATCCGCTCGTGCTGCTTATGCGCAAGCCGCTGAGCGCGTGATGGACGCTGTACGTGACCTTGAGCGCGCCATGCCCACCACCAGTCGCAATCTGGGTGATGCAGCTGATGCACCTGCCCCGGTCAGCAACTTCACCAAAGACGCCTACAAAGCAGCCGTTGAAAAGGCGCGCGACTACATCGTTGCTGGCGACATCTTTCAGGTGGTGCCGAGCCAACGCTGGGCGCAAGGGTTCACGCAGCCACCCTTTGCGCTGTACCGCAGCTTGCGCCGCACCAACCCGTCGCCGTTCATGTTCTATTTCAACTTTGGTGGCTTCCATGTTGTGGGGGCGTCACCCGAAATTTTGGTGCGCGTGTTCGGCCAAGAAGTCACAATTCGGCCCATCGCCGGCACCCGTCCACGCGGTGCGACCCCCGAAGAAGACCGCGCCCTTGAGGCTGATTTGATGGCTGATGAAAAAGAACTGGCAGAGCATTTGATGCTGCTTGATCTGGGCCGCAACGATGTGGGCCGCGTCGCCAAGATCGGCACAGTGCGCCCAACCGAGGAATTCATCGTCGAACGCTACAGCCACGTCATGCATATCGTTTCAAACGTGGTGGGTGAGTTGAAAGAAGGCTGCGACGCGCTGGATGCATTCTTTGCCGGGATGCCAGCTGGGACCGTTTCTGGCGCGCCGAAAGTACGCGCGATGGAGATCATCGACGAGTTAGAACCTGAAAAGCGCGGCCTGTATGGTGGTGGAGTGGGGTACTTCAGCGCGGGCGGTGATATGGACATGTGCATTGCGCTGCGCACCGCAGTTATCAAAGACGAGACTTTGTATATTCAGGCCGGTGGCGGCGTCGTCTATGACAGCGATGCCGAAGCCGAATATATGGAAACTGTCCACAAATCCAACGCGATACGCCGTGCCGCAGCAGATGCCGCGCGCTTTGATGGATCAGGTCGCAACTGATCATGCCGACCCAACAGCCGTTTGAGATCGCAGGTATTCAAGTTGAGCGTGGCACCCGCGCGTCTATCACACTCCCTGTCTCTACCCTGCCCGATCACACACCGGTGGGGCTCGCGCTTGAGGTACACCACGGCAAACGTCCCGGGCCCACGATGTTCGTCAGTGCCGCCGTGCACGGCGACGAAGTTATTGGCGTAGAGATCGTGCGCCGCTTGTTGCGTGCGCCGCAATTGGCTTCTCTGCGTGGTACGTTGATTGTGATCCCTGTGGTGAACTCCTTTGGGTTCCTGACGCGCTCGCGGTATCTGCCGGATCGACGCGACCTCAATAGGTGTTTTCCCGGCTCACCAACCGGATCGCTAGGCTCGCGTCTAGCCCATATTTTCCTCAACGACGTTGTACTGCGCTGCGACTTTGGCATTGATCTGCACTCTGCTGCAATCCACCGCACCAATCTGCCACAGGTCCGCGTGACACCCTCTGACAAAGTGACCGCACAGATGGCCTTGGATTTTGGTGCGCCTGTGGTGTTGACTTCACCGTTGCGCGATGGGTCTTTGCGCGCAGTGGCGGCCAAAGAAGGCACCTCCATTCTGCTGTATGAAGCGGGTGAAGGGTTGCGGTTTGACGAAATGGCTGTGCGCGCGGGCCTTGCCGGTATCCTGCGGGTGATGCGTGGCCAAGACATGCTGCCCGCCAAAGGCATCGCACGCGCCAAGGTCGCACCGCATATCTGTACGTCCTCAAGCTGGCTGCGCGCACCTGCGGGTGGCTTGCTACGCACTTTCCGCGCCGAAGGTGAAACGGTAGATGAAGGCGATGTATTGGCGACCGTATCCGACCCCTTTGGCGTCGTTGAAACCGATTTGATTGCCCCCAATGCAGGTATCCTCATTGGTCGTGCGATCCTGCCTGTAGTCAATGAAGGCGATGCAGTATTCCACCTCGCGCGGCTTAGCCCACGCGCGGTGGAAGCCACGGTGGATGATCTGGCCACGCAGCTGGAAACCGATCCGCTTTTTGACGAAGATGAGATCATCTAAGGGGTCAGCCTGAACCAAATAGCCCCATAGGCCGACGGACGTAACACCCTTTAAGATTGAGTTTTTCGGGCATTTCCTGTCTACTTTTAAAATTAATTTTAAAAGGAACATATCAAAATGCATGTATTTAAGAATATGCTGGCACGAGGCAATCATCTGATCATCCGCGCGCTTATCCCACTCACTTTTTGCGTTTCCTCCGCTGCATATGCAGAAGATTTAACCGCCTCCCAGACACTCTGCGCCGCCTCAATAGGCAGTTTTAATCAGCAATTCACCACCATCAAGCCCTTGGACGCAAGCGGTGACATGCCCGTAGATTCCGGGTTAATCGTACATACAATTCACGGTCCCGGCATGGACCCTGCAGAATTGAACATGACGAAATTGAACGCCCTTCCGGTAGACTTGGGTAAGACCTGTGGTGACTTTATGACCGCGGCAAACCCAGTTTTCCTGCCTTGGTGTGGCTCAAACAGAAACGTAGCAACCCAAAAGTTAAGCGATGCATCATCCTGGACCTTTATCCGTCACGACACGTTAATAAACGCATCGGCCCAACAGCCTACCAACGAAGTTGTCTGTGAGCCCAGCAACAACAAACGCTACGGACTTATTTTCAACAACAGCTACATGAACGGAACAAACACCGCCGCCGCACGCGACAATTTAGGGTGCATGTATCCATTGGACGGAGACACAGGCAACCGCACGCAGATGGGCTGCGGTATTTCGCAAAACCCAGGAATTCCTCAACCAGTCATCAAACAAGAAGGCCACGGCACCTGCCCTTTAACGGATGATAAAACAGCTTATCTGGGCGAATTTGATAAGCTTCTCGGCTTTTCCTACCGCGGAAAATCATACGCATCCGTTGCCGGATCAATGGTCTGTTCCTTGCCAAAATCGAAGTTCGATCTATGGGTGGATGTGCGTAAAAACGTCAATCTGTCGCAGACCACATGGCCGGTAAACGAATTTGTGCTGTGGAATTGGGACACCTATACAACAGCCGATTTGGCCAAAAACGACTATATTACAGGTATTTACTATATGTCAGATTGCGCTAGCACATATGATGGCACCCGGGCTGAAGCGCAGGAAATTGCTGACCTCTATAAGAAGTGGACAGGCGTTGAGCTACCCGTTGTGAACCTAAGCAATGCCGCTTTGCACAAGAAAAACAACACACCTTTTTCTTGTCGTTAAGACATCAAGGGGTCGCGCATTTGCGGCCCCACCCCTCACGGCTCTCGTGTCAACACCGCCGAGATAGGCGCAAGCGCCACCTGACCGGCGCGGTCCTGCAAGCCCCACAGCAACAGCGCTGAAATTGTGTCGGGGCGCATCCGACCCAGCATGATCACTGCACCTTCTTGGCCCGCTTTAAACGCAGCTTGATCCAAGAACCGACGGATCACTTGCGCAGTTTGACCTTTGCTGTCGAAATCACGGAAAATCGGATCGGCAGGCACGCCTTCTTTGCGGGCAAGTTTGGGCATAGTGTTCAACCCCTTATCCTGTGTCACTAAGCCATGACCAGACTGCGCCAAGATCGCTGTGACCTGATCAGCCACTTCACGTGATCCTTGCAAGCCGCCATTTGTGCCTTCCAAGATGCCCACAACTTCGGGCAGTTGCGCAAAGGTTGCGCCAAAAGCGGTTTCCGCATCTGAAGGTGCCGCCCCTTCTGGCAGATCTACCATGGCCAAGACTTCGAAACCTTCTTTGCGATAAAGCGCCATGCGTTCAGCCGCGTCAGCCATGCTGCTGTCGACTGCAAAACTAATTGGGTAGGGAAAACTGCGCAACGCAGAAATACCAGCGGAACCAGATGTCGGAGAATTGCCTGTATCAATTAAGACGATAGACATCAGAGGCTTATCAGCAGGTCGCTCAAATGTTTGCGCAAACTTTGTGATGGGCGTGCCTGTAGCATCTGTGGTTTCCGCATCTGGTGCATCACTAGGCAGAGTAGCCTGCACCGGCGTTGACCCGGTCAGACGATTTACCGTCACACCACCAGCGCGTTCCGTCAAAGCAACAGCAGGCGTGCCAATTGCCGGGCGTGCCGTGCCTGTTGCGGTTTGGGTATTTATATCTGAGTCTGGCACGACGATAGGCGTGTCAGCCGTTTCTGTGACTGGTGCCACAATCACGGGCTGATCCGAGGACGTGACATCAGGCTCTGGAATCGCTTGATCCTCTTGTGCTGTGGTTTCAGGCACAACTGCCGACGCAACGGGCGCATCAGGGTCATCAGTTTTTGGCAGCGCGGCTGAGGCACCTGTGCCGTCATCCACTTGCGGCTGCGCTGGCGCATCAAAGGCACCCTGCACAACATCGACTGGCGGTTGTAACGGTTGCGCAGGTTCAGTGCTGATTGACAATTCGTCCGCCGCCTGTGGTTCCATCGGGGCAAGAGCTTGCGGGTTTGGCAAGACTGGATCGTCCGCTTGCGGAGTGGTATTGCTTGCTTCTGCAACGGCAGTTGGTTCTGCCAAATTATCTGCACCACCCGCTTGCGGCACAGCCGCTGACGCAGTGATATCAGAATCAATAGCTGCCAGATTATCTTGATCAGGAGCCGCCCCTTGCGGTGCAACCTGCCCTGTGGCGGGTGCATTGTCTGCGCCGTTACGCGCGTCATCATTGCCACTGTCCGTCACCTGATCAGGTGCAACAGCAACGCCAGGTGCCGCATCACTCACTTCGGGCGGCATCGGCAAAGGTGCCAAGACCGACGCCACACCGCTCACTCCAACGCTCACAACTCCGCCCCAAAGAACACCGCTTAAAAATCCGCGTGCCATTTGCACTCTCCTGCTGTCTGCTCTCCCGCTTTCGCACGGGTGGCCCCCTCATTTGAGGGTTGCCAATCGCTCTTGACCTACGCCTGCAAGCCTGAACATGTATTAACCGATATATACGCCGCCTCTACAGGATTTCTCTAGTCCTAATGCCGGGCCCCTAGACAAAGATTTGCCAATTGTTGCTCCTCATCGATAACTACGACAGCTTTACCTATAATCTTGTGCATTATTTAGGGTCCCTGGGCGCTGATGTCGCGGTGCATCGCAATGATAAGCTGTCTGTTGCCGATGCGATGGCAATGCAACCGGACGGCATATTATTGTCACCCGGCCCTTGTGATCCCGATCAAGCCGGCATTTGCCTTGAATTGACGATGGCAGCAGCCAAGGCACGGATGCCACTTTTGGGTGTGTGTCTGGGACATCAAACATTGGGCCAAGCCTTTGGTGGCAAGGTCGTGCGCGCGACTGACATTGTGCATGGCAAGATGGGTCAAATGCATCACGACAACACCGGGGTTTTCGCAGGACTGCCGACACCCTTTGCCGCCACGCGCTATCATTCATTGGTGGTTGAACGCGAAAGCCTGCCTGAGTGCCTACATATCACCGCCGCCCTTGAGGATGGCACAATCATGGGGCTGCAACACCGCGAATTGCCCCTGCACGGCGTTCAGTTCCACCCTGAATCGATCCGCTCTGAACATGGGCATGCCCTGTTGCAAAACTTTTTGAATGAAATGAAGGTCTCGGCATGAGTGACGCACTAAAGCCCCTGATTGATGCCGCTGCAAACGGTCCGCTCACTCGTGATCAAGCCGGCACCGCGTTTAAGATCCTGTTTAATGGGGAAGCAACGCCCAGCCAAATCGGCGGCTTTCTGATGGCCTTGCGCACCCGCGGTGAAACGGTGGATGAATACGCCGCAGCTGCCAGCGTCATGCGCGCAAAATGTAACAAGGTCGTCGCCCCCGAAGGTGCGATGGATATCGTTGGTACTGGTGGTGATGGCAAAGGCACATTGAACATCTCAACCGCAACAGCCTTTGTCGTAGCGGGCGCTGGCGTGGTTGTCGCCAAACACGGCAACCGTAATCTGTCCTCCAAATCAGGTGCCGCAGATGCGCTGACGCAGATGGGCCTGAATGTGATGGTCGGGCCAAAGGTTGTGGAACGCGAACTGGCTGAGGCTGGCATTGGTTTCATGATGGCCCCCATGCACCACCCTGCAATTGCCCATGTGATGCCAACCCGATCTGAATTGGGCACGCGCACGATTTTCAATATTTTAGGGCCACTCACCAATCCTGCGGGCGTCAAACGCCAACTCACAGGTGCCTATCGGCGTGACCTAATCCGCCCCATGGCCGAAACACTCGGCGCATTAGGGGCAGAAAAAGCATGGTTGGTGCATGGCTCTGATGGCACCGATGAATTAACCATCACGGGCGTCAGTTGGGTCAGCGCCTTGGACGGTGACACCGTCACCGATTTTGAAATCCACCCAGAGGATGCAGGCCTACCGGTGCATCCGTTTGAGGCGATTGTTGGCGGCACACCCGAAGAAAACGCCCGTGATTTCAATGCGTTGCTGGATGGCACAAAATCAGCCTACCGTGATGCGGTCTTGTTGAATTCTGCCGCGGCTTTGCTTGTGGCTGATGCAGCCCCTGATCTAAAAACGGGTGTCGAAATGGCGCGTGCCAGTATCGATTCCGGTGCCGCGCGCGAGAAAATCACCAAGGTAGCCGCCGTTTCTCACATCAAATGACCCTGCTAGATCGAAACGGTCTTGGCGCTTGGGGGGATTTGCCTTTCTTTACCGAGAGCCTGCCAGAGGTTGAGGCCGCCTTGGCCTGCGAAGATCGACTGATCTGCCCACCAACCCCTGCAGTATTTAATGCGTTGGCACGTACCCAACCGGACGACACGCGCGTCGTGATTTTGGGCCAAGACCCCTATCACACCCCGGGCAAAGCGGATGGCTTGGCGTTCTCGATCCCCGCAGGCTTTGGCGGGCGACTCGATAGTTTGGGAAATATTTTCAAAGAGTTAGACAGTGACCTCGGCATCAGTCGCACCTGTACGGACCTTTCCGATTGGGCAGATCAGGGCGTGTTACTGTTGAACACTGCATTGACCGCACCACAAGGCGACGCCAAAGGTCACAGAAAAATCGGCTGGGATGCATTGACCCAGCAGGTCTTGGCCCGCCTCGCTGATCGCCCGCGCGCCTATCTGCTGTGGGGAAAACCCGCCGCTAAAGCCGCCAAAAATGTTGACCCTCAACAAAACCTCAAAATCGAAACCGCACACCCCTCGCCCCTGTCCGTCTATCGTGGCTTTTATGGCTCCCGCCCGTTCAGCCAGGTCAATGCATGGTTGCAGGCGCGGGACATGGGCGGCATAAACTGGGGCAACCCATAAGAGAGCGCCATGACCGATACAATTTTAGACAAAATCAAAGCCTATAAACTGCAAGAAGTTGCCTCCGACAAGGCTGCCAAACCCTTGGAGGCCGTCGAAGCAGAGGCACAGGCCGCCTCCCCGGTGCGCCCTTTTGCCGATGCGCTGCATGATGCATCCCGCGAAGGCTATGGGTTAATCGCTGAGGTCAAGAAAGCCAGCCCTTCCAAGGGCTTGATCCGTGCTGACTTTGATCCTGCATCTCTGGCCTCAGCCTATGCCGCAGGCGGTGCCACCTGCCTGTCAGTCTTAACCGACACGCCCAGCTTTCAAGGTGCCAAAGAGTATTTGGTTGAAGCACGCGGTGCCTGCGACCTACCTATCCTGCGCAAAGATTTTATGTATGACACCTATCAAGTCGCCGAAGCCCGCGCGATGGGCGCTGATTGCATCCTGATCATCATGGCGTCTGTTTCAGACGCCCAAGCGGTTGAGCTGGAAGACGCCGCCGCCCAATTGGGCATGGATGCGTTGATCGAAGTGCATGACGCGGCTGAGTTAGAGCGTGCAAGCAAGCTGAAAAGCCGCCTGATGGGCATCAACAACCGCAACCTCAAAACCTTTGAGACATCCCTTGATACCACGCGGACCTTATCCAAACAGGTACCAGCGGACCGCATGATCGTGTCGGAATCCGGGCTGACCACACCCAAGGATCTGGCGGATATGGCCATGTACGGCGCACGGATTTTCTTGATCGGGGAAAGCCTGATGCGCCAAGAAAACGTCGAACAAGCCACACGTGATCTATTGGTCAATCCACTGACCTCTGGAGGCATGTAAATGGCGCTAACGCATTTTGATGCCAAGGGTGACGCACATATGGTCGATGTGTCGGATAAGGCCGTCACATCGCGCATCGCCACCGCCGAAAATCACATCAAGATGCAGCGCGAAACCTTTGATATCATTACTGAAGGGCGCGCCAAGAAAGGTGACGTCCTAGGCGTTGCCCGCTTGGCTGGAATCATGGCCGCCAAACGTACCGCTGACCTGATCCCACTGTGTCACCCGCTGCCGATCACCAAAGTCGCGGTTGAATTAACCCCGGACGCCACCCTACCCGGTATCCGCATCACGGCCACCGTCAAAACTACCGGACAAACGGGTGTTGAGATGGAAGCCCTCACCGCCGCCTCTGTTGCAGCACTCACCATCTATGACATGAGCAAGGCCGTAGATAAGGGTATGGAAATCGGCGGGCTGCGTGTTGTTCTGAAAGATGGCGGCAAATCAGGCCGATATGAGGCGTTATGATCTCAGTCGAAGACGCACGCGCGCAACTTCTTGAACTCGTCACCGCACTCGACGTTGAAGGCGTCCCGTTGCGTCATGCCGCTGGACGTGTCCTTGCACGTGATGTTGTCGCCACCCGCACACAGCCGCCCTTTGCCGCCTCTTCCATGGATGGATACGCGGTGCGCCGTGCCGAAGTGGAACCGGACGCGATGTTCAAAGTTGTGGGCGAAGCGGCAGCGGGTCATCGCTTTGAAGGTGATTTGCGTGCGGGGCAAGCTGTGCGGATTTTTACCGGCGCGCCAGTCCCAAAAGGTGCCGATTTCGTTGTCATCCAAGAAGACGTCACCCGGCGTGGCGATCTGATCACCTTGGGTCATCGTATTGGCGATAAAGACAATATTCGCCCCGCTGGCGGTGATTTTGAAGCTGGCCAAGTGATGAAAGCCCCTTTGTTACTACGGCCCGCTGATATTGCCCTACTTGCAGCCATGAACATTGCGGACGTCCCCGTAACGCGCCGCCCCCGTGTTGCGATCATGGCAACGGGTGATGAACTTGTGCAACCGGGTGAAGCCCCCGGCCCTGACCAGATTATCGCGTCCAACAGCTATGGCCTTGCCGCGATGTTTGAAGGCATCGGTGCGCAAGTTCAGATGCTGCCGATTGCCCGCGATACAGAGGCGTCTTTGAAACAGGCCTTCACTCTTGCGAAAAATGCCGACCTGATCATCACCATTGGTGGCGCGTCCGTGGGCGATCACGATCTGGTCGCACCTGTCGCTGCTGAAATGGGCATGGAGCAGGCGTTTTATAAGGTTGCAATGCGCCCCGGCAAGCCATTGATGGCGGGCCGTATCGGCACAGCGGCGATGATCGGCCTGCCCGGTAATCCGGTTTCCGCGATGGTCTGCGGCACTGTTTTTGGCTTGCCCGTATTGCGCAAAATGTTGGGTCTAACCGATGTTGTCGAAACGCTGTCGCAGGCACCCCTTGCCCGCGATCTACCTGCCAATGGCCCACGTGCCCATTACATGCGCGCGCATTTACGCGATGGATCACTACATCCGGATGATCGCCAAGACAGTTCGCTTTTATCCGTACTTGCAACCGCCAACGCGCTGATGGTGCGCCCGGTGAATGATCCACCCCGCAAAACCGGTGAAATGGTCGATTACATCGCAATTTGAGGTGTTTCACACAAATTGTTGACACAAAACAGGAACATCCCTAGAACAAATAGAAACCAAGTTCAGGGGACATGACCGATGCTGACCAAAAAACAACTCGATCTGCTGGCATTTATTCACAAGCGGGTGCAACGTGACGGTGTACCGCCCAGCTTTGATGAGATGAAATTGGCGCTTGATTTGCGATCAAAGTCCGGCATTCACCGTTTGATCACAGCCCTTGAAGAGCGTGGATTTATCCGCCGTCTTGCGCACCGTGCCCGTGCGATTGAGGTTGTGAAGCTTCCCGAAAGTCTGGGTGGGCTGCCAAACCCCGGTTTCGCGCCCCGTGTTATTGATGGTGACAAGCCAGACATGCCGCCGCCCGCCGCGGCAATCCCGACAACCACCGGCAATGCGGTGGAACTGTCTGTGATGGGTAAGATTGCTGCGGGTGTTCCGATTGCCGCCATCAGCCATGCCTCACACAGTGTTTCCGTACCAAGCGGTATGATTGCCGGATCTGGCGAACATTATGCCCTTGAAGTTAAAGGGGATTCGATGATCGACGCCGGAATTAATGATGGGGATGTTGTGGTGATCCGCGAAACATCTGTGGCTGACAATGGCGATATCGTTGTCGCCCTTGTTGAGGACAGCGAAGCGACCCTCAAGCGGTTTAAACGCAGTGGCACGTCAATCGCGCTAGAAGCAGCAAACCCTGCTTATGAAACGCGTGTGCTACCAGCGGACAAAGTCAAAGTTCAGGGTCGTTTGGTTGGGCTGATCCGCACATATTGAAGACTGTGCTGGCTTGGATCAGGTTTGGGCCAGTTGGTCCAAGGCCGATCCCCCGCCAGATCGCGCGCGGTGGTCATGTGCCACCTGTCTTTGTCACCACTCAGTGCGATTGACCCGGTTTGTTTCAACCGATCCGGGTCAAAGACATCACAGCCTGACTTTTTCAGATCCGGGGCTGCAACGGATGTCACAACAATCTGTCCTGCATCACAGCCAGTAAACTTTGCCAAGGCACGTTTTCCTGACAGGTGGAGGATTGGCCCCTGTGACCACCGCGCTGCCGCCTGATCTTGAAACGCGCCATCTCCGTCGTTTTCCAGCCAGTTGCGGGCGACAAACCCCGCCCCTTTTTCCTTGCTAAGGGCGCGCCCGTCAGGTGTCATGAAACCGACCAGCGACCCATTGTCAGCGATCAGAACCGTCGGCCGTTCGCCCGCCTGCCACAGTAAAAATGCGCCTGCCATTGCCGCTAATCCGCCCCAGCGCAACCGGCCTTGCCAGAGGATAAGGAATAAAAAGCCGAGCGAAAGCAATGGCAGGACCCATACCCCCGGCCCCGGTACAAACCCGCGCGCGCCGTCCAGTTCAGCCACATGGTGCGCCACACCTAGAATCCAGCGTAGGCCCAGCCCCATGGCCCAAAGGCCGATCCATTCCAGCCCGAATGGGGCCAAGACCAATGCCGCAACGGCTGCCGGGATCACCAAAACCCCCATTAACGGCACCGACATTAAATTGGCGACCAATCCATAATGCGCGATGGCGTTGAAATGCGCGGCAGCGATCGGTGCCGTAGCGATGCCCGCAACAGCGGATGACACAAAGACAGCCAGAACAGGGCGCAACCAACGGGGGAGAAACGCCATCTCATAGCCGCGCAGCCACCCAAACACCGCAACCAGCGCTGTTGTAGCAGCAAAAGACATCTGAAACCCCGGCCCCATCAAGGCTTCAGGTCGGAGGCAAAGAACAATGATTGCCGCGATTGCCACGGCGCGCAAAGAAATCGCGCGCCGCCCGATCATCAGAGCCCCCAAGGCAACCGCCACCATCACAAAGGCGCGTTCGGTAGCGACATTCCCCCCAGATAACGCCAGATATCCGCTGGCCGCGATCAGCGCGCCAAAGGCTGCAATACCCTTTGTAGGCCAACGCAATGCGCTCCGGGGGTGTGCCACGAGCAAGATCCGCAATGCACCAAAAACCACCGCTGTCAGCAACCCCATGTGCAGCCCTGAAATCGCCAAGAGGTGCGCAAGGTTACTGGCACGTAAATCGTCCAATGCGCCTTGGCTGATCGCGCTGCGGTCCCCGGTTGTGATGGCGGCTGCAAAGCCCCCGATGTCCCCCGGCAACACGTTTTGGATGCGTGCCGAGGCGGCCATACGGATGCGAAACACGGCTAATCCGGCCTGCCCTTCCTCTGCACGCGCGGCACCCATCAGCGGCACACGCGTATAGCCCACCGCGCCAAGTCGGGCGAACCACGCATGGCGTTGAAAATCAAAGCCACCCGGCTCCACCGGGCCAGAGGGTGGCGACAAATGTCCCGTTGTCATGACCCGCAGGCCCGGTTCAGGAGTTATACCAGCCGCATCGCTATGCAGCGAAATACGCACACGGTTTGGCGTGCGATACGGCGGCACGCGGTCTAGGCGAACCTGATCCAGCGTCAAGCGCAGCGCGTCAGATTGGCTACGGTCCATCGCAACAATACGCCCCTCAACTGCACCATAATAGCGCCACCCAAGGACAGGCCCCGCGACACTGTGCGCTCGCGCGCCAGCAATCAAAAAACCCGCGATGCAAAGCGCGCCACCAACCGCAAGGGGCGATGCATCTTCGGGTAAGAACCGCGCCAAAACGGCACATAAAATCATGAGTAAAGACAACGCCGTGATCACGCTAAAGGATGGTTCACTCAACAGTGAAAAATAACAGCCAACGCCAAGGGCCAAACACACTGGCACCCACCCAATTAACATACCGCGTTGTTCTTGCAGGGCCCCAGCCAAGACAGCGCTGATTTGACGAATGCGCCGCATGCTTGCCCCCGGTTCCCGCACTGTTTAGACAGAGCTGAAACCTTACCGGAATGTTGGTTAGCAAAAGGTAAACGCTGACCACGCCCCCAATGCCCTTCTCAAGAAAGCTACCCTCATGTCTTCTGATGTCGTCACCCGCTTTGCCCCCTCACCCACAGGCTTTTTGCACATCGGCGGTGCGCGCACGGCGCTCTTCAATTGGCTTTATGCCCGTGGACGGGGCGGTAAATTCCTGCTCAGAATCGAAGATACTGACCGGGCCCGTTCGACCCCCGAAGCCACTGCTGCAATTCTGCAAGGTATGGAATGGTTAGGCTTGGATCACGACGGCGACGTCGTCAGCCAATTTGACAATGCCCCACGTCATGCTGCCGTGGCGCACGAATTGCTTGCCAAAGGTGCTGCGTTTAAATGTTTCGCAACCCAAGACGAGATCGAAGCCTTCCGCGAAACTGCCAAGGCTGAGGGGCGCAGCACGCTTTACCGCTCGCCGTGGCGCGATGCAGCAGCGGATACGCACCCGGATGCGCCATTTGTGATCCGCATCAAGGCCCCTTTGGAAGGGGAAACCATCATCCAAGACGCAGTTCAGGGCGATGTCATCATTCGCAATGATCAATTGGATGACATGGTGTTGCTACGTTCGGATGGCACCCCTGTCTATATGTTGGCCGTTGTTGTGGATGACCACGACATGGGTGTGACCCACGTGATTCGAGGCGATGATCACCTGAACAACGCAGCACGGCAGATGATGATCTATCATGGCATGGGCTGGGACGTACCAGTTTGGTCGCATATCCCATTGATCCATGGTTCTGATGGCAAAAAACTGTCCAAACGACATGGCGCGTTGGGCGCACAAGAATATCAGGCAATGGGCTATCCTGCAGCAGGCATGCGTAACTATCTTGCGCGACTGGGGTGGAGCCACGGGGATGATGAGTTTTTCACCGACGCACAGGCCCAAGAT
This sequence comes from uncultured Sulfitobacter sp., assembly GCA_938003685.1. Lineage (GTDB taxonomy): Bacteria > Pseudomonadota > Alphaproteobacteria > Rhodobacterales > Rhodobacteraceae > Sulfitobacter. The sequence goes on along the minus strand of CALKXT010000027.1, from coordinate 40,800 downwards.
TGGTTTGATCTGGATGGCATCCGGCGCAGTCCAGCACAATTTGATCTCAAAAAGCTCGAAAATATTTGCGGGCAGCACATTGCGGTGTCTGATGATGCTGCATTGCGGCAAGAGTGCGAAGCATATTTGGCCGCAGCGGGTCTACCACCTCTTACATCAGAACAATCTTTGCGCTTCGAAGCTGCGCTCTATTGCCTTAAAGAGCGGGCAAAGACGTTACCAGAACTCCTTGAAAAGGCACACTTCTCTTTGACATCTCGGCCAATCACCGCTGATGACAAAGCATCAAAACATCTTGATGATGTATCCCGTGGTATACTGACCGAATTGACGCCGCAGTTGCAAAATGCTAGCTGGAATAAAGAAACGCTGGAAGAGGTGATGAACGGCTTTGCGGCTGCAAAAGACACCAAATTTGGTAAACTTGCGGGCCCTCTACGTGCGGCCCTTGCCGGGCGCGCGGTCACACCATCTGTTTTTGACATGATGCTGGTGTTGGGACACGACGAAACCATTGCCCGGTTAACAGACGCAGCAAACTGAATGCGGTTAACCCCGCAGCAAGGTTGCATAAGATATGAGACACGGCAGCCCCCCGAGGGGCAATGCCCAGACAGTGGGGAAAACCCCACAGCCAACATTCGGGAAGGGAATTCATGACTGAAAGTAAGAAATCCGCAACGCTGTCTATAGATGGCAAAGAGATTGAACTGCCGATATTTTCGCCAACTGCGGGACCGAATGTAATCGATATTCGCAAGCTCTATGCGCAGGCTGATGTATTCACCTACGACCCCGGCTTTACCTCTACGGCAGCATGCGACAGCACCATTACCTTTATTGATGGCGAAGAAGGTGTGTTGTTGCACCGCGGCTATCCGATTGACCAACTGGCTAACAAATCACACTATCTCGAAGTGTGCTATCTGTTGCTATACGGTGAATTGCCTGCCCCTAAGGCACTGGAAGATTTCGAAAATCTGGTGACAAATCACACCATGATCCACGAACAGATGATGAATTTCTTTCGCGGTTTCCGCCGGGATGCACATCCCATGGCGATCATGACCGGCGTGGTTGGTGCAATGTCTGCATTTTATCATGACAGTACAGACATCAATGACGAACATCAGCGCGAAGTAGCAACTATTCGTTTGATCGCAAAGATGCCTACAATTGCTGCGATGGCCTATAAATATACCATCGGTCAGCCGTTTGTGTATCCGCGCAATGATCTGGATTATGCATCAAACTTCCTGCGGATGTGCTTTGCTGTTCCGGCCGAAGAATACGAGGTCAACCCGATCCTCAGCCGTGCGATGGACCGTATCTTTACACTACACGCAGATCACGAACAAAACGCCTCAACATCGACGGTACGTCTGGCTTCATCATCGGGCGCGAACCCATTTGCCTGTATCGCCGCTGGTATTGCCTGCCTTTGGGGTCCCGCGCATGGTGGTGCAAACCAAGCCTGCCTTGAAATGCTTAAGGAAATCGGTACGCCAGATCGTATTCCTGAATTCATTGCGCGCGCCAAGGACAAGAGCGACCCCTTCCGCCTGATGGGTTTTGGGCACCGCGTTTATAAAAACCACGACCCGCGTGCGACAGTCCTCAAGCAAAGCGCAGACGAAGTGTTGGAACTGCTGGGTGTGGAAAACAACCCGATTTTGCAGGTCGCCAAAGAGCTTGAAAAAGCAGCCCTTCAAGATCCGTACTTTGCCGAGAAAAAACTGTTTCCAAACGTCGACTTCTATTCAGGTATCATTCTTGAAGCGATGGGTTTCCCCACGTCGATGTTCACCCCGATCTTTGCGCTCGCGCGTACAGTGGGCTGGATTTCACAGTGGAAAGAACAGATCAGTGACCCACAGCTCAAAATCGGTCGCCCACGCCAGTTGTATCAAGGCGAAACGATCCGCGATTACGTTGATATCGAAAACCGTTAATTAGCTTGTACGATTTCTTAAAATGCCCCGGTATTGCCGGGGCATTTTGCGTTTAAAGAGTGGGCTTTGTTCACGATTGAGAAACAGTATTCAGGGATGATCAGGTATCTGAAAAAGGATGCCTGCATGTTTGCCTTGATACTCATCGGTTTGGGCCTTGCTGTCCTCACAATCATCTTTGCCACGATAGACGGTAATGACGATGTAACCGATGCAAACACAGCAACGGGTGGTAACGGCGATGACCTGTTGGTCGGGACCAACGGCATCGTTATGTTATTGTCCAGCGGCGCTGGTGAGGATGAATTGACGGCTGCTGGCTTGGTCGTTGAAACGCCGTTGAACACTGTTTTGCAATCCGATGCCGAACGCAGTGATATCGGCCTTGAATTTAGCAAAGATGCAGAGGCCCATGAATTATACCCGGGCGTGGATGTCGATCGGTTTCTCATTGGCGGCAACCAGAGCGCGCTCAGATATCCAGATGTAGACCACAAGGATACCGGTGAATGGATCACCCCCGACGTACCTGCGGTCATTACAGATTTCGAACCGGGTCAGGACGTATTAATCTATCATCATGATGGACCTGCCCCAAACATAAACGTGGACGAAGACCTCAATGGCAACGCGGTATTGGTTGTGGATGGATCAATAGCGGTAACTTTTCGCGATTTAGCAGCGGCATATCTAAGCGAATCGGATTTGATATTACAGCAATGGTGCGCATAAACCTGCGATTCTGCCCGAAACTGTTTCAGCCAAATATGCTCAATTCGAAACACCCACGCCAGAAACAAGGCAGAAATATGTCATTGTTTCGCCTCCCCCAACAATGACACGCGCATGCTTGACCCGATTAACCTTAGACCGCTAGCGTGTTCATGGATCAGGTTCCGGGGGGCTAAATGGCGTTAAGTATGAGTGTGGCATTTGCTGCTAGTGTAATGATAACAGGCAGCGTGTTTGCTGTCATTCTTGCCAAACGCGCGCATCACGCACGTACTTTGGCTCGACTTTCCCAGCTTGAACCAAAACAATTCTTTTCCCCGAGGTTGCGTCGTGAAAACTGAAACTAAACCTGGTCAACTCCGTTGGGAAAACGCACCAAGTTTATTACCCTTAGGTGCCGCAACTGAAACCAGCCCCCAAGGGGCGCTGGTGCCAGACATGTTGCATGACTGCGACCAAATCGCCGTGGTCTATGACAAAGGGCAAAACCCTCCTGAAATTACCATTCGTCAGGTTTCAGGTCATGTGCATACCGTGCTTGCAGATGGCATTGCTGTTGCCGTGGTGGCGCGCACCTCTGGTCCCGCGCCCGCAGTTGAGGACGTGCTATTGGTCGAACGCTCGTTCTAATGGGGCAGCGTAATAGGGCCGCGTGATTAGCGCCCCTCAAACGACGGACTGCGCTTTTCAACAAACGCTAATACGCCCTCTTTGAAATCACGTGACTTGCCACATTTGCCCTGCTCTTGCGCCTCAAAGGTCAGTTGATCTTCGAAACTATTGTCCCAAGAACCACGCAACACTTCTTTGACTGCTGCATAGGCCGCCGTTGGCCCGGCCGCTAGATGCGCAGCCTTAGCGCGCCAATGCGCGTCAAAATCAACATCTGGCACAGCTTCCCAGATCATGCCCCATTCATCTGCTTGGCGCGCGGTGATCTTATCCGCAAATAGGGCTGCCCCCATCGCCTTGGCCATGCCCATTTGGCGCGGCATAACGTAAGTGCCACCCGCATCAGGGATTAGCCCAATCTTGGTAAAAGCCTGCATAAAATAAGCCGACTCAGTCGCGAACACCACATCCACTGCCAAGGCAAGGTTTGCCCCAGCCCCCGCCGCAGCACCATTCACCGCAGCAATCGTTGGCACGGGGCAATTAACAATCGCCCGCAGCATGGGTGCATATTCATCGCGCAAGGTGCGTTCCAAATCGACGGAAGATGCATTGGCACGATCACCTAAATCTTGCCCCGAACAAAACGCACGGCCTGCCCCCGTCAGCACAACCACACGCGCCTCTTTACCGCCCTGTGTAACAGCATGGGTCACTTCAGCACGCATTTGGGTATTCAGCGCATTCATCTTGTCTGCGCGGTTCAGGGTGATCACAGCAACACCGTCTGCCAAATCATATGTTATTGCTTGATATTCCATCGCTCGATCCCTTTTTCACACAGCTTGAATATGGGTTTAACAAAGCCAGCAGAACAGGCCAGCAAAACCGCACGTCACTGCCGCAGTATGTCGCGCAACCGCGCCTGTTCTTCGTCACTCAAAGGTGGTTCGCCGTCACTCCCAGCCTTCTCACGCCCCCGTAAATACGCAAGTCCCACGCCACCAGCCATCAACAACATCAAAGGTCCAGCAGCCCAAAGCAACCAATTGGCACCACGTGTGTCTGGTTTCAACAGGACATATTCACCATAACGCGCCACGATGAAATCAATCGCTTGCTGATCGCTATCGCCAGCAACTAAGCGTTCGCGCAACAAAAGCCGCAAATCTCGGGCAAGGCTGGCGTTGCTTTCATCGATACTTTCGTTACGACAGACCAAACAGCGTAGCCCTTTTGAGACATCGCGCGCCCGTGCTTCTAATGCCGGGTCACTCAGCACCTCGTCAGGTTCTACCGCCATCAACGGGGTGGCAAGCAGCAGCAAAATCAACACGAGTCGTTTCATTCGGCAGGCACCACCGCTTGCGCTTTGTCACGATTACCAGCAGCGACGCGAAAACGTCGGTCCGTCAGGCTTAATAATCCGCCCAAAGCCATCATCGCGCAGCCAATCCAAATCCAGTTGGTCAACGGTTTGATATAGGTCCGCACCGCCCATCCACCATTATTTTGTTTGTCCCCAATCACCACATAGACATCACGCAGCAGATTATAATCTATCGCAGCCTCAGTTGTGGGCATCTGTGCAACCGGATAGAACCGCTTTTCGGGTTTCAACTGAGCAATCTCTCGCCCGTCTTGAGCCAAGGTCACCTGCCCCATTGTGGAAAGATAGTTTGGCCCACGCACGTCCTCAACACCCGTCAGTGTTAGCGTGTAAGAACCGACATTAAAGGGTTCATTGAGTTGCGCAACACGGATATCATCCACGCTCCACGCGGTCAGACCCGCCACCCCAGCGATCGTCACACCAAGGCCTGCATGCGCTGTCGCTTTGCCCCAATCAGCACGTGGCAGACGGCGCAGACGTTGCAACCTGTTTGAACCGCGCCCCGTCCGCAGGGCTAATTCAACACCGGTGCCCATGATCAGCCAAGCGCCCAGAAACAGCCCCATTGGTCCCAACATGCTGCGCCCACTCTGCATGGCAAAGGCAAGGCCTGCCACCGCAAGGGCCAAAACAAAGACATAGCGCAAGGGCCACAAAGCAGCACCAATGCGCGCACGTTTCCATGGCATCACGCTGCCAATCGGCATGACCAGTCCCAGCGCCACCATGAACGGTGTAAAGGCCGCGTTAAAAAAGGGCGGACCAACGCTGAGCTTACGGTCAAAAAACATCTCTGCCAACAGCGGCCACATGGTGCCTACAAACACAACGAAACACGCCACGGCGAGCAGCAGGTTATTCACCACCAACGCAGATTCGCGGCTAACAACGCCGAACACCCCTTTCGCCTCCATTGCACCTGCACGCAGGGCAAATAGCACCAAGGCACCGCCCATAAACAACGCCATGATCATCAGAATGAACACACCACGTTCCGGGTCATTCGCAAATGCATGGACTGATGTCAGCAAGCCCGAACGCACAATAAATGTGCCAATCAACGAAAAGCCAAAAGCAAGTATAGCAAGCAGGATTGTCCAGCTTTTTAGGCTTTCACGCTTTTCGACGACGATTGCGGAGTGCAACAATGCGGCGGCCAAAAGCCATGGCATAAAGCTGGCGTTTTCAACCGGATCCCAGAACCAAAATCCGCCCCAACCAAGTTCGTAATAGGCCCACCAAGAGCCAAGTGCGATCCCAATGGTCAGAAATATCCACGCCGCCAAAGTCCACGGGCGCACCCAACGCCCCCATGCGGCGTCAATGCGCCCTTCAATCAAAGCGGCAACTGCGAAACTAAACGACATGCTGAGGCCAACGTACCCGAGATAAAGAAACGGAGGATGAAACGCCAAGCCGGGGTCTTGCAGAAGTGGGTTCAAATCCTGCCCATCAAAGGGTGGCGTTGCAAGGCGTAAAAACGGGTTTGAGGTGAACAGGATAAAGGCAAAGAACGCCACCGCTATGGCCGATTGTACGGACAACACTCGCGCCCGTAATGTTGGGGGCAAACCACCGCCAAACCATGCGGCCAGTGCGCCAAACAATGTGACAATCAACACCCAAAGCAACATAGACCCTTCATGGTTGCCCCATGTGCCACTGATTTTATACAGCAGCGGTTTGGCGGAATGGCTGTTTGCAACCACCAAACGCAGGCTAAAATCTGAGGTAATAAAGGCCCACATTAGCGCGCCAAAGGACAATGCCGTCAGCGCGAATTGCGCACCTGCGGCAGGTTCCGCGACAGCCATCCAGCCGGGCAAGCGACGGTATGCGCCAATCATTGGCACCACCATTTGAACGATGGCGACGCCAAAAGCGAGGATCAGTGCGAAATGGCCTAATTCTGTAATCATGTAGATAGTATAGGCGGCCACGTCACCCTACACCATCGCGATTTACCCCATAGACCCGCGCAAAGCGTCGCAGTTACCGTACTTCGCGCCGCCAAGCCTCAAGAGCGGGATTTGCGCCGGGCAGGATTGAGGACATTGTCAGGCGCGCATCACTGCCCGTATCAGCAGCCTTTATGCTGTCTGCACGCAATGCCCGAATGGTTTTAATGTTCTCCAATACCTGCGGCACATGCGCCATCGTGCCGACGATTTGTCGTTGGAACTCTTGCGCTTTCACCTGATGACGCGCCCCAAAATAGAACGACACGATCACGCCCAACAGCCACCACAAAGGTTCAGGCACCAGCGCAATGCCCTGCATGCGTTCAGAAAACCACAGCGGGTTCACCATCGCTGCAATAAACAGGCCAAGCGTGCCCAAGGCAAGCAAAGGGCGCGGCAGACGGTTAATGCCATCCATGAAACGGTCAAACGCACCTTGGCGGGCAATCGCGAATTCTGCACCGTATTGCGACATGGCCTGCCCCTGTACCTGCGTGCCCCGCGCAGCCCCGGCTTCTGCGTTTTCACGAAACACCTCAACAGTGTCACGCACCATATTGCGATCCCCGCCAAACACCAATCCGATTAACTTTTCGATCAACCCCATGCGGACACCCTTTTTTCAAATGCTGATTTACTTAGGTGATATTGTGGCGTGATGAATTCTTCGGCGCGCACGATCCATCCCCCTTTGCCACCTGCACGAGTGCGCGCATATTTTCGACTTGCCGCGCGACGATCTGCCAACCGGAAATAGTAGTTGCGCCGCGCAATTCCGTAGGCATCAACAAAAGCACCAGGTGCCTTGCGCATGGCACGCTGAACCGCCTTGATGCTATGTGGCCCCAAAGCACCGTCAACGGTCACGTCAAATCCCATCTCACGCAAAAGCTGTTGCAAGATTTTCACGGCATTGCCGCCGGCATTGACGTACATGTCAAATACCGTCGCCTGTAGCGATGCGGGTAATGCGCCAATCAAAGGCCGTTCGAAATAATGCGTGATAAAGATATCGACAGCCTGTGCTTGGGTCAGACTGCGCACATCATCAACACCGACCTGCCCGTCCCCGGTAAGGTCCAACCCAAGACGGCGCATTGTGTGAATGGTAACTCCGAAATTAGTCGCCCCGCCCGGATCATCCGGGTCATTCACATACCCACCCTCACGCGCCACAATTTCTGTGGCGATCTCCTTGACCGATTGCATGTGTACCGCTCCTTACCGCTGAATTCCGGTAAGGATTGAGACAAATTGATTAATGCAAGTTTGGCGCTGCGAACGGTCTTAGCTGTCAGGCTCCTGATACACACCTTGCGCTTTCAACGCATCGACAACTTCTTTGGGCATATAAGTTTCATCATGTTTAGCAAGTATTTCAGAGGCTTCAAAGACACCGTTGATGTAACGGCCTGTGCCCACCATACCCTGACCTTCTTCAAAAAGGTCAGGCAAGACGCCCGTGTATGTCGCTGCAACAGTAGCGCCGCCATCCGTTACGTTAAAGCTGATTGTCTCGCTTTCACCGCGCACCAATGTGCCTTCTTCGACCAAGCCACCAATGCGAAAGACCTCACTAGGTCCCGGCGGTTCAGCAATCACCTGACTTGGCGCGCGAAAATAGTTAATCCCGTCGCGCAACGCATAGCCAATAAGGCCAGTGGACAGCGCCAAAGCCACAACAGCCACGGCGATAATTTGAATACGTCTTTGTTTTTTAAGGCTTTTCATTTGATTGGCAGCCCTTATGGGAATAACGGGGCCATCATTAACCCCTCGGTTTCATCTATACCTAACATTAGATTGGCGTTCTGCAACGCCTGCCCACTGGATCCTTTGGTAAGATTGTCCAATGCAGCCACAACAATCACACGCCCCTCAATCCGGTCTGCAACCACCCCGATGTGGCAAAAGTTTGAACCACGGATATGGCGCGTACTTGGGGCTTCTCCAAAGGGAAGCACGACGATAAAGGGCTCATCAGCATATGCATTTTTCAATGCATCATGAATGACTTGCGCGTTACCTTTAACGTAACAGGTTGCCAGAATCCCCCGATTTGCAGGCACCAAATGTGGTGTGAATTGGACATGAACAGGACGTCCTGCAAGTGCGGAAAATTCCTGATCAAATTCACCAAGATGGCGATGCGTCCCGCCAATCGCATAGGCGTGGTAGCCTTCAGACAATTCAGCATGCAGCAGGTTTTCCTTGAGCGATCGGCCCGCACCGGATACGGCGCATTTCAGGTCCAAAATAATCTCATCCAGATCAATAATACCATTTGATATCAGTGGCCTAAGGGCAAATTGTCCAGTCGCTGCATTACATCCCGTTCCGGCAACGAGACGTGCGGTTTTGATGTCTTCGCGGTAAAATTCAGTCAGCCCGTACACCGCTTCATCCTGCTGAGCGAGAGCGGCATGTGCGTTGCCATACCATTTTGTGTATTCTTCGGAATCACGCAGCCGGAAATCAGCAGATAAATCAACGATTTTAAGGTCTTGCGGAAGTTTAGCGATCACCTCTTGAGAGGTCTTATGCGGCAATGCGCAAAAGCACAGGTCGATTTCAGAAAAATCGATATCATCAATGGTTACCAAGTCCGGCAAATCCAGATGGCGCAAATGTGGAAACACCGCTGCCATGCTTTGACCTGCTTTAGAGTTCCCCCCCAATGCCTTGATTTTCATAGATGAATGTCCAGCGATCAACCGGATCAATTCAGCCCCGGTATAACCAGAGGCACCAAGGATGGCGATATTATGTGTCATGTCAGTATTCCGTCAGTAAAATGTCAGATTAAGCAGTTAAGCAGCTGTAAATGACATCGGTCGTCGCAAAAATTGTGTGGCGCGGGTGCTAACGCGCGCCGGATCACCCGTCGTTAGAAAACCACCCTGCCCGGTGCCACTCATCTTTGGGTGCCGTTGCAGATAATCGGCCAGCGATTCAGCCACGAGATCAGCTTGTGAAAACACTTTTACATCTGCCCCCAAAGCATCGCGAAACGCATCTTGCATCAGCGGGTAATGGGTACAGCCAAGGATCGCTGCCTGCGGTTCGGGCATCTTGCGTTTCAACGCATCCACATGGCTGCGCACCAAGGCTTCGGCCAGAATGAAATCACCATCTTCGATGGCATCCACCACACCGCCGCAGGCCTGTGCCTCAACATCTACGCCAATCGCGCGGAATGCTAACTCGCGCTGAAATGCGCGCGTTGCAACGGTTGCAGGGGTGGCAAAAAGCGCGACATGCTTCAACGCCACCTCACGGGGGGGCGAATTATCGCCCCATTGGCGTTCTGTCATCGCCTCAATCAGGGGTACAAAGACGCCCAAAACCCGTTTGCCTTCTGGCACCCAACCTTCTTGCATCCGGCGCAGAGCCGCCGCAGAGGCCGTGTTGCACGCCAGCACAACCAGATCACACCCCGCATCGAACAGACGCTGCGTGGCCGCACAGGTCAGGTCATAGATATCATCAGCAGAGCGCACGCCATAAGGCGCGTTTGCGCTGTCTGCGAGATAGGCAAACTCAACATCTGGCAGACGCGCTTGGACCGCGTCCAAAATGGTTAAACCACCCAAGCCGCTGTCAAAAATCCCAACTGCCATTACCGTTCCCTATCCGCACAAAGCGTTTTGAAATCATTTCGCATATCAAAGCATGCACCATCATCTGGGGAAAGCGCATAAGTTGTTTTGCGCGGAAAATCCACCGTGCCTATGCGATCTTTTACGAACTACGATAGGACTTACATTACTCTGCCGCTTTTGCCGTTGCGGTGCCGCCTGCTCTGATAGCACTCAACAACTCCTCACGACGCTTCGCAGCTTTGCCCTCATTTGCATGCTTCACCGGACCAAATCCACGGATTTGGAGCGGCAATTGCGCAAGTGCAACAATCGCCTCGCGGGTTTGATCACTCAACATTGGCAGTACTTCAGCCATGTCAGCCTCATATTGTTTGATCAACCCACGTTCCATTTTACGCTCACTCGTATAGCCAAACACATCAAACGGCGTGCCGCGTAGGAACTTGAGCCGCGCCATGTTGCGCAAAGGCGTTTCCAGCCAATCGCCAAATTCCCGTTTCACAGGGCGGCCATCTGCACCCATCTTGGAAATAAGTGGCGGTGCCATATGAAAAGTCATCTTGAAATCACCGTCAAACTCAGCGCGCGCCTTATCACGGCTGCTCAACAATAGGCGTGCCACCTCGTATTCGTCCTTGTAGCTCAACAGCTTGTGATAGCCCTGCACAACGGCTGACTTGACCGCATCATCCGGTATCTTGCCAAGCAACTTGGTGAAACGCTTTGCCAACCGCTTGCCCTGATAAGCGGTCAAATGCGCCACCCGAAAGGCGATTTTTTCATCCAGCGTTTTCGGCAAAGCAATCACATTGGGCGTGCTGATCTTTACTGCATCTTGCGGGTATAACGCCGCCCAGCGCCCGATTTCAAAGGCGCGCAGATTGCGCTCAACCGCAGCGCCATTCAAACGGATCGCTTCTTGCAAGCTCTCAAGGGTCAGCGGCAGCAACCCTTGCTGCCACGCCGCACCAAAGACCATCATGTTCGAATAGATCGAATCGCCCAAGCTCGCTTTGGCCAGATCAGAGGCATCAAACATTACCAAGCGATCTTTCAGTCGCGCCTCTAGCGCGAGGGTCAAACGATCATAGGGCAGCTTGAATTCCGTATCGCGGGTAAATTCGCCCGTCACGATCTGATGCGCGTTCACCACAGCCCCGGTGCGGCCCTGTTTGGTCAGGCCCAATGTCTTGTTGCCTGCCGACACCACCAGATCACCACCGATCAACGCGTCCGCCTCACCTGTGGCCACGCGAATGGCGCTGATGTCCTCGGGTTTTTCGGCCAAACGACAGTGGATATGCACGGCGCCCCCCTTTTGGGCCAGCCCCGCCATCTCCATCATGCCCGCGCCCTTGCCGTCCAATTGTGCCGCTTGGGCCAGCACCGCCCCGATGGTCACAACACCCGTACCGCCAACCCCCGTAATTACAACATTATGAGTGCCATTGATCACAGGCAGCGTTGGCATCGGCAGGTCAGGAATGGCGATTTCGCTCGTCGGATCCTTACGCACCTTCGCGCCCTCAAGCGTCACAAACGAGGGGCAAAACCCTTTGACACATGAAAAATCCTTGTTGCAGGAGGATTGATCAATCGCGCGTTTGCGGCCCAGTTCGGTTTCATTTGGAACAATGGAGACACAATTGGATTGCACCCCACAATCACCGCAGCCCTCACAGACATCTTCGTTGATAAACACGCGCTTGTCGGGGTCCGGGAACAGCCCGCGCTTGCGACGGCGGCGCTTTTCGGCAGCACAGGTCTGAATATAGACAATGGCACTTACACCCTCGTGGTCGCGATACGCCTCTTGTACCGTTGGCATCGCAGCGCGTTCGTGAGTTTCGACGTCTTTAAATCGGCCAAGCTCGACATCTTCTTTTTCGTCATAGACCACGGCGATATTCTTGATGCCCATCGCCTTTAGCTCATCCACAATGCGGTAAGCATCCAAATCACCCTCGTTGTGCTGACCGCCTGTCATGGCCACCGCGTCATTATAAAGAATTTTGTAGGTAATGTTGGTGCCCGCAGCCACCGCTGCACGGATCGCCTGAATACCAGAGTGGTTATAGGTGCCGTCACCCAAGTTCTGGAACACATGTTTGGTGTTGGAAAATGGTGCCTCACCAATCCAGTTGGCCCCCTCTCCGCCCATGTGGGTAAACCCGGTGGTTTCGCGGTCCATCCACTGCACCATATAGTGACAGCCAATCCCCGCATAAGCGCGTGATCCTTCAGGCACTTTGGTCGATGAATTATGCGGACAGCCCGAACAGAAATACGGAACTCGGGCTGCGATATCTTCGGCATTATCCGCACGGCGCGCATCACTTAACGCCTCTAACCCTGCGCGAATGCCATCGGTGTCACGGCCTTCTTCCAGCAGAATACCACCCAGTTTCTCAGCGATCAAAATCGGGTCCAGCGCACCACGTGTCGGGAACAGTTCTTCGCCGTGCTCCATGCCAGCGCCGCCACCCTTGTGCCAGCCATAGACCCGGCGATGCGCGTCGTTAAACAGCGCCTCTTTAATTTGCACTTCAATCAGCTTGCGCTTTTCTTCAACGACCACAACCAGATCAAGGCCATCGGCCCAGTCGTGAAACCCTTTCATATCCAGCGGAAAGGTTTGCCCAACCTTATACAGCGTGATGCCAAGGCGCTCTGCCTCGTTCTCATCAATGTTCAACAAGCTCATCGCGTGGATCAAATCCAGCCAATTCTTACCCGCCGCCGCAAAACCGATCTTGGCCCCAGGTTTGCCCCACATGCGTTTGTCCATCTTGTTGGCATGGCTAAATGCCTCAGCCGCATAGCGCTTATAGTCAATCATCCGCGCTTCTTGCAGGTGCGGTGTGTCGCCCAGGCGGATGTTTAAACCATCCGTCGGCATATCAAATTCAGGGATAACCAATTTTATCCGGTTCGGATCGCCGTCGACCACCGATGTCGCCTCAACTGTGTCTTTCATCGTCTTGAGACCAACCCAAAGGCCCGAATAGCGCGACAAGGCCCATCCATAGATGCCGTAATCAAGGATTTCCTGAACACCCGCAGGACTGACCACAGGCATATACGCATCCACCATCGCCCATTCGGATTGGTGCAAGACAGTCGAGGATTCGCCGGTATGGTCATCCCCCATCGCCATCAAGACGCCGCCATTCTTGGATGTCCCCGCCATGTTGGCATGGCGCATCACATCACCCGAACGGTCCACGCCCGGGCCTTTGCCGTACCACAGCCCAAAGACGCCATCGTATTTACCCTCGCCGCGCAGTTCGGCTTGCTGTGCGCCCCAAAGAGCGGTCGCAGCAAGGTCTTCGTTCAAACCAGGATGAAATTTGACGTTGTAGCTGGTAAGCTGCTTTTCAGCCTTGCTCATCTGCAAATCAACAGCACCCAAAGGTGAGCCGCGATAGCCCGTGACATAGCCTGCGGTGTTCAACCCAGCGGCTTTGTCTCGGGACGCTTGCATCATCATCATCCGCACAAGTGCTTGTGTGCCATTCAATAGGACTGGTGACTTGTCCAAATCAAAACGGTCATTCAATGAAATCTTTTGCACGGTCATGGTGGCCTCCCCTAGGGTCGCATCATAGTAGCATAATTAACCCCAACATAGGTCACAGTTACTGACCTGTATAGCGGTATTTTAGCTGAGCGCCTTATGCCCCTTTCCCGGTATGCTTGTGCAATCAATACCGGGGTGTATTTGTTCACGTTCAACGCTTGACCCTGCGACACCTTACATGGTGCAGTCTGCGTCAGAACAAATTTCCAAAAACTGAATACAATTTTTCAAAGTTAGGATGCCCATGTTGGCGAAAATTCCACACTTCAAACATCTGATCGCAATCGCGTTGATTTCAATAGGCTCAACAGCCGCGTTTGCGGGCGCTGGCGAAAAAATCGCGACCAAAGCAGGCCTCAAACTCACTGAGTCGCTGTTGAAACACGCAGGGGCACCCGCACCGATTGTGGATTTGTTTGGCAGTGGTGATGCCGAACCAATTGATTATGGGCGCATTGCCAGCCTTGTCGCCAAGGAACTCGATACCCATGATCGAAAGCTGGCAATGAACCAGCACGCAGAAGCACTTACACGCAATCAAAAGGCGCTCGCCAATCTGCAACGCAACTGGGCACGTACTGATTTTGAGGGCCGACGTCTGTTGGCCCGCGACCTGAATGCCATCTTTAGCGAGGTTGGCATGATCGCGGATGATTTATGGAGCAATTACCCCATTTATGGCATTGAATTGATTGCCTTGGTGGAAACGCTTCGGGTGGGTATCATCGCTGCCGGTGCCCAAGAACGCGACCCGGCATCCAACTTTAGCTTTATCCAATTGCAAGAAGAAGCATCGGCACTCGCCTACCGGTTCGGCACATTGGCGTCCAACATGGCTGACTACGAAAAGAAATTTGGCAAAAGTAAAATGGGCAACTCGTGTTCCTTCAACCGAAAGACTCTTCTCTACAACTGCAACTTATGGCGCGGTAAGCCTTGGGACTATTATGCCCACTACGAACTAAAACGCAAAATGCAGATGAACATGATGTCGATCTCATTGGTTGGGGCAGCCGCGCAAAGGATTCCATCCGAGCGCATTAAAGGCAATCGTGTCGATTGGATCGATATCAGCAATGAAACAGACCACGAATTTGTCGTCAAACGTCACGAAGCGATTAACGAGTATTATTTCTTTTCTGACGATGGTGGCGCGCCGTTTGAAGGGAAATTTTATACCGATTGGCATTTCCCCGAAGCCGAACGGCCCATTCCCTATCCACAGCCATGGACTGTGATCACTCAAGAACCCTCAAAGGCCAAAGGTGGATATTGGGGTGCCGAGATGGCATCCAGACCGCTCTATGACACCGATTGGTTTGGCATCTACCTCAAGAAAAAGCCAAACGACTACGATTGTATGGATAGGGCAGAAGTAACTTGGCTTTATGGTCAATATCGTTTCACCGATGCATCACTTAAAGGCGGCCCTTACATCAATTACGACGACGAAGGCATAAGGGACTACAGCCGCACAGTGCGGCGTATCAATGAACCGGCCCATGATTGGCTCGACAATTACGGATGTCAGGCACGATTGGTGGCGAACTTCCAAATTCCACCCGGTCAGGCAACACTGACCATCAGAGGCATCGACACCGATATTGTCGCCCGTGCCACGCCCTATTGGGTCGAAGACTGGGGCAAAGCATCTTTCGAAATTGAAGACCGGGACGTGATTTTGCATACAAATGGTCAGAAAAACATGGCCATGACACATCACCAGTGCAAAGCGACCTGTGAGGCCAATGCATCCTGCGAGATGGTGCGCGTACACCGCAAAGATTTCAGCCAATGTGAAATGGGCGCACACAGAGGGCGCATGTCGAGCACCAACGCTGACAACAATGTTGTTTCAATGCGTATCACCAGCCGAACGGGCAATTATGTCATTCACTCAAATCACTGACAAATTGCCCGCAACTCATCCCGCCTAGGCGGTAGTTCTGCACTGGTGCTGTCCAATCTCCCCCTGTCTTTCCCGGCAAAATGAGATAGGACAGTATCAGCAAGGGACAGAATGACATGGATTGGGATAAACTCAGAATTTTTCACGCGGTTGCCGATGTCGGCAGCCTGACCCATGCGGGTGACAAGCTGAACCTGTCACAATCTGCGGTGTCACGCCAAATTCGCGGGCTTGAAGAACAGTTGAACACCAACCTTTTTCACCGTCATGCACGTGGCTTGATCCTAACGGAACAAGGTGAATTGCTGTTTGATGCCACCACTGCGATGAACAAGCGCCTTGATACGGCCGCCGCGCGTATTCGTGACAGCGAAGAAGAAGTGTTTGGTGAATTGCGTGTGACCACCACAACAGGGTTCGGCACACTTTGGCTCGCCCCACGTCTGCCAAAACTTTATGAGAAATATCCCGACCTCAAGGTTGATCTAATGCTCGAAGAACGGGTGCTGGATTTGCCAATGCGCGAGGCCGACGTGGCGATCCGCATGAAAGAACCATCCCAAGCTGACCTAATCCGCAAACGTCTAATGACTGTACGCATGTGCCTTTACGCCAGCCCTAAATATCTGGCCGAAAATGGCACACCGCAGCTCATCGAAGACATGTCAGATCATCGCTTGATCTGTCAAAATACCAACAGTGATCAAGTTGGCGCAGGCCAAAACCTTGTTCAACTTCTGATGATGAATGATGTGCGCTCTTTGCTGACCGTGAACAACTATTTTGGTGTGCTGCAAGGGGTACTACATGATCTAGGCATTGGTGTTTTGCCCGACTATGTGACCCAAGATTTTCCCGACCTTGTGCAAGTTCTGCAAGACACTGAGTCGGCAGATGTGCCTGTTTTTCTGGCCTACCCAGAAGAATTACGCCAATCCAAGCGGGTTTCCGCGTTCAAAGACTTTGTCCAAGACGAGATCATTAGCTACCGTAAGCTATTGCGGGAAAAGGAAAATCGCTGAGCCATGCAGCCATTGCATATCGGCTTTGCGCCCAAATCTCATAAACTGTCTTGATCGGTGCAGCACTGCTGCCTAATTGATCATTATGAAGATTGACCGCTCCGGCGCGTCGCTTCATACCTCCCTGTTGGACTTGGCCGAGCTTCATGCTCGGCCTTTTTTTTTGCCTGACCGTTTAGTTTTTGCTTGTAACATATCAATCCTGTCGATCTGCTAAGCAAAGCCAACACCGGGGGGATTTATGGCCAATCAAAAACACAGGTCATTTGCGGCCATTCTATTGCTGATGATCTCACTTGTTTTTTGGGCTCACCCTAGTCAGGCACAGCTTTCACTTGGGTCCACAACACCTGTTGAAGCAGCGCCAACCCTGCCAGATCCACTAACACCCGAGGCAGCAAACGCACTGATCTCGCGTCTATCTGACACGCAAGTGCGCGCGTTATTGTTGGCACAACTCAACACACAGGCCGTTGAAAGCGCACCTGAGAGCGGTTCTTCGGATTTTCTCTATCACGTGACGCGGGGCGCGTTGCAATCCGTCATCACGCCGATCGAACGCATCCCAGAGTTGTTTACCGGACAGGCGCGTGCATTTTCGAATTTTTACGCGAGTATTGATGGTGGTTCCGGCCTGTTGCGTCTTTTGGGATATGCAATCATGATCTTCGCGGTCGCAGCGCTGGCCGAAGCCATTTTCCGCCGCCTCACCCGCAATTGGCGGATCCTGCCGCCAGCAGACCCCGACAATATAACCTTGCGTGAAACGCTACAGCTTTTGGCACAACGCCTCACAACCCAGGTGATTGCTGTGGTGGTTTTTGTGTTGATGGCGCGTGCTGTGGCGGGGCTTATTGTGCCAGAAAACCTGTATCCAACAATTCAGCTTATTGGCGTTTATTTGATCGGGTTTCCACGGTTAATGCTGGCGTTTGCTTTCTTCTTCTTTGCCCCGATGAATCCAGAATACCGCCTGCTAAATCTCTCAACTCCAGCGGCACGTGCATTTTGCTTTCATCAATTCTGGCTCGCGATGCTGCTGGGGTTTTCCGGTGCCATCCAAATATTTACCGCAAACAACGGTGTACCTTTGGGCGAAACCCGCCTTGGCTTTTGGCTGAACCTATCGATGCATATCTATCTTGTCGTGATTTTCTGGCGCTATCGCGCTGACGGCGTCACCATGATGCGCGGTGCAGACCCCGACGTGACACCCGCAGAAGAGCGCGCGGCCCAGCTTTACCCCTATGCCAATATTTTCATCATCATTTCAGTCTGGTGGATCATCAACATCGTGGTGAGCTATGGCAATTTTGAACTGCTTTCGAGCGCGCCACATTACAAAACCATGATTCTGCTGATGTTTGCCCCCGCCATGGACACCACTATTCGCGCTTTGGTTCGTCATTTGACCCCTGCCATGAGCGGCGAAGGGCCCGTCGCAGAGCGCGCCTACTACGCTACAAAGCGGTCCTATATCCGCATCGGACGTGTGGTGATTTTTGCGATCGTTGTGCTGTCGATCGCAAAGTTCTGGGGCATGACGGCGACGTCCATCGCCGCCGCTGGTGTTGGCGCACAGTTTGCCGCCCATATCATCGAATTCCTGATTATCATGTCCATCGGTTATCTACTGTATGAGGCCGTATCACTGTATATCAATCGCCAGCTGGCGGCCGAACAAACTGCCGCTGGCTACGATCCGGACAACGAGGAAGTCGGCGGCGGTGATGGTGGCGGTGCTGGTGGCTCGCGCCTATCCACGGTTCTGCCGTTGATCTTACTGGTCGCGCGCAGCTTTATTGTGGTGCTGTTCCTGCTCTTGGGGCTTAGCAACATTGGCGTTGATACCACCCCGTTGCTGGCTGGTGCCTCTATCGTTGGCTTAGCCATTGGTTTTGGCGCGCAAAAGCTGGTCACCGATGTGGTGTCTGGCGTGTTCTTTCTGGTCGATGATGCCTTTCGTGTTGGCGAATACGTCACCGTTGAGGACACGATGGGCACGGTTGAGAAAATCTCAATCCGCTCCATGCAATTGCGCCACCATAAAGGCCCGGTGCATACTATTCCTTATGGCGAAATCCCCAAGATCACCAATTTCAGCCGCGATTGGGTGATCATGAAACTGCGTTTTACGGTGCCCTTTGATACCGACCCGAACAAAGTCAAAAAGATCTTCAAGCGCATCGGCCAAGAGATGCTTGAAGTCGAAGAGTTCAAGGATGACTTCCTACAACCGTTCAAATCGCAAGGCGTGTTGGAAATTGATGACGTGGGCATGGTGATCCGAGGCAAGTTCATGACCAAACCCGGCAAGCAATTCATGATCCGCAAGGAAATCTTCAACCGTGTGAACGCTGAATTTGCTGCCGCGGGATTAGAATTTGCCCGCCGTGAAGTGCGCGTGGCATTACCCAGCATGGAAAGCGGCCATGACCTGTCCGAAGAAGATAAGGCAGCAATTTCAGCGGCCGCAACACAAGCCGCGCAACAACAGGTTGAGGATGCGGGCCCAGAGAAAAAATAGTGGGGTACGTCACCATACTTTGATGCCCTGAAGTTGGCGTTGTGAAGCCCCCCGTTGTTGAGGTAACAGCGCCCAACAGCGGGTCAATTCTGTACCTGTAACTTAGAAAGCCATTACATCCTATGTCTGATCCGCGCATGAAAATGGTCTTGGTGACACCTGAAATCCCCTACAATACCGGGGCAATCGGGCGTACCTGCGTGGCGCTCAATCTGGAACTGATCCTGATCAAACCCTATGGATTTTCCTTGGACGAGAAATCAGTGCGCCGGGCTGGGACGGATTATTGGAAGCACGTTGAGTTGAGTGAATACGACAGTTGGCAAGATTTCTTGCAAGCGCGCACCCCTCCCCGCGACAGCCTGTATTTCTTTGAAGAACATGGCGAACAAAGCCTTTATGCGCCTGAGTATGATCCCAATGGCTACTTGGTGTTCGGCTGTGAATCCGCAGGTTTACCAGCAACGATCTTGGACGGTATGGAGGATCGCACCTTCCATCTTCCCATGCTCGACACCCGCGTCAGATCACTTAACCTCGCCAACGTCGCTTGTGCAGTCATTTATCAAGCAATGCGTCCTCAATTGCACGGCTAACAGCAGGCGATCCTGCACCTATCAACAAACACTCTACGCAAACACTGCCTTTGCCCTTTTCCCCCTTGTCCCATTCATCTAAGACAGGCCGCATATCTGCCACCGGGGAAATTGCGCCATGACTGAACCTGCCATCACACCAGAAATCATCAAAGCTCACGGCTTTACCCCCGATGAATACGCCGAAGTGCAAAGCATCTTGGGGCGTGAACCGAATTATACCGAGATGGGCATTTTCTCTGCGATGTGGAACGAACATTGTTCCTATAAATCCTCCAAGAAATGGCTGCGCACCTTGCCGACCGAAGGCCCCCAAGTGATCTGTGGCCCCGGTGAGAACGCAGGCATCGTGGATATTGGCGACGGTCAAGCGCTGGTGTTCAAGATGGAAAGCCACAATCACCCGTCCTACATCGAACCCTACCAAGGGGCGGCAACAGGCGTGGGCGGCATCTTGCGTGACGTCTTTACCATGGGCGCACGGCCCATTGCGGCGATGAACGCGCTTAGCTTTGGACGCCCCGATCATCCCAAAACCCGCCAACTGGTACACGGTGTCGTTGCCGGTGTTGGTGGATATGGCAATTGCTTTGGCGTGCCAACAGTTGGCGGTGAAGTGCGTTTTGACGCGGCTTATGATGGCAACTGTCTGGTGAATGCCTTTGCCGCAGGCCTCGCGGATACGGACAAGATTTTCTATTCTGCCGCGTCCGGTGTCGGGATGCCAGTGGTCTACCTCGGTGCCAAAACCGGCCGTGACGGCGTTGGTGGTGCCACAATGGCTTCCGCAGAATTTGACGACACAATTGAGGAAAAGCGCCCAACTGTTCAGGTTGGTGACCCCTTTACCGAAAAGCGCCTGATGGAGGCCACGCTTGAACTGATGGCAACCGGTGCTGTGATTTCAATCCAAGACATGGGTGCCGCTGGCCTGACCTGTTCTGCTGTGGAAATGGGCGATAAGGGTGGCCTTGGCGTGCGCCTTGATCTGGAAAACGTCCCGCAGCGCGAACTCAATATGACCGCCTATGAAATGATGCTGTCAGAGAGCCAAGAACGTATGTTGATGGTGCTAAAGCCCGAACTTGAGGCCGAAGCACGTGCTGTGTTCGACAAATGGGATCTTGATTTCGCCATTGTTGGTGAAACGCTGGCCGAAGATCGTTTCCTGATCGTCCATAACGGCGAGGTCAAAGCCGACCTGCCCCTGTCCAAACTCGCCAGCACCGCGCCTGAATATGACCGCCCATGGGTCGAAACGCCCAGCCCAGAACCCCTCACAGATGTGCCGGGCGTCGACCCCATCGACGGTCTGCTCGCGCTGATCTCTGATCCGAACTATGCGTCCAAAGCATGGGTTTACGAACAGTACGATACCATGGTCATGGGCGACAGCGCTCGCGTGCCGGGCCTTGGTTCTGGCATCATCCGCGTGCATGGCACCGACAAAGCGATTGCATTCACCTCGGACGTGACCCCCCGCTATGTAAAAGCCAACCCCTTTGAGGGTGGTAAACAAGCCGTTGCCGAAGCTTATCGCAACCTCTGCGCCGTTGGCGCACGTCCGCTTGCCACCACCGACAACATGAATTTTGGCAATCCCGAAAAGCCCGAAATCATGGGCCAATTTGTCGGCGCGATCAAAGGCATTGGGGCTGCGGTTACAGCGCTAGACATGCCAATCGTGTCAGGCAACGTATCGCTTTATAACGAAACCGATGGCACTGGTATCTTGCCCACGCCAACCATTGGCGCAGTTGGATTGATTGATCATCCTGACGATATAATTGGCACCGAAGTGCGCGAGGGCCATGTCGCTTTGGTCTTAGGTGAAACAATCGGCCATCTGGGCCAATCTGCCCTGCTCTCTCAAGTCTTTGGCCGTGTCGAAGGGGACGCACCACATGTCGATCTGGATGCAGAGCGCGCGCATGGTGATTTTATCCGCAACAACCGCGAGATGATCAAAGCCTGTACCGACCTCAGTGATGGCGGCCTCGCCTTGGCCGCGTTTGAATTGGCAGATAAAGCAGGCGTTGGTGTTACTTTGGACGCATCAGACACGCCAACCTTATTTGGCGAAGATCAGGCGCGGTATCTGATTGCCTGTAATTTTGACCAAGCCGAGGCGCTGATGTCAGCCGCCAGTCAAGCAAATGTCGTGATCCAATCGGTCGGAAAGTTTGGCGGCGATCAGGTTAGTTTTGGCGGCACATCAGCATCTTTGGCCGAATTGTCGCAGACCTATCGCAGTACTTTTGCCGATACATTCGCCTAGATCACTCTAGCCCGGCGGCCATCAGCCGGGCTTTTTCGCCCACATCATCGGGTTTGGAAATTACTGCCGCAAGTTCCTCAAGCGAAGCGATTGAATGGCCTGCGCGGAAACTATCCACATGTGGCAGCATCGCACGGATGCCTGCCGCTTTGGGTGCAAAACCATCCCAACGCAGCAGTGGGTTCAACCAAATCAGACGCCGCGCGGTCAGGTTGAGGCGTTGCATGTGTCGCGCAAGATCATCAGGCGCATCCCGGTCCAACCCATCGGTGATCAACAACACAACCGCACCCTGCCCCATGACCCGGCGCGACCAATCACGGTTGAACGCCTCTATGCTCGCGCCAATGCGTGTCCCACCCTCCCAATCCTGCGCCTCAGCCCCGGCAGCGGCCAGTGCGGCATCAACATCACGCGTGGCAAGATGGCGGGTAATGTTGGTCAACCGGGTGCCAAAGGTGAACGCATGCACCTGTGCCCAGCCAGCCCCCTTGGCATTTGAAACCGCGTGTAGAAAGTGCAAGATCACCCGACTGTATTGGCTCATCGACCCTGAAATATCGCAGAGCACCACCAGATTGGGATAGCGCGGACGCGGTGTTTTGAAGGAGAGTTTATGCATCTCCCCCCCCTTTCGCAGCGCATTGCGTAACGTGCGCGCCGCATCAATGCGCCCTTGGTTAGCGCTCATACCCCGCCGTGAGGGAAGTGGTTTCACAGGCAAAGCCAACCGCGCCAAAATCCGCTTTGCCTCAGCCATTTCAGCAAGGCTCATCTGCTCAAAATCCAGCGTGCGCAGCCGTTCCGCCGCCGACATGGTGAGGCTTGCATCAACTTCAATCAGCGCATCTTCTTCGCGCGGCTCTTCTTGATCTTGATCTGGTGCTTCGGCCCCGTCTAACAGGGCTTCCGCCGCACGTTTTTCCGCCGCCTGTGCCGGGCGGTCTTCTTGGACACCGCGAATGGCGGGTAGCATCGCTGCCATCATGTGTTCTAGGTAACGCGGGTCGCGCCAATACAGTCGAAAGAGTTGCGCAAAAACCGTGCGGTGTTCAGGGCGGTTCACGAAACACGCATGTAGCGTCCAATAATAGTCACGTTTGTTGCTGAACCCAGCGGCCTCAACTGCGCGAATGGCGTCGATGACACGTCCCGGCCCAATGGGCAGGCCCGCACGGCGCAATGCACGGGCGAAATGGGTTATATTGCCGGCCAGTTTGGGATTTTCAGGGAGTTCGATGGGGATATCTTCAGCCATAAAGTTGGAATGGGGGCTCTGCCCCCAAACCCCCGGGAATATTTAAGGCCAAAAAGAATATCATGTGGGCGTCAGCGAGGCTTTGGCTTGATCGAGGATACGTTTGGCCTCTGATCCATGTAATTTTGCGATATCGTCTTGGTATTTCAGGATCGCACCCAGCGTGTCGGCAATGACTTCGGGACTAAGCGTAATCACATCCAGCGCCAGTAGACATTTCGCCCAATCAATCGTTTCAGCCACACCCGGTTTTTTGAACAGGTCTTCGGTGCGCAGGTGTTGAACAAAGGCCACCACCTCGCGGCTGAGGTTTTCAGAGGCTTCCGGTGCGCGCGCGGTCAGAATTTCCATTTCGCGATCAAAATCGGGGTAGTCGACCCAATGATAAAGGCAGCGCCGTTTCAGCGCATCATGGACTTCACGCGTGCGATTGGACGTGAGGATCACGATAGGCGGTTCAGGCGCTTTGATGGTGCCAAGTTCGGGGATCGTGACCTGAAACTCACTCAAGGCTTCGAGCAGAAACGCTTCAAACGGGGCATCTGTGCGGTCCAACTCATCAATCAACAGGATCGGTGCGCCGTTTTCATCTGGGCGCATGGCTTGCAGCAAGGGCCGTTCAATCAAGAAATCATCACTGAAAAGTTGCGTATTTAAGTCGGCAGAGTTCGCCCCACCCGCCGCCTCTGCCGTGCGGATCGCAACCATCTGCGCTGGAAAATTCCATTCATAAACGGCGGACGATGCATCAAGCCCTTCATAGCATTGCAAGCGTATCAGGCGGCGATTTAGACCAGCGGCAA
This sequence comes from uncultured Sulfitobacter sp., assembly GCA_938003685.1. Classification (GTDB taxonomy): domain Bacteria; phylum Pseudomonadota; class Alphaproteobacteria; order Rhodobacterales; family Rhodobacteraceae; genus Sulfitobacter. The sequence goes on along the minus strand of CALKXT010000027.1, from coordinate 16,575 downwards.
GCGCCTTGGCAATCTCGGTCTTACCAACGCCAGCTTCACCCTCAAGGAACAACGGGCGGCCCAATTTCAGACTTAAAAACACCACCGTGCCAAGCGCGCGACCACAAATGTAGCCTTGATCGCTTAACATCTTTTGCACACCATCAATGCTGGAAATATCGCTCATCACTTGTCCCCTCACCCTGCAAAGGTGCATTTGCAGAGCCGAAGGTCAAGGCGAGGATTTGCCGATATGTCACGGTTATAGCCCTGCATGTCTGCACGATTGACGTGATTCTGCCGCCCTGTCATAATCTTAATCAAATAATAGAGGTCATGGGGGCATGTTTCCCCGACCCAGAGGCGGACATGAGACAGAATATCAACATCCTTTTTACGGATGGTGCCCAGTAATATGCGCATCACGGCAGTCACTTGTGTGAAAAACGAAGGCCCGTTCCTGTTGGAATGGATCGCCTTTCACCGCGTCATTGGGGTGACGGATTTTCTGTTCTACTCCAACGATTGTTCGGATGCGACGGATACGTTGTTGGACAAACTAGAAGAACATGGGCTGGTCGCGCATTTGCCAAATCCTGCGACCAACCGCAATTACCAGATGCAGGCGCTGAAAGCCGCGCGGCGTCACCCGCTGATCAAACAAGCAGACTGGGTTTGGGTCGCGGATGTGGATGAGTTTTTGAACATCCATGTGGGTGATCATACGATCCCGGCGTTGATTGACGCCTGCCAGAACCCCAAGGCGATTTCGATCACCTTTCAGTTTTTCGCCAGCGGCGGTATTGAGACCTACGAAGACAAGCCAGTGATTAGCCAGTTTTTGCACAGTCATAACCCGGATATTTGGTGTTCGGACACAGCGATTGAGGTCAAAAGCCTTGTGCGTGGGGATTTCCCACTGGATTATTATGGCGCGCACCGTCCGTTTCATGATGATGAAAAAGAAAAACCCGCCTGGGCAGATGGGTCTGGTCGCATGGTCCCTGCCCCGTTCCGCCGCTGTGCCAACAAGCGCCGTATCAGGGCATTTCCCGCCCGGGGCGCGCGACAGTTTGCGACGTTGAACCACTATGCCTTGCGCTCACTTGATAGTTATTTGGTGAAAAATGACCGGGGTGATGTGAACCGCGAACACCGGGCCTTTGACGACACCTATTGGCGCGAGCGCAATGATGCGGCGTATCTAGACGATAGTATCTTACGCTATTTAGATGCTTTGAAGGTTGAAATGGATCGTTTGAAAGCACTGCCGGGGGTGGGCGACCTTCACGAAGAAGCAGTTGCACTGCACAAGGCCAAGCGTGACGGATTGCTCGCGCAAGAAAGCTATCGCGACATGCAAATCCAATTGCGCAATGCCAGCCCCTATGCTGCCAACGAGGCCGCGATCATAAAAGAGATTGATGCGTTATGAGCCGTTTGCGCATCGTGAACCTTGGCCTGCCCAAAACCGGCACAACCACCCTAACAGACGCGCTGCGACAGGCGGGACTGACTGTGGCGGATTGGAAGATCAGGCGTGGACAATCCGTGAATAGCGACATCACTGGCGAACACGTCGGCAAGATCATCTATGGTGATTATTTCAACAGCGGTGATCCGTTGGCGCGCCTTGATGAATTCGATATGATCAACGAAATGAGCGCGGTGCGCCATGATCGTTCGCTGTGGCCGCAGACTGACTTTGGGTTACTGTCCGCAATCCAAGAACATCATCCAAACGTCAAATTTCTGATGACCTACCGCGACCCCGCCAAGACCGCCAACAGCATGATGCGTTGGAACAATCTGGGTAAACGCCGCCTGCCGATGGCCGATATCCCCGGCCTGCCGCGTGGGTTTGGATCAGAAGAACATGAACTTGCGCGTTGGCTCGACGGGCACTTCAAGTTTTGCCGCCGGGTGTTTCAGGGCTGCGATAATTTTCTGGAATACAACATTGAAGACGCAGATGCGCAGGGCAAAATTGCCAGCTATCTGGGAATTGATCTGCCATGGTGGGGCCAAAGCAATGTTGGCACGCCCGCAGATGCGGAAAAGGTGGAATAGATGCGGCTGACCCTTCTTATTGGCCCGACAGAAAACGCCGCTGCACGGTTTCGCGGCTTGCTCAAGCAAAAGGCAGCGCCGCTGTTAAAGCAGGGTATCCACGCCCCGGACTGGAACCACGTGCGTCTGTATGCCGCTTGTGCGGAACCGGATGAGATTGGCGTTTTGCGCTTCAAACGTGGCATGGACAGCCCGCTGGTGCAGCGCACACTGACCAGCGAATTTGAAGCACTGATCCCCAAGGAATTGGAAGAGGTCAAAGCCGATCATTATGTGGTTGCGGCATCGCAACTGGGTAATCTGCTTAGCCAACCTGCGGAACTGGCCCGCCTCAAGGCGCTGCTTGACCCGCATTTCGACGACATACAGATCGTCGCGCATATCGACGAACAAGCGCGTCAATTGGTACAGCATTACACCTATGCCGTGATAGAGGGGCGGCGTCATTCATTGACCCGTGAAATCGAATTGGCGGGTGAAAAAGACTGGTGGCACGGCGCATTGGCCCAACGTGGTCAGAATGAACCGTTCTTTGGGCTCTTTAACGATATCCAACATCCGCCGTTCTGGTTGGATTATAAACGTATGCTCGGTCTCTGGCAGAATGCCTTTGGTAAGGGCAACGTAAACCTACGCCCGCTCGATATGCCAAATTTATCGTCAGAAAATGGGATGGATGAGCTGTCCCATGTGCTTGGCATGAAATCCAGCCTGGGTAAGGTTGATCCTGATACCATTCACCTGCCCCGCCCTGCCGCGTGGCTTACGCGGATGCGTCAATTTAACGATGTGTTGATCAAATACATGCAGGCACGTGATATCCTGTGTCCGCGTGATCTGTGGCAACAAATGTACGGCGGCTTTCGCATTGGCGATACTCCGATTGAACCCGGTAGCCTGTCGGTGGTGTCAGATCACTTTAAGAAAGATAATGCCGCGCTGATCAAGACATTTCCAGATTTGAAATCCGCCCTAAAACCTGATGCCCCCAAAGAGCCGTGGGAAGAGGCTGATCCCAAGTTGGGGTTCCGCGCCACACAATATCTGGCCGCGTTTGGCCACCGTATTCGCGCGGATTCCACCCCTATCGCAGAAAAGCGTGCTGAAGCTGCGTCAGTTAAAATGGCATCTGCAAAGTTTGACGAACTGCTGATGGACGGTGCCGAAACGGAAGAAGAAAAAGAAGCCAATGCTCGGTTGTTGAACCGCGTTAAGGTTAATCACCAGATGGTGCTATCAACACAGTTTAAACCGCACAACAATCTGGGTGCGGTGAACGAAGAGGAACTGGGCGCGGCCTATTCCCCGATGCCCGCGCGCAAACTGAAACCAGGATCATCCGGCAACGTGATTGTTGGCTGCATGAAAAACGAAGCGCCCTATATCATTGAATGGATTGCCTATCATCGCGCGATGGGGGTCGATAACTTCCTGATCTACACCAACGGCTGCACCGATGGCACCGACGAGGTTTTGGGCCGTTTGCAAGATATGGGCATCCTGCAACACCGCAACAACGACGATTGGAAAGGCAATTCGCCCCAACAATTCGCCCTGAACCGCGCGCTCAAGGAACCTGTGATCCAAAACGCCGATTGGATCATCCACATCGACGTGGATGAGTTTATGAACGTACGCACGGGTAACGGCACGTTGGATGATCTGTTTGCCGCCGTCCCTGATGCCACCAATATTGCAATGACATGGCGGTTGTTTGGTCATAACGGCGTAACGCGCCTGAACGATGACTTTGTGATCGAACAATTTGACACCTGCGCGCCCAAATACTGCCCAAAACCACATACGGTTTGGGGGTTCAAAACCATGTTCCGCAACATTGGCGCATATGAAAAAATCTCGTGCCATCGTCCGAACAAACTTGACGAAGCCTTTGAGAAAAAAGTGAAATGGGTGAATGGGTCGGGGCAAGATATGACCCGCGATGCCGCCCATAATGGCTGGCGATCGTCCAAGAAGAACGTCGGTTACGATCTTTTGCAACTCAATCACTATGCGCTGCGATCTGCTGAATCATTCCTGATCAAACGTCAACGCGGTCGCGCCCTGCATGTCGATCGTTCCATCGGGATTAACTATTGGATCCGCATGGATTGGTGCGATTTCCGCGATATCACCATCAAACGCAACATCCCGCGTGTGCGTGCCGAATATGATCGGTTGATGGCGGATGAGAAACTGGCCGGGTTTCATCAACAAGGCCTCGAATGGCACCGGACCAAAGCGCTTGAACTACACGGCATGCCCGAATTCAGCGACCTCTATAAACAGGCGCTTGACGTAAAATTAGACGAAACCGAACGCGTGGCCTATGCGCTGTCACTGGATATGGAGAGTTAACGATGGATGGAAATGTAATGACCGAAGACGCAGCCAAGCCCAAACCCGCCTTTATCACCTCGCGCGGAATGAAATTTCCTCACCACGCGGATATCATCAAGGGTCGTGTGCGTTCGCTTTTGCGCAAAAACGAATATGAGAAAAAGGAATCCGAGGCGGCCTTGCGTGTCGTCAAAGAGGGCGACGTTGTGGTCGAACTGGGGGCTGGCATTGGCTATATGTCCACTCTGGTCGCCTCAAAACGCAAGATCAAATCAGTTCATTCGTTCGAGGCAAATCCCCATTTGATCCCTTATATTCAACAGGTTCATGCGGCCAACGGGCTGACCAATGCCCATGTCACCAACGCGATCCTTGGCCCACGCAAAGGCAGTGTTGATTTCTATGTGCGTGACAATCTGTTGGGGTCTTCCATGGCCGTACTTGAGGGTGAAATTGACCCGCCCGCCACAAAAGTGGATGTGCTGAACGCCAAAACCACCTTCAAAGAACTTGGTGCCAATGTGTTGATCTGTGACATTGAAGGTGCCGAAGTTGACCTGATCCCCTCACTTGATCTAACAGGTCTGCGTGCCGCGATCATCGAATTGCATCCGCAATGGATTGGCCCGGAAGGCGTGAACAAAGTGTTCAAGGCGTTCATGGACGCAGGGCTCGCCTACTATCACCGCGGTTCGACCAACAAGGTTGTGTGTTTCCGCACGGATTGGTGACCCGTTGACTCATCTCGCCCTCCTGTGTGTCCGCAACGAGGGCGCATTCTTGTTGGAATGGCTGGCCCACCACCGCGCGGTGGGCTTTGATGAATTTGTCGTGTTTTCAAACGATTGCGATGATGGCACGGATGTGATGCTGGACCGATTGGATGAAATGGGGCTGATTACCCATGTCCGAAACGAAGGTCCCTTTGACAAAGGCGGCATTCAATTCACCGCGCTAAAAGCCGCCGCAAAGATGAAGCAAGTCAAACAGGCGGATTGGATTTTGCCGCTGGATGTCGACGAATTTGTTAACATCCATACCGGAGATCATACCCTCACTGCTCTGCACAACGCCCTTCCCGATGCCACCGCAATCACCCTCACATGGCGGCTGTTCGGCGCGTCCGGTCAATTGCGATACCAAGACACGCCTGTGACCGACACCTTTACCCGCTGCGCCCCCACAATCCTGCATTGGCCTTGGCGCGCGTCGATGTTCAAAACACTCTATCGCAATGACGGCACTTATAAGAAACCCGGCGTGCATCGGCCCCGCGACCCTGATAAATCTCGCGTTGAGCAAGCAAAATGGTTTGACGGACATGGCCGCGCCCTGCCCGACCTGTTCAAAACCAAACGTATCTTTTCCAATTTTGGCCGTGATAACTATGGGTTGGTGCAACTCAACCATTACCCCTTGGGAGCGTTGGAATCCTATGTCCTCAAGGCTGACCGAGGGCGCGCGGTTCACTCTGACCACATGCTCGGCATCGATTATTGGGTGGAACGTAATTTTAATACCGATGAAGACACCAGCATCCAATCCATCGCACCTGCACGCGCCGCAGCCCTTGCAGAACTAAAAGCAGACAAACACCTTACGACACTGCACGACGCAGCCGTCGCATGGCGCAAGGCACGATTTGATGCGCTGCTCCAACAAGAGCCGTTTCGCGCCCTGTTTGGCCGCCTGATGATGACCCCCCCCACGCAACCGCTGGATCAAAAAGCCGCGCGTTTCCTGATGCACCACGCCAATCTTGCGCGAAACGCAAAATCCTAACCGCATCAATTTCTCACGTATTTTCCCCATTTTTGCCGCATTGCTGGATTAATTCCTATCGAAACGGCGCGTGAAATGCGTCAAAATCGACAGTTGAGGACGCGGCAATGACAGATCAGACGCCCACACTAAGCACATCGCTGGTGGACCTGCCCAAGCAGGAATGGCTTCAGGCTGTGTCAACGATTGCCGAAGAAGATGGTTACTTCCAACGGTTAGGAAAACGCCATTTTGCCGCCTTTATCGAAGAAGGTACAACATTACTTGTCACATTTGAGACCATCCAAGGCATGCACGCCCTATCCGATTTGGCACAGCCTTTTGGCTGGGAAATGCTGCGCGATCACGGTTGGTCACATCTGTGTATTGCGAGTGACGGCGACACGTGGTTTCGCGACAAAGCGGTCTATGGGTATTTTGACCGTCTGATTGATGATGGTTTCTTTGACGAATTCGACAAGGTCATTTTCTATGGTGCAGGTCCGTGTGGCTATGCGGCTGCGGCGTATTCTGTGGCATCACCTGCTGCGAATGTCGTGGTGATCCAACCTCAAGCCACTCTTGATGCACGTATCACCGAATGGGATGACCGCTTTACCGATTTACGGCGCGGTGATTTCACATCCCGCTACGGCTATGCCCCCGATATGTTGGACGCTGCCGATGAGGCCTTTGTTTTATATGACCCGCGCGAACAATTAGACGCGATGCACGCCGCCTTATTTACCCGCTCTAATGTAAAGAAGTTGCGCATGCGGTTTATGGGCGATGCCTTGCAAACTGACCTGCTTGAGATGGGTCAACTTGCCCCCTTGCTCGTTGCCGCTGCAAAGGGAAAACTCACTGATAAGGTATTTGCCGAGATATTTCGCGCCCGCCGCACCTATCGCCCATATCTGCGTAACCTGCTGGCTGGCCTTGAAGCAGACGGTCGCGAAAACCTCGCCATCGCACTGTGCAAGAACGTCACCGGACGCATGCGCGCACGACGTTTCGCAGCGAAGCTAAGCCAATTGCAAGGCACTGGTGAACAAGCGAACGCAGATCAAGACTAGAAGCGCGCGCGCCGCTGTGCTACCCGGCGCGCATGACACAAACCCTAACAATCCGCCGCCCCGATGACTGGCACCTGCACCTACGCGATGGCGATATGCTGCGCGCCGTGCTGCCACATACAACCGCACATTTTGCCCGCGCGATCATTATGCCCAATCTGGTCCCACCCGTGGTTACAGGTGATGACGCGCGCGCGTACCGCGATCGCATCGTTGCAGCCCTACCCAAAGGCGCAGAGTTCACGCCCCTGATGACGCTATACTTGACCGAAAACACGGACCCCAAAGATGTGGCTGCGGCCCATGCTGAGGGTCTTGTCCATGCGGTTAAATTGTATCCGGCCGGCGCAACAACCAATTCGGCAAGCGGTGTTGCAGACTTTGACAAAGTCGCACCTGTTTTGGAAAAAATGGCCGAAATTGGCCTGCCATTATGTACCCATGGCGAGGTTACGGACGCTGACGTCGACATATTTGACCGCGAAGCCGTGTTCATTGACCGCGTGCTTGACCCGATCCGGCGCGGACATCCTGACCTCAAGGTCGTCATGGAACATATCACCACCGCCAATGCCGTTGATTATGTACGCAGTGCTGATACAAACCTTGCCGCGACCATCACCACGCATCATCTGGTGATCAACCGCAACCATATTTTGGTTGGTGGCATCAAACCCCACTATTATTGCCTGCCCGTCGCCAAACGCGAAGAACATCGCCTTGCCCTGCGCGCAGCGGCCACATCCGGCGATGCGCGCTTCTTCCTTGGCACCGATTCCGCACCACATACCGATGCGAATAAACTCCTGCCTTGTGGCTGTGCCGGGTGCTTTACCGCACCCAACACGATGTCAATCTTGGCCGAAGTTTTTGAACAGGACGGCGCATTGGATCAGCTAGAGGCTTTCGCCTCACTTAACGGTCCACGTTATTATGGCCTGCCAGCCAACGAAGACACGCTAACCCTGGTTCGTGAAGCACCCGAATTCCCAAGCCACATCGACACCCCTGACGGCCCTGTTACGGTATTTGATCCCATAATACCGCTAAACTGGACCGCCTAAGTTTCATTGTTCTTCTAAATACACGAAAACATCGCCACCAAAGGACGCAAACCATGATCCCCACCAGCTATCCCTCGCCACAAGAAATGGCCCGCCTCACCGCCCGGATGCTGTTGGAAATCAAGGCCGTGCACTTCAACGCGGCTGAACCGTTCACTTTGGCATCCGGCCTGCCAAGCCCAACGTACATTGATTGTCGCAAACTGATCAGCCACCCGCGCATCCGCACAACACTGATGGATTTTCTAACCGTTACAGTGATGCGCAACGCCGGATTTGAAGCCTTTGATAATATCGCTGGTGGCGAAACCGCAGGTATCCCCTTTGCCGCACTGGTCGCTGAACGCATGGCGCTGCCCATGACCTATGTGCGTAAAAAGCCAAAAGGCTATGGGCGAAATGCCCGCATCGAAGGCGACATGACACCGGGCCAGCGGGTTTTGTTGGTTGAGGATTTGACAACCGATGGTGGTTCAAAAATCAGCTTTGTTGATGCAATCCGCGAAACCGGTGCCACATGCGCACATACTGCAGTCATTTTCTATTATGACATTTTTCCACAGACAGAAAAGACGCTGGGGGACCATGGCGTGACCCTGCATCACCTCTGTACATGGTGGGATGTTCTGGCCGAAGCCAAGGCGCAAGGATCCTTTGATGAGGCCACACTCGTTGAAGTGGAAAAATTCTTGAACGCCCCAAAAGAATGGCAAGATGCCCGCAAGGGATAACCTTGAAAACCACTCTATGTTGACCGATGCGCCTTGAATAGGGCAAGATGCGGTGCGCTTGATGCATTTTACGGTTTATCCACAGAAACATACAATTTGCGCTGTAACGCTCCACTGGTTATGACACAGACGGGGCAAAAAGGGTGAGACCATGAACGAGATTACATCGCTAAATGCGAACCAAATCGCCGTGCAGGCCCCTGAAACCATGCCGCACTCTATTGAAGCTGAACAGCAATTGTTGGGCGCGATCCTGACAAATAATGACATCTATGACCGCGTCGCGTCGATCATCGGTCAAAAGCATTTTTACGACCCAGTACATGCCCGCATCTACGAGATTGCCGCGGCACGTATCGCGAAAAACAACCTCGCCTCACCTGTAACGCTTAAGGCGTTTATGGAAGACGACGAAGGTTTAAAGGAATTGGGCGGCCCCGCTTATCTGGCCCGTTTGGCGGGGGCCGCGATCAGCGCCTTTGCCGTGCGTGACTATGCGCAAATGATTTATGATCTGGCTGTGCGCCGTGATCTAATCCAACTGGGCCGCGATATTTCAGCCAAAGCCGCGCAGGTTGATGTTGCCTCAGAACCGCGCGAGCAGATCGTTGAAGCAGAACAAGAGCTCTACAAACTGGCCGAACAAGGCCAGTCGGAAAGCGGATTTCAAAGCTTTCTCAAGGCGGTAACCGACGCTGTTAATGTTGCCAATACGGCCTATCAACGTGATGGCGGGTTGTCTGGTGTGTCCACGGGCCTGATCGATATGGACAAAAAGCTGGGCGGCTTACACCGTTCTGACCTTTTGATCCTCGCCGGGCGCCCTTCAATGGGCAAGACATCGCTGGCCACCAACATCGCGTATAACGTCGCCAAAGCGTATAAACGCGGGATAAAACATGACGGCACCGAAGGCGCAATTGATGGTGGCGTCGTCGGATTTTACAGCTTGGAAATGAGCGCCGAACAATTGGCTGCGCGTATCCTGTCAGAAGCTGCGGAAATCCCCAGCCAGCAAATTCGTTCTGGTGACATGACCGAAACTGAATTCCGCCGCTTTGTGGACGCCGCCAAGGCGCTCGAAGCGTGCCCGTTGTTTATCGACGACACACCCGCTCTGCCGATTAGCCAATTGGCGGCGCGTGCACGTCGCCTGAAACGAACCCATGGGTTGGATGTCTTGATCATTGACTATCTGCAACTGGTGCGTGGTACTGGCAAAGGCGAAAATCGCGTGAACGAAATTTCCGAGATCACCATGGGCCTCAAAGCGATTGCAAAAGAACTTGATATTCCAGTGATTGCCCTGTCCCAGCTGTCGCGTCAGGTTGAGAACCGCGAAGATAAACGTCCACAGCTTAGCGATTTGCGTGAATCTGGGTCGATTGAACAAGATGCGGACGTCGTGATGTTCGTGTTTCGCGAAGAATATTACAAAGAACGCGAAAAACCCGGTGATCACGATCTAGAGGCAATGGCCCGCTGGCAAGAAGAGATGGAGCGCTTGCATGGCCGCGCCGAAGTGGTGATCGGCAAACAGCGTCACGGCCCGATTGGCACTGTTGATCTTAGCTTTGAAGGTCAATTCACCCGCTTTGGCAACCTTGCCAAAGTTTGGCAGCAGGATCCACGCGAAGAGGAATATTAATGCGTCGGCGCAGCGTATTGGCAAATGCAGCCGCATTTGGGTTCTTCGCGAAAGGTCCACTTATGGCGGACGAAGCTAATCTGCACGTCCCAGCCGAAGAACACCGCCATGCCGGCACCTTCCTGATGTGGCCGGTAAACCGTCAAGTGCATCCAGACATGGTGTTTTTGGACATTCTTCAAGACACAATTGCCAATATTGCCAACGCCATAGCTGAATTTGAGCCGGTGATTATGCTGGCGGCAAAATCGGACCATGCCAAAGCCCGCAAGCTGCTGAGTGCCAAGGTTGAGCTATGGGACATCCCCACCGAAGACCTGTGGGCGCGTGATGCCGGGCCTTTGTTTGCGTGGCAGGATGATGAACTGGTGATCAGCCACATTCAGTTCGATGGTTGGGGCAAAAAACAGGTACACTCTCATGATGCAAAGGTGGCGATGCGTGTTGCTGAACGGCTAGGCCTGCAAATAATCCCCTCTGGCCTGTACGGTGAGGCTGGCGGCGTTGAGCATGACGGTCATGGATTGCTGATAGCCCATGAAAGTTCATGGATAGAGGCTGAGCGCAATCCCGGCATGACCCGCAATCAGGTTGAGCGCAAATTGCTACAGGCCTACGGCGCGGATCGGATGATCTGGTCACCGGGTGTTCAAGGTGAAGACATTACCGATTATCACATCGACAGTCTGGCGCGGTTCACAGGACCCGGGCGCGTGTTGATCAACTTGCCTGATACGCCAGACGATCAAGACCCGTTTCACATGGCCGCCCTTGATACACATGACGCGCTTGAGGCAGCGGGTTTGGACATTGAGGTGATCCCAGAACCAAATAAACGCCGCATCAACAGCATCGATTTTGTTGCCTCCTATGCCAATTATTACGTCTGTAATGGTGCCATCATCGCCCCACAGTTTGGTGACAGAACCACAGATCAAATTGCCATAGATGCCCTGCACCGTCATTATCCGGGCCGCGAGGTAGTGACCCTCAATGTTGATGCATTGGGTGAGGTCGGCGGCGGCATCCATTGTGCAACCCAACAGATTCCAGCATGAAGTGGCTGGCCCGACATGCCGCCCCACTTGAGGCTTTGGCGGCATTAATCACCGCCTGCGTGGCCCTTGCTGCATTGATTGCGATCCCATGGCAAATTCGCGCAACCGCCAATTTACAGGCCGAACAATCCGCGCGCGATATCTACCGCGAATTTGTGGCGCTGTCCGTCCAGAAACCGCAGTTTGCAGAACCTGACTACTGCGCGCTCAAGGAACAACCAGAGCGGCTGACAGCCTATCGGTTTTACGTGGAATATCTGCTGTACACGGCTGAACAGGTCGCTGAAATAAGTGATGACTGGGTGCCTGTGATGGCGGGTCATCTGGATCAACATACGGCGTTCATCTGTGACAATACTGATTGGCACGGCGATACAGATCGGATCAAAGGCTTGATCACCATTCAACGCGCGCACTGTACGGCTGATCCTGTCTGCTAGCCCATAGCGGCCCGCGCAACCTCGGCCTTTGTTAATCCGTATTTTTCTGCAAACTTTGCCCGCGCCGCGACCAATCGCGCATCATCCGGTGCCATTCCCAAAGTGCGGATAAATTCCATCCGTTGCTGTGATTTCAACGCTTCACGATCAATATCGGTTCCCATCATCCGGTCAATCACCTGACCACCCGGACTGACATGGAACCATTTGCTGAAATCACGGAAATGGTGCTGATTGTGAAGCGTGCTCACGTGGCGCTCGATCCGGTTTTTGGGCACGGCCAGATGCGCTGTCATATGGAACCATTCATATCCCATAAAGGTCAGTACACCACCCGCAGGTACGATCGCCACGGCAATCCAAAAGGCAGCGCCCAGCCCAAGTAACGCCATCAGCCCCCAGACGATACAAAAATTCCCCACCAACATCGGCAATGCGACCCACATCGGCACAAAGAAAAGCCCATGATTGGTCGGGAAATCATGATGCCCATAATGTGCGCGATATAGCAGGTTAAACATCCATTGCTGGCGCGGTGGAGGCAGGTGAAAGATATAGCGATGCAGATTGTATTCGTTCAACATCTGCGCCCCAATGCCAAATGGAACCAACGCCCAAGCCCATAGGGGTGCAGCCAGTGCCATCGCGATAAACGCCAGCACACATACCCCGCCCATCAACGCGACACCTGCGTGCGAAAACATGATCTTTAACCGTGTCATACCCTTCCTTAACGGACATCGGTGCCATGTGTCGCGCATAACGTCACGTTTGGTGAAAGCCAGCAATGGTGTCGCTGGCGTCTTGACCTCGCCGCGCATCCTGTCAAAACCACTGTCATGACAACAGCCACATTGACCATTGATCTGACCGCCCTCGCCACCAACTGGCACGCCTTGGATAAACTCAGCGACGTTGAAACGGCTGCGGTGGTAAAAGCCGACGCATATGGGCTGGGTGTTGCCAAAGCTGGTCCTGCCTTGGCCAAAGCGGGCGCACGCCAGTTCTTTGTCGCCATGGCCGAAGAAGGCGTTGCCCTGCGCCGCGCGCTTGGCCCCGGCCCCGCAATCAGCGTGTTTTCCGGCCATATGGCGGGCGACGCCGATCTTATCCGCAGTGCCAATCTGACACCGATGATCAATTCGGTGGATCAACTCTTGATGCATGTCGAAGCCCTGCCCGGTCATCCTTTTGGCCTGCAACTCGACAGTGGGATGAACCGTCTAGGGATGGAGCCTGCGGAGTGGTCGGCCTTGCGCGACATCGCCCTTGCACAGCAACCCACACTTATCATGTCACATCTGGCCTGTGCCGATGAACCAGATCACCCCATGAACGCCGCACAACTGGCCAACTTTGCAGAAATGACAGCAGGCATTGATGTACCGCGATCTTTGGCCGCGACAGGCGGTGTCTTGCTTGGGTCTGATTATCACTTTGACCTTACGCGCCCCGGTGTCGGCCTTTATGGTGGTCTGCCTTTTATGGATGCGACCCCCGTGGTCAGCTTGGATATCCCGGTTATTCAAGTGCGTGATGTGATCTCGGGCGAAACTGTCGGCTATGGCAATGCCTATACCGCAGAATGGGACACGCGAGTCGCGACAATTGCCGCTGGCTATGCCGATGGGTTGATCCGCGCGATGGGCCCCAACGCCATGCTGTCGCACAATGGGGTCAGCGTGCCCATCATTGGCCGTGTTTCCATGGATTTGATCACCGTAGATATCAGCGCATTGCATGACACCCCCGAACACCTGCAACTGATTGGCACACACCAATCCGTTGACACCGTGGCAGATTTTGCAGGCACCATTGGCTATGAAATTCTAACATCCCTTGGCGCACGCTATGATCGGGTCTACCTGACGTGAGCGCCCTTGGTGAGGTCTTTGTCGCGATTGCGGCCGCTTTTGTTGAGCTTCTTATTCACCTTCTGGCATTGGTGTTTTCGTCCACCTATCTTGCGCATCATGCCAAAGGGGCTGCGCGGGTGTTTCATATTCTCAGCGCGGCGTCGGCGCTGCATCTGCTGCTGGCGTTTGTATTGGGCATATCAGGTCAGTTGAACCCGATAATCCTGTCTGTTGTCTTTAACAAATGGGTGATGTTGGCGTCTTTGATTACATTGATTTTCAGCCTTGCCGCATCTGTCGCGGTACAGCGGATAGAGGACACACCCGGCACACCAAATTCACAAAGCAAGAACACACCACCCGACCGTACTGGCCTCATTGTCCTGTCATACGCTGTTGCATTTGCCGTAATATTCGGGACGATTTCCATTATGACCGCACAAACCGAACGCCGCACGTTGCGCGATCGCTTGTGTGATGCGGGGGCTGCAAAAGTCTCTGAACAATGGAAAGAACGCGGTGCCGAGGCATTGTCATTGGCGGAACGTCTGCTGAAACGTGACATCAAGAAATCAATCCCCTGCCTGTCGGAGCCGACTAAGTGACCATTAAATACCTGAACCTCGCGCTGTTGGTGGCCTACCCTATTGCATGGTTCGCACCACTGATGCGAGCGGGGCTACTGCCGCTGTTTTCCCTCAGCGAGATATCAGTGCTGACAGGTCTGCAATCGCTTTGGGCCTCTGACATATTCCTCGCATTGGTGGTCACGCTTTTTGCACTTTTTGCGCCCTACCTAAAAACCATAGGGCTGGCGTTGGTGCATTTTCACCTGCTCAGCCGCAGCACTTTGCCCACGCTTCACGTGTTAGGCAAGCTGGCGATGGCCGACATCTTCTTGATCGCGCTCTATATCACGCTGACCAAAGGCATCGGCGTGGGTCGCATTGAGGTCGCTTGGGGTCTCTATCTGTTCACAGCCTGCATTCTGACATCACTTTTCATCAGTTGGCGCACTGAACAATCTGCTAAAATCATCTCTCATTGATCCGATTCGGGAAACAATCAGCGCCAAATCCATGACTTTTTCCGCTAATTTCCTATTTCGCGGGCCCAAAACCGTTTTTTACGTAGCAATCTCAGACTTTCGGCATAAACTTGCCGATACAGATCTTTCCGTGGGGGGAATTTCGCTGTGAAACAGCTGCGTGCCGTTGGATATTTGATCCAATTTTTAATGCAACGTCTGGCGTTGCTTGTGTTTGTTCTGGGCGCTGTTGTCCTTTTGGGGGCTACCATCATGGCCGCCTTGGGCCAATGGTCATGGATCAGTCTGTCGTTGCAATACCAAGGCGCGCCAGTCGAAAACGCAGGCATGTATGTCCAAATCGGCCTGACGGTTCTGGCGGTATCGATATGTTTCTTTCTGCCTTCGAACAGTCGCATCATGCAGCTTGAAAATTCACACCGCCGGTTTTCGATTGGGATGAATGATGTGGCACAGGCTTATGCCGCCGTACATGCCGCGGACCGGGCAGCGACCTTTAAGCTTAGTTCAGAATTTGACGCAGTACGCGAACGTCTGGCCTATTTGCGCGATCAT
Organism: uncultured Sulfitobacter sp.; assembly: GCA_938003685.1. Classification (GTDB taxonomy): domain Bacteria; phylum Pseudomonadota; class Alphaproteobacteria; order Rhodobacterales; family Rhodobacteraceae; genus Sulfitobacter. The sequence continues at coordinate 949 of CALKXT010000027.1, read as the reverse complement.
CCCGATCTCAGCACGCTTGAGCCATCCTTGCTCGAAGTTGCAGCTCAGATGAGCCATATCTCACGGGAACTGGCGACCGTCTATTCCGACGATAAAATCAAACGGGCCCGCGATTTCCTGCAACAACGTCAACAAGAAGTCGAATTGTTCAACGAACGGTTGGATCAGGCGAAAGGTATCTCAACCGACCTCAAACATTGGCTGCATGAAGTTGAGTTGGAAGAAAGCGTTGCGGCGGCGCAATTGGACCGCCTGCGCGCTGAAATGCGCGAAATCATGCCCGAATTGGGACTGGAAAGCGTCGTGCGCACCACCCCAACTGCGATTGATAACACCATCATTGAATTGCCACCAAAAGCGGCAGAGTAACCTAAGCCCCTCATATCGCGATATACGGCATCTCATGACGGGTTGCTTTTGCGCGTGGGTTTACGCTACGTGAAATTAAGGCGTGCAGCATAGAAAAGCCACATGCGCGAATTGCGAAACAAAATGTTACAAGGTGATTGAATATGTCCTCTGAAGAACCCGATATGCAAAGCCGCATTGACGCGCAGATTGCGCAATATGCGACTGTTGAAAACATGCATGCTTCGCTCAGTGACATCAACACCTACTGGAAAGCGGCACATCACGGTGCCCGTTTCCGCGAAGCGACAAAGACGAAAAACCACATCGATCTCTATGCGCAAGCCTTCAAAACAGGGTTCGAAAGATCGGGCAACACCCGCGCCATGTCAATCGGCAGTGGCGACGGTATGGTTGAAGTACAGGTCGCACAAAAGCTCGAAGATCTGGGCATCACCGATTATGAATTTCACCTGCTCGAACTGTCCCCCATTCAAAACGAGCGCGCGCGCAAGATGGCGAAAGACGCAAACTTGTCTGGCAAGTTCGTGACTTTCGATGCGGACCTTAGCGAATGGAAAGCAACCACCACATATGGCGC
>CALKXT010000026.1 GCA_938003685.1 uncultured Sulfitobacter sp. | reverse complement strand
TCTCCAACGGCCTGCGCGTGCATCTTCACCTATGTTGACAGGCGAGGTACAGGGTGTGCAACCGATGGATGGATAGCCCTTAGCCACCAATGGATGGCGTGGCAGGCGGTTTTCGGTGATGTAGTCGTTTACGTCTGAAGGCGTCCAAAACGCCAATGGATTAACCTTGATCCGGGGTGCGATTTCACTGCTGCCGGCCTCAACCTCAAAGAAGTCTAGGGCCGCACGCGTACCAGATTGAAATCGCTTGCGCCCGGTGATCCAAGCGTCAAAACCATCAAGTGCCGCGTTAAGAGGCGCAGTCTTGCGTGCATCACAACAAGCGTCAGGATCGCTTTGATGCAACGTGCCGTCAGGGTCGTGCCGCGCAATATCCGCCGCCCGCAGGATCGTGACGTTGCGCAAGCCCAGCCGCTCTGTCAACTCGTGTTGATAAACCAGCGTTTCGGCAAACAACATTTCAGTATCGATAAACAACACCGGAATATCGCGTTTCACCATCGAGGCAAGGTGCAACAAAGCCACCGATTCTGCGCCAAAGCTTGAGACCAACGCGAGGTTTGGCACGGCTTTTACCGCCACGCGCAGCACGTCCGTTGCACTATGATGGCGCAGGTCTGCGTTTAGGGCCGTGACCTTTTCCAACACCGCGTCTGGCTCAAGCTCAAGCTGATCAAGCGGCATTTGCCTGAGCTTTCTGATCTTGGGATTCTGGGTACAAGGCCGCTTTGAACGGCGCGAGGCCAAGGCGCTTGTAAGTCGCAAGGAAGGTCTCGGATGGCTCTGAGCGCAGATCAAGATAGGCCATGACCAAGCGTTCAACCGCTGGGATAATCGCATCCGCAGAAAATCCCGGACCTGCACGTTCACCAATGGTCGCGTCCTGGGTGCCGTCACCGCCCAGCGTGATTTGGTAGTTTTCCACGCCCGCACGATCAAGACCAAGGATGCCGATGTGTCCGACATGGTGGTGCCCACAAGCATTGATGCAGCCTGAGATTTTGATTTTCAGCGGGCCAACGTCATGCTCAAGCTTTAACTCATCAAAGCGGGTTGCGATTTCTTGGGCAATCGGGATTGAACGCGCGGTTGCCAGCGCGCAGTAATCCATGCCGGGGCAGGCGATGATGTCGCTGATCAGCCCGATGTTGGCGGTGCCCAAACCTGCTGCGCGCAAGGCCGAGAACACAGAAGGCAGATCACCGCGATGTACATGCGGCAGGATCACGTTCTGTTCGTGGCTGATGCGCAATTCATCATGTCCATAGCGTTTGGCAATCTCGGCCATGATACGCATCTGGCTGGATGACGCATCACCCGGCGTTTTACCGTGCGCCTTGAGGCTGATCGACACGATTGAATACCCGGCTTCGCGGTGTTCGGTCAGATTGGTGTCGGACCAAGAGCGGAACAAGGGATCATGCTGATAAGCATTTTGGAACGGCTCTTCGCTGGCTGACTTGAATTCAGGTTGTGCAAAGTCCGCTTCAATACGTGCCAACATCTGTTGATCCACGCCCGTAAACTGTGGACGGATTAGTGCATAGCGTTCTTCAACCCGCGCACGAATATCGTCGATGCCGTTTTCATGCACTGTGATCTTAATCCGTGCTTTGTACTTATTATCGCGCCGTCCCAACAGGTTATAGACGCTGACGATGGCTTCAAGATAGGGCAACAGGTCCGCTTGGGGCAGAAATTCCTTAAGTACTTTTCCGATCATCGGGGTGCGGCCAAGACCGCCACCAACGATGACTTTATAGCCGATTTCGCCGTCCTGTTCGACAATCTGCAAGCCAATATCGTGGGCTTTGATCACCGCGCGATCGTTCACAGAACCCGTTACCGCAACTTTGAATTTACGCGGCAGGAATTGGAATTCCGGGTGATCAGTGGACCATTGGCGGATCAACTCGGCCACTGGACGCGGATCAGCAACTTCATCCGCCGCAGCACCAGCAAAATGATCAGCAGTCACGTTGCGGATGGTGTTCCCGGATGTCTGAATTGCGTGCAGGTTCACTTCGGCCAAGGCATCAAGCATATCCGGCACATCGCGCAACTCTGGCCAGTTGTATTGGATGTTCTGGCGCGTGGTGAAATGACCATAGCCCTTGTCCCATTTGTCAGCGATATCCGCCAGCTTGGTCATCTGCGCGCCGTTTAGCGTGCCATAAGGGATCGCAACCCGCAGCATATAGGCATGCAGTTGCAGGTAGAGACCATTCATCAAACGCAGCGGCTTGAACTCATCCTCAGTCAGTGACCCATTAATACGACGCTCCACTTGATCGCGAAACTGCGCATTACGGGAAGCCAGAAAATTGGTGTCAAAATCGGTGTAATGGTACATCAGAATGTCTCCTGTTTGCCGTGTGCGTAGTTTGACGGGCCTTTGGCGCGGAAATCTTCGCGGAAATGCGTGGGGTGCGGGATGTTGTTTTCAACTGCAACATCAGCAAGATAGACGCCAACGACGCTATCAATCTGTGCGCTGGCCTCGATCATGCGCAGATCAGCGTCAGCTTCATCGGTCAGAACTTCGGCCGCGGCCAAATCGCGCGTCCATCCGGTGGCGGTTTGATAGATCACGTCACCTTCCAACAGGGCGTTGGCGGTGATGACTTTGGGGGTGAAAGGCTTGGCCATTATGCAAACTCCTCAATTTTGGTTTCCGTTGCAGCAGCCATCGCAGCCCGAGGGGCGAGGCCATAAAAGGTCAGGGCAGGGCCGCTCATCTCGGCATTCGCCAAATCGGTGGGCAAATGCGCCAATGTGGTTTCCACAATACGCTGTTCCGGGCGGGATGCGTTTTCGATCACGGTCACAGGTGTGGCACGATCTGCGCCATGCATGATCAAACGTCCTTGAACAAAGCGCGCTGATTTCTTGCCCATATAGATCGCAGCGACCTCGTTTGGACGGGCTAGGGCGGCCCAATCGTGATCGGCAAAACCTTTCATGTCGTGTCCTGTGAGGAAACGAACCGAAGCGTTGCGCCCGCGACGTGTCAGGCTTTGACCAATGGAGGCGACAGCAGCAGAGGCAGACGTGATGCCAGGTACGATGTGCCAGCCGATGTTATGGGCATCAACCGCGTCAATTTCTTCGTCCAGACGACCAAACACCGTGGCGTCACCAGATTTCAAACGCACAACCTGCGCGCCTGCCAAGCCATGCTCCACCAGTAAATCATTGATGGTCTCTTGTGAGGTCGAGGGGCCAAAACCTTCTTTGCCAACGTCGATCATCACCGCTTCACGGCGGGCCAACTCAAGGATTTCGGCGCTGATCAGGCGGTCATAGATCACTACGTCTGCCTCATCGAGCGCGCGGCGCGCTTTCAACGTCAACAGTTCAGGATCACCGGGGCCGCCACCAACAAAAGCGATGTGGCCTGCACGCGCGGTTTTGTTGAGATGATCATCCAAAAGGACATCAAGGGCGGGCAACACCGCTTCGGCGCCTTCGCTGATCGCCTTTGGACCTGCGTTAAAGTAATACTCACGCCAGAAATCACGACGCGCACGACCAAAGGGCAGTGCATCTGCCATTTTGCGAAAGCCTTTGCCGATACGGGCAAGCGTGCCGAGCGTGCTGGGCAGGCGTTCTTCGAGGTCGGCTTTGATGGCGCGGGCCAGTACAGGTGCCGCGCCTTCGGTGCCGATGGCGATTGTCACGGGATCACGGTCCACAATTGCTGGCGTGATAAAAGCGCTGTCTTGCAGATTGTCGACGATATTCACCAATGCGCCCTCGGCGCGGGCAATCGCGGCGGTGCGGGCATCCTCAATCTCGTCCTCATCAGCGGCGTAAAATAGCGCGGTATTCAGAACATCACCGGATGACAGGGCGCGGAGGTGTAGGGTTAGCTTGCCTTTGGCGGCCCACTCAACGATCTCGGAGGTCGGTGAATTTGCGAAGACACTGATCTTGGCCTCAGACTTCATCAACAATCGCAGCTTGGCCATGGCGGCGTCACCGCCACCGGACAACACGATGCGCTGACCCTTGGTCGAGAGGAAGATAGGAAAGTGATCCATGATGAGCATCCGTTAATACAGTTTCTTACGCTCTATATAGGAAATATTCCCGATATTGCGCCAGATGCTTGCGCACATAAGGACATTTGTTCTATCTGCTTGCAGGTGCAGAACAACGGCCCTCAAAATGAAGGAAGCGCAGAATGAGCGTTCGGATAGACGACACAGACCGGAAAATTTTGGCAGAGCTGCAACGCGATGCCAGCCAGTCCTTGGACGATATTGCCAAAAATGTGGGGTCTTCCAAGACACCTGTATGGAATCGCATCCGTAAAATGCGAGAGGCAGGGATTATCGGTCAGCAGACCGTAATGCTGGACGCTGAGGCGTTGGGATTTGAAGCCTGTTTCTTTGTGTTGATCCGCACATCAGAGCATGAGGCGGATTGGCAGGCGAAGTTTTTGAAGGCCCTAAAGGACCGCCCCGAAGTCCAAGAAGCGCACCGTTTGGCCGGGGATATTGATTATATCCTCAAGGTACGCGTGAAAAACGCCCGCGCCTATGATGCTTTCTATCAGGCGTTAATCGGCGAGGTGCGGGTACACAACGTCACGGCGCTGTTGTCGATGGAAGAGATCAAGTCGACGGTGATGTTGCCGTTGTGAGTGGGCCTAGTGGACCTCTTCTAAAATCGTTGTGATATTGGGTGCAATTCCCGACCATTTAGACTTTTCTAATGCAAGCGGCCACATTTTTTGTGCCAGAGGGTTTTGCTCGTGACGCATCCGCTTCATTAGGCGAATAAATTGGTGTGTATCCTTGTTTCTAACGTCATCAAGAGAGTCCTTAAATACATCCAAAGCATCCTGTTCGCGCAGCAATTGTGCGAATGCAATGCCACGCTCTAGACGGATTTCAGATCGTTTGGAGCGTTCCAACGTAGATATATCCAGCCACATGCCGCTCATCATTGAGATAGTGCAGAACCGTAGCTTTTTCTGACCTTGATATTTTTCCTTCTGACACGCCGCTGCAGTCAAGCTGGTCAACATCCCCGTTGTCCAAAAGAATAAGAAACAGGCAACTAAAGCAATTCCACCCCATTTTTTCACTTTACTCAAACCAAACGGGCTTGGGTCGATCATGGATTAATTTCCAACCGATCCAACTTATGAAAATGATAGGCATCCGCATACCTTGAAGCCTCAACCAATTTCATCCCCGGCATATGCGCAAACAAAGCGGGCAGGGCGATTTGCAATTCCAATCGTGCCA
>CALKXT010000025.1 GCA_938003685.1 uncultured Sulfitobacter sp. | reverse complement strand
CAAGTATGGGTTTCGGCCAGTTTGGTCCGAATGGCATCACGTCTGGGGATGTCATCCGCCGAAAACAGATGGAACTGAACTTGCACGATACCAATTCTAGACATGACGCCTGCATCAATAAGGGCTGGCAGCAGATCGTATTCGCCGCCCTCAATGTTGATCTTCATCAAGTCGATCCGGGGAACATCCGTGTCCGCAAAAAACTGAGACACTTTTTCGATCCGCCCGCTGACGTTCTTTGTACCTGTCTTAAAGCTGGACGAGGCATCCCCATCATCTGACAATGTCAAAGACGCGGTTGAACCGCCTAGACCGAAATCATAAATCGTGATTGCGTCATTCCCGGTAAAGCGCTGTTCAATCTCTTTTGCAAAAACAGGATGAGGTTCAAAAACGCTGACCTTTGAACCGTAACGATCATGGATGTCCGCAGCCCAATTCCCCTCAAACCCGCCCATGTCGAATACGACGGCGTTGGCATCAAGGTTTGGAAATTCCATGCGGGTGGCTTCCATTTTGTCAGCCCGCCAGCGGCGAAAGGCCGTGTAAAACACCTTTGTCCATGGCTCTTTATATTGCCGCACCAAGGCTTTGATCGAAATCCCCATCAGTATTCTTTCCTAAGAGCTGCAGTGTTGGGTCTTTATAGGTCTCTTCATATGATAGGAGCAAGGGTTGGTGGCAGGGACGGGCGCGCGCTCGCAGGTTAAATTCCAACCGTTGACCACCGCTTGACCCACCGATACGACTGTCCCTACCTGTAAGGAGGCGCCACTTTGGTTGAAATCGTTGAGACGTTTCACTTTACACCGGACATGTTGGTGCCTGAACAGCGGCTACCGGGGGTTTCTGCCTTCATGCGTATCCGTAATGGTGCCGATTTTTTAGAGGCGACGATCAGGACGCATGCTGAAATGTATGATGAAATCGTTGCTGTGTATAACCGCTGCACCGATGATACCGCCGATATCCTCATGCGCTTGTCAAAAGAGCTGGGACCCAAGCTAAGGGTGTTTCACTATCTGCCCAAAGCGCATCCAGCTGGCAGTGAAGGCCATGCTAAAACGCCCGGTGATGCCCCAGATTCATTGGTGACCTATTCCAACTTTGCCCTGTGCCAGACCCGACATGAATGGGTTGTGAAGCTGGATGATGATCATCTCGCTATCCCTGACGCGGTAAAGGGTGTTGTTGCGAAAATCCGACGCGGTGCCCCAGAAGACAAGCGGATCATGCATTGTTTTTCAGGTCTTAATCTCATTCGAAGCAGGGATGGTGGCTGGCATGTGCCTGCCGTTGCACCTGTGTCTGGAAAAGGTGACATTGGCTACTTCCATGTGAACAAAGGCACTTATTTCACCCATGATCCACGGTTTGAACGGTTTGTGCGCGGTGGCATCAAACGTGAATTCGCAGGCTGGTTTTATTGGCACCTGAAATACCTCAAACAGGGTGGTGGGTTTGCCAACTACGATTTGGCTGCGAACCCCGGTTCGCGCTATGCACGGCGGCGCGAACGCTTGCAGGAAGGTGCCTTGTGGAGTCTTGCCCAAACCAAACGTGAACTGATGCCCGGCCCGATGCGGCGGCTGCGCGCTGTTGTCGATAAAAAGGAAGGGCTAATCATCGCGCGCGATCTAAGCCTTGCGGGTACATTCCCGCAATCTGAACTGGTTGATGCCTTGGATGCAAACACGCCAGATTGGCGTAAATGGCTGGATACTGCGCAATGACGTGGCCAGTTTTTGTCATCAACATGGCCGCCAACACAAAGCGCATGGGTGAGGCGGCAGCCGAGTTGGACAAATTGGGCATCCCTTTTACGCGCTTTGAAGCGGTGAATGGGCGCGCACTGTCTGAGGATGAGGTGGCAGAGGTCTATGACCCTATCGCCAATTTGACGCGCGCGCGCCATCCAATGATCGGTCCAGAGATCGGATGCTATCTAAGCCATATCGCACTTTGGAAACAGATTGCGGCAGGTGATGCCGAAGGCGGGGTCATTTTAGAGGATGATTTTACGGCGTCAGATGACTTTGCTGCGGTGCTTGCTGCACTTGCCGCTGATCAAGGCACCTGGGATATCACCAAGGTATTTTCGGCGCGGGTTGGCCAAAAGGTGTTAAATAACAGGCCCTTGTCGCCGGGCCGCGAAATTGCCGTGCCTTACAAGGTGCCCAATACAACGCTTGGATATGTGATCCGGCGTGAAACGGCTGCACGTCTTGTTGAGTGCGTATTGCCGATCTCTCGACCCATTGACGAAGATCACAAACATTTCTGGGAATGGGATCTGCGTATTGCATTGGTCACACCACCACCGCTTGCGTTCAGTGTGCTAAGCACGGAGACCGGCACCATCACCGCCGCGCGACGTACAAAGATCTCGCGAAGCTTTGGTGAAAAACTGCATCATGCCCGGCGTTCACTGTCGTTTCGCATCCGTTATCTCGCGCAGCTGCATTGGCATAGATTTGTGCTTAAATCGAGATAGCCAAAGGCGCGCGCTCAGTCGTTTTGCGCGGGCGCACCTTTCCAACGGTTGTGAATCCAAAACCATTGCTCGGGTGTTTCGCGCACCCGCGCCTCAAGAGATTGATTTAGGACCCGTGTCATCGTTTCTGGATCGGTAAGGGGGATGGGATCATCCAAGTAGGCGTTGAAATGCTCTGAATCGGGCATTCTGGTGCCATAGAACGGGATCAATACAGCGTCATAGCGCAAGGCAAGTTCAGCCATAGAGGTGGCTGTGAGGGCAGGTTGCCCAAGGAACGGCAACGCAACGCCGCTGTTTGCTTTTACATCAATCAAAGCAGCCAAGGTGCCGCCGTCTTTGAGGTGGCGCACCATCTGCCCAAGCCCCGGTCGCCCGCGTTCAAACAGCGGGGTGCCGATGGTCGATATCGTATCGAGGTAAAAGTCATGAAACAGGGGATTGTTCATGTGACGGTATAAGGCACCAACATCAAAACCATCCGCGATCAGGGCGGCACGGACGATGTCATAATTGCCAAAATGGCCCGAGATCACGATGGAGGGGCGGCGCTCTTTTTGGGCGGCCCTTAGGGCGGCAAGGCCGGGACCTTTTAATTCAGTTTCCTGCGCCATACGCTTGAGGTCATGGGGCGAGAAAAGTTCGCAAATCGTGCGGCCAAAGTGCTTGATAATCTCTTTGACCAATGTGTCCCGCTCTTGGGCGGGGAGGTCGGGCCAAACGTGATCCAAATTCTGGCGGACCCGCTTTGTGTATCCGGCCAATGGTGCAATAACATGCGCCATGATCGACGCCATAAAGGCGCTGCGATACCTAAACGGCAAGGCGCGCAAGATGTAGACCAAGGAAATAAAGATGCCGTATTCTAGCCTGTGTTTCAGTTTTATTGGTGGCTTTGGCTCTGACATGTGGCTTGGCACCTGTATTGGTCTGACAGGATCGCGCCTGTTTCATTGTCACTCTATGTAACAAGCACCCCACTGCATCCTCAAGCAGCTTTATTCAAAGGCCGTTTGAGAATACCGACTTCGCTTTGCGCCCGAAAGGCCGTCCCACTCCAGCCAAACGCCTGTTCTTTAGTATTTTTCCAACACCCGTATCGCCCAATATGCGCCGGTCACATCGCGGCTTAAATTGCGCAGGCGTAGCGATGAGATTATCCAGCGCAGCGGGCGTAGGCTTTTTCCAAGCTGACGAAGATTGCTGTCAATCTCTACGCGGCTCTGGCTTGTGTAAAAGGCCAACAGCGATGACAGGTCTTTCAGTGGGTCCTCACAAAACTCTGTAAAGGACACCAAAACCAGCCATACATCGCGCGCCTGCGCGTCTTTTAACGACATTCTGGTGCAAGGGTCTTCTTCTAAATCGATCCAGAACATGTCGCCCGCATCATTCAGCGTCATGTCTTTTACAAAGGGACGGCCATGGCATAGGTTTGCGTTATGAACGGTGCTTAGGCTTTTCATTGCTTGTTGAAGTAACTGATATCGCTGTGTTGCATCCGATGTTTGGCGCAGCACTTCTCGGAGTTGATCGCCCGCGCTGGAAAGGGTCAAACTATCATCTGTAAGCGCCAAAATACTTGGCACAGGCAGTCCAGCATCTTTGAATATCGTCAGCCGCTTGGCCTCGTCACGGATGGCGTCCATCCCGCCAAGGGCTCCTGTATGACGTAGCACTTTCGGCAACACCCGCTCCACAATTTTGTGAAAAAACACAAACGAATTTGACCGGGTCGCCTCAGGGCGTTTGACCCATGCAACTTGTCCATCGAAGGAAATTTTTTCGACACGCGGCAGATTAGAATTCTCAGTCATATTGATTAGAAACCCACTGTTTTAAGTATCTGACGTGTCGCCCGCTGTGTCGTTCTAATGTCATGATTTTGCGTGTCTATCATTAAATTTACAGAAGGATCCTTGGTCTATTTACACTCATTCTGTTTCGCGACACTGCATCAAACGGACGGTGCGAACCCCAAGATGAGTTGTCGCAAGCCAATGGCGGCACCAATCATGATACACAAAAGGGTCACTGGGGCGCTGTGTGACAGCACGGAAAACGCGGATAGACCTTGCCCAACGCTGCACCCTACCGCAATAACTGCGCCAAAGCCCATAAGGGCCGCGCCCAAAATTTGGCGGCGCAACTCTCTTGGATCATCACATGCTTCCCAGCGAAAATGACCCTTGATCAAGCAGCCGATAAAGGCCCCCAAAAGAACACCAACCACCGACCCGCTGCCAAAGCTAATTGTGTTACCAGAGGATGTCATAGCGTATAAAATGGTTTCACCGATAGGCGCGGAAAACGTGTGGCTGATCACAGGTGTCGCGTCATAACCATTGCTGGCAACCCACTGCGTTCCTGCCCAACCGGACACAATGGCAATGCCCGCTATGGCACCCCAGAAAATATAGCTAGGTGAGCGACGTAGATTGCGACTGATAAGGGTCAGCATCACAATAATGACTCCTATGAGTATCCCGGAAAGTTCAACGCCTGCGCCAGAGATATGTGCGGCAGAATGTGCAAACGAGGGCACCTCGATTGTGGGATTCGATCCACCAAATACCCAAATCCGCAGTGCTGAAAGGGGACCACCCAAAGCAACATATGCCGAGATGCCCATCGTTAAAACAATCATCAAAGATCGTAAATCACCACCGCCAACACGGGCCAAGGCCCCGTATCCACAATTGCCAGCAAGCGCCATGCCATAGCCAAACAATATCCCGCCAAAAATACTGGCAAGGGGATTCCATTGTCGAGCCAAATAGAGCGTTTGATCCAGTTCCAGAAGGCCAAGAAGCGACAGGCCAAAGGTGCCAACCACTGAAACCCCAATGGCGATTCCCCACATCTGAAGCCGCAGCGGGTTTTCCCCGTAATATAAATCTTCGATTGCGCCCAATGTGCAAAACCGCCCTACACGCGCAGCCAGCCCAAGTAATATGCCACCAAACAGGCCAACAAGCGCCACCAACATCGGTTCTGATAGAATATCAAACATGTTCGGTGCCTGACGTGTGGTCGTTGCGTTGCAGGGGCAGCGGTCTATTTTTCGCGGCAAAATAGATCATAAACGACTTCGATGATTTGTTTGGGGCGGTCGTCTGTTAGGCTATAATAAATCGCCTTGCCGTCACGACGCGGCGTGACAAGGCCCTCAAGACGCAATCGTGACAATTGCTGGGAAACGGCCGCCTGTCTTGCGGACAGCAATTCCTCGAGTTCGGTCACAGATTTCTCGCCAGAGGCAAGGTGACACAGAATCATCAAACGACCTTCATGGCTGATCGCTTTGAGGAAGTTTGAGGCCTCCATGGCATTTGCTGCCATTTTGTCCATGTCTTCTGCGCACATGTTCACATCGAAAGTAGGTAGGCCCATATCGTCCTCAGACTTGAGATTAGCAGTGGCCTTTACAGCCTTGCTTTGCGCGCATGTGTAATGGCGTTAGCCAATTACATCAATGTTTGCTTTAATCAGCATCATTCAGGGCTGCCCGTCAAAAGCATCTAATCCGGTACCTACAGAACGGTAAAACCTTTTAAAGCCCTTGAAGTTGTTTGTTTTATTTGCGCCGCAGCGGCAGTTTCTTTGTGTACCCTCACAAAGGTGCGACCCATCGTGCAGCTTGTTTAATTCACGTAGTTGAATTCGTTGTTGCGTCGACGGGTGGCGGTGCGCTACGGTATACCCAACTAATCGTTTGGGAGGACGCATGAAAATTTCTTTGATTGGAGCTGTCGCAGTTTCGCTAATCGCCTCTGGTGCATTCGCAGAGGAAGTTCTGCCAACTGCCGTGGCCTATACGGATGGTTCTGTTGAACAGTCCCTGTCCGGTACATCGGGTGATGCGGCCAATGGGCGTCAGATTGTTGGTGACAAAAAGCAGGGCAATTGCGTGGCATGTCACGAAGTCGCGGACCTAGCAGATGTCCCATTCCAAGGTGAGATTGGCCCCGCGCTTGACGGTGCTGCGGATCGCTGGAGCGAAGCAGAACTGCGGGGCATCGTGGCCAACGCCAAAATGATGTTCGAAGACAGCATGATGCCGTCATTTTACAAAACCGAAGGCTTTATCCGTCCCGGTAACGCCTACACAGGCGAAGCAGCGGACGACACGTTTGGCCCGCTATTGAGCGCCCAGCAGATCGAAGATGTCGTGGCCTATCTGTCCACGCTGAAAGAATAATCAAACCCTCTGGGGAATGAAGGAGTATCATTCATGGAACTTACAAGACGAAATGCGATCGTTTTGGGCGCAAGCGCGCTCTTTGTCGCGGGTCTGCCCAAGCAGGGCCGCGCAGCCACAAGCGACGAAGTTATTGCAGCCTTTACAGGTGGTGCTGAGGTTGGAACCGGTGACATTGAGCTGACAGCCCCAGAGATTGCTGAGAACGGGAACACTGTTCCAATCGAAGTGTCCTCAACAGCAGCAACTGAGATTCTGGTGCTGGCGATGGGCAATCCCACGCCAAACGTCGCAACATTCAAATTTGGCAAATTGGCCGCGTCACGCTCTGCGTCGACACGTATTCGCCTTGCGGGCACACAAGACGTTGTCGCCATTGCAAAGCTTGAAGACGGGTCATTCGTTCAGGCGTCAAGCACTGTCAAAGTAACAATCGGCGGCTGCGGCGGCTAAACGAGTTTAGGGAGAATTATTATGGCATCTGGTGTAAAACCCCGCGTCAAAGTTCCAAAAAAAGCGGCTGCTGGTGATACGATCACCATCAAGACATTGATCAGTCACAAGATGGAATCTGGTCAGCGCAAAGATGACGACGGAAATATTATTCCGCGCTCGATCATCAACCGTTTTACGTGTGATTTTAACGGTGAAAACGTTGTTGATATCACGCTGGAACCTGCGATTTCGACGAACCCGTACTTCGAATTTCAAGCACTTGTCCCAGAGGCGGGTGAATTCAAGTTCACATGGTATGACGATGATGGATCGGTCTACGAAGAATCTAAAATGATCGCGATTGGCTGAACCAATAGTCTTGGGAGGGACATTATGAAGAATTTCACAGGCGCCATTCTGGCGACATTGTTGACCACTACTTTTGCTGTTGCGGAACCAGTTGATGATAATCTGGTTCTGAACGAAGAGACTGAAATGGTCACGCGCACCGCTGCGCCTGCGCATGTTTCTGACGCGCTCGACGAAGTGATGTCAGGTTGGCTGTTTCGTGGGACAGAAACCCGTGCCATGCAGGCCGACGATTTTGACAACCCGGGCATGATCTTTGTTGAACAAGCACAAGACACTTGGGTGACAGCGGACGGGTCCGAAGGTAAATCATGTTCGTCATGTCACGATGACATGGACAGCATGGCAGGGGTCAAAGCGACCTATCCAAAGTGGAACGAAGAAGCTGGCGAAGTGCGCACGCTGCAAATGCAGGTTAATGCCTGTCGCACCGAACGTATGGGTGCTGAGGCGTGGAAGTACGACAAGGGTGACGCGATCAACATGGAAGCCGCGCTTTCATCTGTGTCACGCGGTCTGCCTGTGAATGTCGCCATTGATGGTCCTGCACAATCCATGTGGGAAAAGGGCAAAGAACTGTATTACACACGTACAGGTCAGCTTGAACTGTCTTGTGCCAATTGCCACGAAGACAACTATGGCAACATGATCCGCGCGGATCACCTGAGCCAAGGTCAGATCAACGGCTTCCCAGTATATCGCCTTAAGAATACCAAGCTGAACGGCGCACACTCGCGTTTCAAAGGCTGTATTCGTGATACGCGGGCTGAAACCTACAAGCCGGGCAGCGAAGAGTTTATCGCGCTTGAGCTTTATGTTGCATCACGCGGCAACGGGTTAAGCGTCGAAGGTCCGTCGATCCGTAACTAATCTATCTAACGGCCCCACCTCATGTTGAGGCGGGGCCGTTTTTTTCATCAATCCAATGCATAAATGCGCATATGTGCGCATGATCTGGAGCCTCGTATGATTTCTCGCCGTGACTTTCTGCAAACTTCTATGGCTGCTGCTGCCCTATATGGGACATCAGGTTTTGGGAATTGGGCCAAACTCGCCGCGCAGCAATCTTTGACACAGGATAAACTGCTTGAGTTTGATACATACGGCAATGTTTCATTGATCCACGTCACGGACATTCACGCGCAACTAAAGCCGCTTTATTTCCGTGAACCATCGGTCAACATCGGTGTGGGCGACAACAAAGGTGCCGTGCCGCACGTGACGGGCGCAGATTTCAGAAAACTCTACGGTGTTGAGGATGGCAGCCCCTCTGCCTATGCGTTGACCCACGATGATTTCGCTTCACTCGCGCAGGGATACGGCAAGGTTGGTGGTCTTGATCGGGTGTCCACAGTGGTGAATTCTATCCGTGCTGAACGCCCTGACGCATTGCTGTTGGATGGCGGCGACACATGGCACGGCAGCTACACGTGTTATCAGACCCAAGGCCAAGACATGGTCAACGTCATGAACGCGCTGAAACCTGACGCGATGACGTTCCACTGGGAATTCACACTTGGCTCAGATCGGGTGAATGAAATTGTTGAGGGATTGCCCTTTGCTGCGCTTGGACAAAATATCTTTGACGCGGAATGGGACGAACCAACTGAAATATTCCCGCCCTACAAGTTCTTTGAACGGGGCGGCGTAAAGATCGCCGTCATCGGTCAGGCGTTCCCCTATATGCCCATCGCCAATCCCGGCTGGATGTTCCCAGAATATTCATTTGGTATCCGCGATGAACGGATGCAGGAAATGGTGGACGAGGTCCGCGCGAATGGTGCCGAACTGGTTGTATGCCTTAGCCACAATGGCTTTGATGTGGACAAACAGATGGCAAGCAAAGTCACTGGCATTGACGTGATCCTGTCTGGCCACACCCATGACGCGCTGCCTGAACCTGTGCTGGTGGGTGAAACGATCATCGTGGCCTCAGGGTCAAACGGGAAATTCGTCAGTCGCGTCGATCTGGATGTACGTGATGGCCGTATGATGGGGTTCCGTCACAAGCTGATACCGATCTTCTCAGACGTCATCACGCCTGATGCTGCCGTGACAAAGGTGATTGATGAACAACGTGCGCCTTACGTGGACGCGCTGACCGAAGTAATCGGCAAAACCGCGGATGATCAAACGCTGTATCGCCGTGGTAATTTCAACGGCACATGGGACGATCTGATCTGCGACGCGCTGATTTCTGAACGTGAGGCTGACATTGCGCTGTCACCCGGCGTGCGTTGGGGACCGTCGATCTTGCCGGGTCAGGACATCACCCGCGAAGACATCTGGAATGTCACATCAATGACCTACGGCGAGGCATACCGTACTGAAATGACAGGTGAGTTTTTGCATGTTGTGCTTGAAGACGT
>CALKXT010000024.1 GCA_938003685.1 uncultured Sulfitobacter sp. | reverse complement strand
CCCGGCTCAAAACATGCCTGCCCAACAGTCGCGGCCTGCTGGTCGCCCGCCACACCATAGATCGGGATTTCAGAACCAAACAGTTCGACCTGCGTGACGCCAAAATCAGCCGCGCAATCTTTGACCTCTGGCAGCATCTGCATCGGAATATCAAGGAGTTCACAAATCGAACTGCTCCAACGTCCTTTGCGGATGTCATAGAGCATGGTGCGCGCGGCATTGGTGGCATCGGTAACATGTGCCGCACCACCCGTCAGCTTCCAGATCACGTAACTATCAACAGTGCCGAACAGCAGCTCACCATTCTTGGCGCGTTCACGAGACCCGTCAATCTTGTCCAATATCCATTTCAGCTTTGTGCTTGAGAAATACGGATCAATCAAAAGCCCGGTGCGTTCGGTGATCATCGCCTCGAGACCTGCATCGCGTAAGATCCGGCACTGGTCGGCGGTGCGGCGATCCTGCCAAACAATGGCGTTATGGATGGGTTCGCCTGTTTCCTTATCCCAAACCACAACGGTTTCGCGCTGGTTGGTGATCCCGATGGCGGCAATTTGAGATGACGAAATATCAGCGTTTTTTATTGCTGCATGAACCGTAGATACCGTCGTATTCCACAGATCATTAGGATCATGTTCGACCCATCCGGACTGCGGAAAATGTTGTGTGAATTCTTCTTGGGCTTGCGCCACGGCGCTCATCTTGTCGTCAAACAGGATCGCTCGGGTTGATGTCGTGCCTTGATCAATCGCGAGGATATAAGTCATGCGGAGCCCCATTATTTTCGTTCGGCGTTTTTGTTCGGCAGGGTTCAACCGATACCGTAAATTTCGTACTGTGCAAAGAAGCCGGGGCCAAATGAATGGCCCCGGCTGTTTAGCTTAC
This sequence comes from uncultured Sulfitobacter sp., assembly GCA_938003685.1. Lineage (GTDB taxonomy): Bacteria > Pseudomonadota > Alphaproteobacteria > Rhodobacterales > Rhodobacteraceae > Sulfitobacter. Next base: position 1,919 of record CALKXT010000024.1, on the reverse strand, counting down.
TGCCAAGATTTGATCAGCTCGTCATAAGCGATTGTCACTGGCTCTTCGTCTTCGTTCGCCAGTTTCGCTTTTGGCGAACCGGGCTGAGACAACCAATGCTCTGGGTCCATTTCTTCGTTCATCTTTGGACCGATGTCACCTTGGACACCTGCACGCTCTAGACGGATCAGAACTTTTTCCTGATCTTCACAAAGCGCATCAAGTGCTTCTTGTGGCGTTTTTGCACCGGACATTGCATCGCCGATGTTCTGCCACCACAGCTGCGCCAGCTTTGGATAATCAGGCACGTTTGTACCCGTTGGCGACCACTGAACACGCGCTGGTGAACGATAGAATTCAACCAGACCACCCAGTTTTGGTGCACGCTCGGTAAAGCTTTCGTGCTGGATCGTTGATTCACGAATGAATGTCAGACCAACATGGCTTTTCTTCACGTCTACCGTCTTGGATGTCACGAACTGCGCATAAAGCCATGCGGCCTGTGCACGGTCCACTGGCGTGGATTCCATCAGCGTCCATGAACCGGCATCTTGATAGCCAATTTTGGTACCCTCGGTCCAATATGCACCGTGCGGTGAAGGGGCCATGCGCCACTTTGGCGTACCGTCTTCGTTCATCACGGGCAGATCAGGTTCTACTGACGCCGCTGTAAAGGCGGTGTACCAGAACATCTGCTGTGCAACATTGCCCTGCGCCGGGATTGGGCCCGCTTCAGAGAATGTCATACCTGCGGCCGCTGGTGGAGAGTACTTTTCCAACCACTCAATCGCCTTGGTCACAGCATAAACAGCAGCAGGACCATTGGTAGCGCCACCACGTGCCACACAAGAACCGACGGGCTGTGAATTTTCGTTCACACGGATGCCCCATTCATCAACAGGCAGACCATTTGGTTCACCAACGTCTCCGGCACCAGCCATGGACAACCACGCATCGGTATAGCGCCAACCCAAAGACGGGTCTTTCTTGCCGTAGTCCATATTACCGAACACTTCGCCTTCGACACCCAGACGTGACAGGTCACGACCGGTGAAGAACTCAGCGATATCTTCGTAAGCTGACCAGTTGACTGGAACGCCCAGATCATAGCCAAACTTCTCTTTGAAGTCCGCCTTGTTCTGTTCGTCGTTGAACCAATCATAGCGGAACCAATACAAGTTCGCGAACTGCTGGTCGGGTAGCTGGTAGACCTTGCCATCTGGACCAGTGGTGAACGACAGACCGATGAAATCCTCAAGATCGAGGTTCGGGTTTGTCACCGCAGCGCCTTCTCCCGCCATCCAGTCGGTCAGGTTACGCGCTTGCTGATAGCGCCAATGCGTACCGATCAAATCGGAATCGTTGATATAGGCGTCATAGATGTTTTCGCCTGACTGCATCTGTGTTTGCAGCTTTTCAACAACGTCACCTTCACCGATCAGATCATGCGTGACCTTGATCCCTGTGATCGCCTCAAATGCTGGGGCCAACACGGTGGATTCGTAGGTGTGCGTGCCGATTGTCTCGGACACAACATTGATTGACATGCCTTTGTAGGGCTCTGCGGCATCAACAAAAAACTGAAGCTCAGATTCTTGATCGGCACGTGAAAGCACCGACATATCGCCGATTTCACTGTCCAAGAACGCCTTGGCGGCATCCATGTCTGCGAACGCGGGCGCGGCGAGCATGCTGATCGCAAGCCCTATCGCCGTGGTTCCTTTAAGTCGCAAGTTCATGTGTGTTCCTCCCAAGTTGTGAACATTATAGACAGCCCGGTCTTGCACCCCGAACAGTCCTTTTGCCGTCTCTTAAACCCAACGGAAAACCGCGATGGCGTAAAAGAGGCATACAATCAGCGCGCCCCATTGAGGTGCGCTGAGCAGTCCAAGCCATGCCAAATTGATAAAGGCAGAGCCCAGCAGCGTGATGAACAAACG
>CALKXT010000023.1 GCA_938003685.1 uncultured Sulfitobacter sp. | reverse complement strand
GTCAGCGGTATCTGTACCAAACGCTAAGGTATTGGCACCTGGGGTATTATTTTAGTTGACTATCTTTGGATCCGCGTCGGTTAATGCCGCCGCGGATTTGATATGCTGCATCCCGTTCCCGCACACATTCGATACACAGTTTGACCCCCGGCAGGGCCGCGCGGCGCGCCTCTGGGATAGGTTCTTGGCATTCCGCACAATGGGTTAGGCTGTCGCCCACTGGCGTTTTACGCGCCTTCATCCGTGCCAGTTCATCCGAAATTGATGCCTCAATCTGTTCCGATACAGCACCGTCTTTTGCCCAACCACCTGCCATGCCACACCTATTGAATTGTCATTCAGAATCGCTGCCCTAATGCAGCTGTCCATTAATTTGGTGTGTTGCGCGCTTTTATCAAGTCTAAGCTTGCCTGCACATCCGCAGCAAAATCAGCATCAATCTCACCAGAAAGCGCTGCTTGTGCGGCTTCGATCACCGTCTGTCCGGCAGTATTGTGCAGGCTGGCATCCGCCCCATTGTCCAGCAATAGCGCTACCAGATCGGATTGGTAAAAAATTGCATGCAACGGCGTATCGCCACTGCCATAGGTTGGTGGATTGGTGGTGCCGAACCGCTCGTTCGGGTCCGCCCCATTTTTAAGACAGGCAATCGCGATCTCACGATTACTTTCCATCAGCGCAAAATGCAGCGGCGTCCAGCCCAGTTTTGGGGTGCGTATTTGCAGCAAGCCCTCACAGGCTGTGCAGCATGAGGTCACCAGATCATTCACATCCCGCTGATCCCAATCACCATAGTTGCCAAACGCGGCCCCGTGTAAAACAGTGCTGTCCCCCACCAGACCAAGTGCCGGATCAGCACCCTGTGCGCGTAGCATCCCTATAATATCGGCTGAGGGTTCGAAATCTGACATTGCCCTATACAAGGGTGTGGCCCCAAAGGTGCCATGCCCTGCATTGACATCAAAACCGACAAGAGCAGTTTTTAACCCAGCAATATCCCCGGCCTCAATCGCATCAAAAACTGCATCAGCTTCCGCGCTCAGTGGCGGATCATCCGCATAACTGACTCCTGTAATGCCCTCAATGTCACCCAAAAGCGCCTCAGCCCCATCATAATCCTTTGCCATCAGTGCGGCGTCGGTATTTACAGCCAGCGCCTGCATTTGCATCATCAGTTCAAGAAGGCCCTCAATTTCGGGCGATACAGCACCCCCTGCCTCTTCCATCTGAGCAAGCAGCGACATGATTTCGTCCATCATCGTCACTGATCCGTCGATTGACGTGAAATCGGCCTGCATGATGAGTTGCATCAGTTGGGCTTGCAGGTTTTCTGGATCAGGCATTGTTTTTCTCCGGCATATCAACGGCAAAAGAGCCTTGGGTTTCCCCAAAGCTCTATTGTGTAATCGCGGCCAAAATTTGACGAGGTTCAGGCGTCTGCCATCAACCCTTTTTCGGCGGCCAGTTCGCGCATCCGCGTTTGCAGTTTTTCGAACGCGCGCACCTCGATCTGGCGAATACGTTCACGACTGACATTGTATTGACCAGACAGGTCCTCAAGCGTGATAGTTTCATCCGACAAACGGCGTTGTGTCAGAATATCTTTTTCACGTTCATTCAAGACGCCCAAGGCTTCGGCCAACATTTCACGGCGCGTTTCCAATTCATCGCGCGCTTCATAGTCACCCGCTTGATCGGCATCATCATCTTCCAGCCAATCCTGCCACTGCATGGTGCCTTCACCGTCAGACCCAACCGTGGCGTTTAATGATGCATCCCCACCAGACATCCGGCGGTTCATTGAAATCACTTCAGCCTCAGTCACACCCAATTGCGTAGCGATGGTTGTCACGTTTTCTGGACGCAGATCGCCTTCTTCTAGCGCGCCGATCTTGTTTTTGGCTTTGCGCAGGTTGAAAAACAGCTTCTTTTGGCCCGACGTGGTGCCCATTTTGACCAAGGACCACGAGCGCAGGATGAACTCTTGAATCGACGCCCTGATCCACCACATGGCATAGGTCGACAACCGGAAACCTTTTTCAGGGTCAAAGCGCTTTACCGCCTGCATCAGGCCCACGTTCGCCTCAGAAATCACTTCGGCTTGGGGTAGACCGTAACCACGATAGCCCATGGCGATTTTTGCCGCCAAGCGCAGGTGTGACGTCACCATGCGGTGTGCGGCTTGGGTGTCTTCTTTTTCAGCCCAAGCTTTCGCCAGCATGTATTCTTCTTGCGGTTCCAACAGCGGAAACTTGCGGATTTCCTGCATATAGCGGTTCAAACCACCTTCCGGCGTTGGCGCTGGTAAATTTGCGTAGTTTCCCATGTCTTGTCCCTTTCCCCAGTTTAGGGGCCTATGTTTATAGGCTTAACATCAATATGGGCGGCACCTGCATGACTTTCAAGTGCTGAACCGAACGGTTTAGTTAATAATGCCACAATCTTTGTTAATAAGAAGTAACAGGGCTGTGCTCTCACGCGGATGTGCTTTTTCTAACAAAGTTAGAGGTCGACCAGATCACACAGCAAGTCGCATCACATCCAGTAAATCCATCATGTCCTGCGGTAATGGTGCCTCAAAGCGCACATTTTCACCTGTCACAGGATGCTCAAACCCCAAAACAGCCGCGTGCAATGCTTGCCGTGGAAAGGCTTTCACCGCCTCAGCTGAAATCTCTGGCAAGGCGGCTTTGGGCAGTTTGCGTTTCCCCCCATATGTCGCATCCCCAACCAGCCCATGTCCCGCATGTGCCATATGCACCCGAATTTGGTGCGTGCGTCCCGTTTCAAGCCAACATTCCATCAATGCCAAAATAGGCGGCGTGCCGAACCGCTCAACCGTGCGTGCGCGCGTGACCGCATGACGCCCGCCATTAAAAAGCACCGCTTGGCGTTGCCGATCCGTCTTGTGGCGCGCCAATTGCGTGGTCAGCTTTAAAATATTTCCGGGTTCAAATGACGCGCCCTTGATGCCACGCAAGCGTGGGTCATTCGCATCCGGAACACCATAGACGACTGCCTGATAATAGCGTTCGACCGTATGTTTCTCAAATTGCTTTGCCAGCCCATGATGTGCGGCATCTGATTTAGCGACCACCAGCAATCCACTGGTGTCCTTATCAATCCGGTGCACAATACCGGGACGTTTCATGCCCCCCACACCTGATAGGTTATCACCGCAATGCGCCATTAGCGCATTCACCAGCGTCCCAGAGGGTGAGCCCGGCGCAGGATGCACCACCATGCCTGTCGGTTTGTTGATCACCACCAAATCATCATCTTCAAAGACGATCTCAAGCGGGATGTCCTCGGGAAGGATATGGCTTTCCTCGGCCTCTTCGATATCAATATCGACCTGATCCCCCACAGCAACGCGCGCACGTGGGTCGCGCACCACTTGGCCTGCGATCATAACAGCCCCATTTTCGATCAAACGCCCCAAACGGGTGCGCGATAGGTTCGCGTCCTCTGGCACATCGCGCGCCAGCGCCTTATCAAGGCGGGGCGGCGGCGCGTCCGCGATATTAAATGTGATACGGCGGTGCGACATGGATGATCCTATAGACCCGATTGAACCGGCAAACTTGCGATTCCTGCGGCGGTTGGTGACGGTGCTGACCGCCGTGATGATTTGCGGCGTTTTAGTAGTGATTGGCCTGCTTGTCACGCGCCTGTCTGGCAAAGGTGTTGATCTGCCCAGTACAATCACCCTGCCCGATGGCAAAACCGCCTCTACCTTTACGCAAGGCGCGGATTGGTACGCTATCATCACCACCGACAATCACATCCTGATCTATGATCGCCTCACCGGAAAAATCCGCCAAACCGTCAAAATTGACTGACCCCCATTCTTTTTGGCCGCAAATATCCCGGGGTGTGTGAGGGGCTGGCCTCTCACGCACGCGCGCCGCAGGCGCAAACCATTAAAGCGAAGCAACAATTTATAAACTTTTAATCGGATGGGGGGGGTGGTACCGCCTCCCCGGCTTGAACGGGGGACCCCTGGTTCCACAAACCAGTGCTCTAACCAACTGAGCTAAGGCGGCATTGATAGGGGATTTAGCGGCCATACAATCAGATTGCAAGACCCTAAGACTTCCAAAAATGCACCGTTATTTCCTTAGGGCAATGTGATTGTCCAAGTTTGTTCAACATTTTCTTTGCCGAAAGAGACAACTGGCTTTGTCTCTCCCAAAACCCAGCCCGTCTTCGCATAAAGCGCGCCCGCCGCCGCATGAGATTCGTGTGTCCACAACTGCATGCGCTGATATCCACAGTCTCTTGCAAACCCCATGCATGTTGCCAACATGCGTTTGCCCAACCCCAGTCCACGCGCCTCAGGCATAAGTAAAAAGAGCCGCAGCTTTGCGGTTTGCGCATCTAAGCGAACACAAAAGATACTGCCCAACCTCTGTGCGCCCTGCCACGCGATCCACCCCGCCTCACAGGTCGGATCATGATCCAACAGAAAGGCATCTATGATTTCGCTCACCAATACCCCGAACGTCGCATCAAACCCTTCTTCACGCGCGTAATGCTGTTCATGTTGTACAATCAACCAATCCCGGTCCGCCGGGGTGAATTTGCGTATCTCTATCGTTTCCATATCCATGGGGAACATCATGGGGCCAGACATGCTTGCCTTTCAACCTTGCTTTCCAACACGGCCCACGCTAGCGATAGCGCCCATCAACGTGGAGAAGATCATGGGCATTAACACCGAACGCGACATTGAAGCGAATCTGCAAATCGGCCCAACCGATGCGGGCATGGTGCGGTTGTTCATTGAGGGCAACGGCATTGAAATACCAATGGACTTCACCCCGGACGAAGCTGTTGAGATTGCAGAAGAAATCATGGCAGCGGCCCAACGTGCAGGTGGCGGCAAACGCTAAGGTCGGCTAGCCCCAATCAGACATCAATCCCGGATCACGCAAACGATGCAACCGCCGCGCTGCGTGGACGGCGAACTTTTGAACCATCACTTTACGCCGCGCCGAGGCCAGTTTGGTTTCTGGTCCCATGCGCATAATCTCGCCACCATAGGAATCTCCGATGATCAGCCCGGTTTCTTCGGGCAAGAGATCGGTTGGAAAATCCTCATCGACAGCCCAAAAAAATCGGTCCGCCCATTCCAAATAGCCCTGCCATTTATTGTCAGTCATGAAATCTGCACGAGATGATTTACACTCTACCACCCAGATTTCACTCTTTGGTCCCAGTGCCATCACATCAACGCGCAGCCCGCGTGTCGGCACCAGTTCCTCAACGCAGGCAAAGCCATGACTGACCAGATGCCGGGACACCCCACGCGCGAGCAGTTGGCCGGGTTGCAGGTTGGAAGGGGTGGTCTGAAGCAGGTTCTGTATCATTCATAAATATATGAACATTTCATGAACATTGGCAATCCTTTTGGTAAGACATTGGTATTTGCCCACCGCTCGCCTATCTTACCTTCTGGTGAGACAGGGGATTTCAATGACAGATCGCAAACCAATGACGCAGTCTGAGGCACGCGGCGTACGCTATGCCCGTGAACTTGAGGGACATCTAACGTGGTTGGATACATTCTCTGGGACTGCGCTGGGGGTGTTGGCTGTGGCCTCGGGAATTTACACCTATCTGGGTGTTTCCTCTTTGCTAGATGACACCGGTGCGATGTCGGCCTTTGCCGCAATTGCCTATTCAGTTGCAGTCTCGGTTGGGATTTTTGTGTTCTGGTCGTATATGTTACGCCTTTTCCCAGCGGTGCGAACCACCCGCGCGCGCATTGGTTTACTCGGCGCAATGGGGCTTGGCTCGCTCGCCATTGTGGCGATGTCATCATGGTTAAACGCCGCCGCCCTTGCCGGGTCAGCAGCAGTGGAACAACATCTCGCCAACACGGTGCAAGAATATCAAGGATCGCTCGAACGTGCCCACGAAATTGCCCTGTCAGCCCAAGGTTTGGAGCGCGATGTGGCACGCGTACGGCAAAGTTTTGAGGACCTAAGCGAACAAGAAGCCACAGGCAATCTATCCGGTCTGGCCGGACGTGGCGCAGTTTTTCGCGTGTTGCGTCAGAAATCTGCGGAACTCAGCGGGCTAGAAGCCCAGATTGCAACCCAGACACCGCTGGTCAACGCCGCCTTTGTTGAAGGCAATCAAATCCTCAGCCGGATGCGCGCGTTAACGGTTGAACCCGGTCCAGTTGATGCACGATCCGTTGAGTTTTCAGAACAGGCCGTGCGGTTGGCAGGCTTGATCACCCAATTGCGCCAATTGTCTGTGGCCTCACTGGTGGAACGCGCCGCGCAGGACCTGTCAGCGTCGGTCGTTCTGCCCGAACTTGATGGCAACAGTGCCGAAAACCGCACTGCACAAGGCGCGACAATCACTTCGGTGCTTGAAGTACTTGCCCAACGCGCCACAACGCTGGAACGCGCTGCGCAATCTGTTTTGAACATGCCACCGCCCACCGAAACCACCTATACCCCGATTTCCAGCGCCGACGCCGTTATCCTGTATGCGCGCAACTTTATCCCCTCTTGGGCTGGGGCGATCGCAATTGATCTACTGCCCGCTGTGTTGGTGTTTATTCTAGCCATCACTCAAACCGCGATCAGATCAGGCCGTGAAGGTGCAGCTGTCGAAGATACAATGACCTTGGCCGAACTGCGTGCCGCCCTGTCCGCTGTGCGCGATGTAGAAGAGGCAATGAACGGGCATGTCGCTGCACCCCCTCCCCCTGCTGACACACAAACAGACACCCCTGCACACATAACGCCGATCAAGTCTTCATGAACGACACCACCCCAAAACACCGCAACCCGGTGGGCCGCATCTTGATGGGGGTGCTGATCTTTCAACTATTACTGGCCGCGCTTCTGTTTTGGGGTGATCTGCGCGACGGTCTGCGCCTGCCAGGATTTGGGCCACGTGCGCCATCATTGACTGAACCAATCAAACCCGGTGATCAGACCCGCCGTTACCGCCAAGATCGCGCCCCCGCACCCGGCCAACCAATGCCCACAACCCCACTGCCTGATCGCCTTACCCTCACAGTGATTGAAGCCGGGGCCAGTATTTTACTAGAGGGTGCAATCACTGCGGGTGACGCCGCCCGCATCAGCAAACAAATCGATGAACTTTCCCCTGCCCCTGCCCGCGTCCTTCTCAATTCACCCGGCGGATCGGTGCGCGACGCCCTCGAATTGGGTCGGTACTTGCGAGAGGCTGCTTTAAACACCGCCCTGCGCGATGGTGACATCTGTTATTCCGCCTGTCCCTATCTACTGGCCTCTGGTGTGATGCGTGACATTCCCGAAACTGCGTCTGTGGGAGTTCATCAGCATTACTTTGGCGAAAGCACGCTATTGCCCGCCTTTGTTGCCGTGGAAGACATACAGCGCGGACAGGGCGAGGTTATGACCTACCTTGATGACATGGGGATTGACCCGCTAGTCATGCGCCATGCTTTGGCCACACCGCCAAACGAGATTTACGTGCTGCTGCCCGAGGAATTGCAGGCCTACAACTTCATTCAAACACCTGAGTAAGCATCTGCCGATTAACGTCGCATTTATTGGCGCTTGACATAATACCTTTTGGTATCTAATTAATGAGATACCAAAAGGTATCACATGAAAGGTATCCTATGCGACATCTCTTATTTGCGCTCTGTATCGCAGCCCCTCCGGCATTTGCAGACCCGCTTATCACGCTTACTTCACCAACTGATCTGGATTGGGCTACCACACCTGAAGGCGTTGCGTTTGCACCCCTATCCGGTGATCGCTGGACCGAAGCGTATTTTGCAATGGTACGCCTGCCCGCAGGCACCGTCAGCCCCGTGCATACAAAATCCGCATCTATGTTTGGCTTGGTCATCGAGGGGCAGATGACCCATGCGGTTCCGGGTGCGGATGCAGCACCAATTGGACCTGGCAGCTATTTCGAGGTGCCCGCCCAAATGGCGCATATCTCGGCCTGCGTGTCAGACACGGATTGCGTCACGATGCTCTATCAAGACGGAGCCTTTGATTTTGTCCCGGTGACACAATGAACATGCCCTCTCAACCCACATTTCGCGCCCTTGCCGATCCAACCCGGCGGGACATTCTGAAAATGCTTGCGGCCCAAGATATGACCATTGCAGATGTCTCTGGGCACTTTGATATGACCCGCGCCGCCGTCAAAAAACACCTGACTGTGCTGAGTGACGGCGGGTTGATCACAGTCGAGGCCAGAGGCCGTGAGCGCATCAACAGCATTAACCCCCAAGGGTTCGCGCCCGTCCTAAGCTGGTTTGAATACTTCGACGGCTTCTGGGACGACCGCCTGAGCGCCCTCAAATCTGCCATTGAAAAGGACAACACATGACCGACACAACAATTCGCAAGTGCATCTACCTGCAAGCTAGCCGCGAGGTGGTTTGGGACTACCTGACACAGCCCGACAAACTGGCCACGTGGTTTCACGCCCCAAAAACACCACTAAGCGCTGGCAAAAAGCTTGAGATGTTTGGCGCCGATAGCGGTGACAAGTTGATCTGGGGCGATGTCTTGGTCGCCCGCGCCCCTGAATATCTAGAATACACTTTTACCGTCGGCCCCATGGGCGATGCGGTCAGCACTGTTAAATGGACCTTGGACAGCGTCGCTGGTGGCACCCGCCTGTCCCTTGAACACATCGGCCTACCACAAGGGGTCGACGCCTTTGGCCTGACACTCGCACTCGACAAAGGCTGGGATGATCACATCACCCGTATGCGCAGCCATATCATCGAAAACACAAACTAGGCCTTGCCGGATGCCCGTCACGTCCCTATCTGAAAGGAGTGACGGGTTCTGCCCTGTTTGTATTATGTTACATTCCAGTGGCCTTAAGCAAATCCTAGGGAGCTGGCTCTGTCTGAGCCCTGGTTCATTTATCTGGCGCCCACCTGTACATACAGGTCCCCGGGAATACAAAACAGGACGGCAGGTGCGGTCCCGTCACACCTTTTAGATTTGTAACTTGATATAGACTAAGTGGCTACACTTGCTGCCCAAAGCGATAATACCCGGCCTTTCTGGTGCGTGCGTGCGCAAAGCGCAAATCAAACATCCCCCACACCCTCTGTAGGCCATAGGTGAAACGGGCGCATTGCGGCGTTCTCCTTAGCTGAAGTATCACCACAAGATGCCGCTTGCACTGCCGCAGCCTTAAAGGTGCCTTAGAAACTCCTTAACTTCGTCACGCCTGAACCTCAACATTGGTGCATTGAACATCTTCGGCGATGCATAAACTGGCGTGTTGCGCCGGTATCTGCGTCCGGAAAAATTTATTTACGATAAACAAAATTGATTTGTGCAAAATGAAACTGGTAAAAGGTGGTTTGAGAAATGCCCTCAATTGATATTGTTAGGCTTGACGAAAACCCACATGAATCCGTCAATGGTATTCGTGCCGATACCAGTTCACGTGGCGTCGATTTGGAAGGTGCCACGATCACGGCCACCTACGCTGATGGCACCACCGAAGTCCTCACATGGCACGCATTAGACCCATATACCTTTGGCGGAGCTACCGGCACAGACATTGATATGTCCTTTGGCTACGATTGGCATCAGTTATCAACAACCAAACTTCTGACCTCGCTTGAAATCAACCTACAGCCTGCAAGTTCAGTATTCGATACGACGGCCACTCAAGATGATGATCCTCTTGGAGGGTCCACGCCCGGTTCATTGCATGGTTTTCCCTTTGAAGTGTCACCCGACTACGCAGCTATGTCTGGAGATTTAGCCGTGACATATTCTGGGATCGTAAATTTGACAGGGAGTCCTGCGGTAGGAGATCTTTACACGACCATGGTTGTTGATTTCTCTGGCCTCCCGTCCGGTGGTCTGCTTGGTGATTTTAGCTGGAACTCTGACATCGATACCATGCGGGACGCGGGTGACTTGGTACCAACTGGTGTGACGTGTTTCGTACGTGGAACATTGATCACAACAGATCATGGTGACGTGCCTATTGAGACGCTGAAATCAGGCGATAAGGTGCTGACACAAGATAATGGCTTTCAAGAGTTGATTGTGACGATGAGTCGGGTCGTAAAAGCCGATGAACTCCAGAAGAATACAAAGCTCTACCCGGTACAGATTAGCGCAGGGGCGTTGGGTTCAGACTTGCCAAAACGAGATTTGGTTGTTTCACGCCAACACCGCATGGTCGTAAAATCTAACATTGCTCATAGTATGTTCGGGTCAATGACCGTTCTTGTCGCTGCAATTAGATTGACACAGTTACCCGGTATTTATGTTGAGAGCAGTGTCGAGAGCGTCGAGTACTTCCATCTGATCTTTAAAAAGCATCAAGTAATATTCGCGGAAGGCACCCCGACCGAGAGCTTTTTAATGAACGCTGAGACGCAAAAAAATCTTAGTTCTGAAAAGTGGGAAGAGTTTGTGACGCTCTTTCCCGAGGCTGTCGATCCTGACAGTTTTGGAGCGCCTGCATGTACGATCCCAACACGTATGTTACAAAAGAAATTGGTCCACAGGCATCTGAAAAACACAAGAAAACTGATTTCGCTATAGCGTGAAATTCTGTTTCCGCTGGGTCAACACCATTGCTTAAGTCTTAAACCTGCTTAACAGCACCCCTGAAACCTCTAAAATGCCTCTGGCCGCGCTTCACGCGCCATAGGATCCAGCACCGCGTTCACAAAACTAGGTTCTTTGCCATCGGGAAAGAACGCGCGTGCGACGTCGACGTATTCTGAAATCACCACCTTTGGCGGTGTGCCTGTGTCGCGCAATTCTGCACCTGCGGCGCGGAACAGCGCCCGCAAGGTCGGGTCAATGCGCGCGATGGGCCATTTGGCCACCAATGCGCGGTCGGTCATTTGGTCGATTGGAGCTTGGTAATTCACAGCAACTTCAAGGACTTGAGCAAACAGGTTCACGTCACCATCCTGCATTTCTTCGCCGTCATATGTTGCACCAAAACGGTGTTCCAAAAATTCGTTACGCACCCATTCAGCCGTCAGCGACGAATGTTCCATCTGGAACAGCGCCTGCACTGCATAAAGCCGCGCGGCTGATTTCATTTTGCGTTTTTGGTTGCCGGAAAGTCCAGCTTGCGACGTCGTCATGCGATGTTCGATCCATCCGTTTTACCAGCCATCAGCGTGTCCTGCCCTAGTGGCTTGAACCCGATGCCCTTGCTTGTGTCCGCCCACTTACGAGCGAGGGCAATCAGATGCAAGGCCGCTGCTGCGGCACCGCCGCCTTTATTCTGCCCCTCAGGGTCGGCGCGGACCTCGGCTTGGCCCCGGTTTTCGACTGTCAGGATGCCGTTACCGATGCACAGCCCTTGTAAGCCTAACAATTGCAACGCACGGCTGCTGTCGTTGCAAACCGTTTCATAATGCGTGGTTTCGCCACGAATGACACAGCCTAGCGCGACGTAGCCGTCAAAATTGCTACTCCGATCCGATATCCCAATCGCCGTTGGAATTTCCAAAGCACCCGGCATTTCCACAACATCCCATGTCACACCAGCCGCATCCAATTCAGCCTTTGCGCCAGTTAATAGACCCTGTGCGATATCCGAATAATACGGGGACACCACAATCAATACCTTCACAGGCGCTTCAAAGCTGGGGGTTGGCAAAACGGTGTGTTCTTCATGTGCTGCCATTTTGATTACTCCGTCGTGATCGGGCGGGTGCCGACAATTTCTAGCTTGTAGGCATCAAGGCCCAAATAGCGTGTATCTGGGTTGTCAGTCAGCAAGGTCAGTTTATTCAGCCCCATAGACGACATGATTTGCGCGCCAAGACCGGTGCGCTTTACCGTGCGCGGACCTTCTTCCTCGTCCTCGTCCAATTGCAGTCGTGGTAACAAATCGCGAAACAACACTACTGCACCGCGCCCTTCTTGTGCAATGATCTGCATCGCACGGGGCAATTCATCTGCTGAACTGGGGCCAAGCCCCAAAATATCCTGAAGCGCGTTCAGCGCATGGGTACGCACCAGCACAGGTTCGGGCGTGGAAAGATCACCTTTACTCAACACCACATGATCCCTACCCGTCAGTTGATCATTAAAAATCTGCATCAGCCATTCGCCGCCATAGGCCGATGTGACTGTGCGGCTTTCGCGTTCCACCAACAGGTTGTCGTGTTTGTGTCGGTAGGCGATCAAGTCGCTGATGGTGCCAATCTTGAGGCCGTGCTTTTGACCAATCTCAATCAGATCTGGCAGTCGCGCCATGGTGCCGTCTTCCTTCATGATCTCACAGATCACACCAGCAGGGTTTAGCCCCGCCAGACGGCTGATATCAACTGCGGCTTCGGTATGACCCGCACGTACCAACACGCCGCCGTCGCGCGCGCGCAACGGGAAGACATGACCGGGTGTTGCAATGTCCGCAGCACCCGCTTGTTCCGTAATCGCCACCGCAACGGTCAGCGCGCGATCTGCCGCAGAAATACCAGTGCTGACACCCTCGCGGGCCTCAATACTGACGGTAAAAGCGGTTTCGTTACGCGAGGAATTATTCACGGCCATCATTGGCAATTCTAGATGATCGACCCGGTCCGACGTCATCGGCAAACAGATCAAACCGCGCCCATGGGTCGCCATAAAGTTAATCGCGGCCGCATCGGCAAACTCTGCCGGGATAACAAAATCGCCTTCGTTCTCGCGGTCCTCATGGTCAACCAGAATAAACATCCGACCTGCGCGGGCATCTTCGATGATCTCTTCAATAGGAGATATCGCGCCTGCAAGCCCTTCTTCGACTGGTCCCGGTGTCTCAAAATTCATGGTAGTTTCCCTTTTAACTTATGGTGGCACATATCGTAGAGGGCGTGGCTTGAAAAGAGGCCGGGAGGTGTTCGTGCAGCACAAGAACAGGTGAACGTGCTAAACAAATGTTCAACCATACACACAAGGAAACCAAGTTTTAGATCTTCTCAGGATGCATACTATTGAGCGTTCTCCACAAGTCTACGACCAGCATGATTTGTCGGCCTTTCCACAGCCAAGTATGTAGCCGTCGATAGCAAGACGGTCACGCCGTAGACAACCAAGAACGTATATACCCCAGAAGCCGGCAATAAAGCGGCATCGATCAGTATATGAATAACCACTGCGTGAATTAAATAGATACTGTAGCTGATTGTACCAAGAAATAGCATTGGCTTTGTGGTTAAGAGCTTTGTCAACAAAGATGCTCTGGCTGGGGTTACACATACAATCAAGATCGCGGTGCATATCGCGATTATTTCTGAACGACCGCTAAAATCCACAAGGAGTGCCAGAAAAAACAGACCTACAGCTGCAAGAATCCAAATTTTCATTGCCGGGTTCGTGACCGATTGGAAGCGTTCACGCAGATAATACGATGCGGCCCCAACAAGGAACAGGTGGCCATAACCGATAGGAAACCACTTTGCTGGAAGCGACGTACCAAACATCATTTTAAGAAAATAGCTGAGTATCCCAGTGACGATAAGCAACACAATTATCATTCCGACAGCTCTGCGAATGGTCCTTGCAAAATAAAGCAAAAGGGGCAGGCAAACATACCAGAAAACCTCAACAGGGATAGACCACTCTACGCCGAGAATGGAGTTGGCAACTCTGTAGTCAAGATAGCTGACCATGCTTAAATGCATAAGATAGTTGTATAAATCTGGCTTTGATCCAAGCTCCTGCATCCAATACGGCAGTGAGAACTGCCCAGACGCCCAAAGGATGATCGCGATTGTTGTGATAAACCAGTACAAGGGCACGATGCGTATGATCCGCCTTGTTAGATACGATTGGTAATCTCTGGCATCTGTGAATGTCTTTGCAATCGTAAAGCCGGATATGACGAAAAAAATGTCCACGCCGTATTTGCCAGCATCTGTGATGGCTTGACCCGTTGTTCCGAAACCAGCCAATGCCCCAGTATGGATCATAACCACCATTGTTGCAGCGATTGCCCTGAGGCCCGTGATAAAGTCTGTGTCGCCATAGACACGTAAAAGATGAGATTGCACAATCACTACCCAAACCGTTCTCGTTACGCTTAGAGGATTGGCATTCTATTTCAAGGCTTTGGGTGTTAAATTTACAAAACGTGCCACGTGCCCGGGATGATACGGTTTGCATCACCTGATTGATCCCTGATTGTGACACCCAAGACAGCAGTATCTAGACATTCATTTTTTACGCGTATCAATCCAAGCGCGCCATTCAAGAAACAGAATAGAGACCAGGATGAGAGGGAAAATGAAACGCATATACAGGGATGCAAAAAGCAAAGACATCTGATGAACGACAGCGATGCGGGTCATTATCGTCCATTCTGGACAATATAAGCCCTTTAACGCGTTGCCTTTGCAACCGACCTCGAAAAAATAGCTGTTTGCCCAGAGTTCCGATGAGTACGACGCCGCCAAGAAAACAAAACTACCTACCAGCACCCACTTTGAACGGCGCGATTTTCCTAACAAAAAGATCAAAGCAGTCAGAAATGCCGATCCAGATAGCCATACTGAGAAATCGAACATATTAACTATTCAGTTCACAGCGAAAGGCGTTGCCGCTTAGCTTGTGCAAGTAACACCCCATCCCTCAACCCATCTCAACCAGCCGTGCCAGAAAAGCGCAAGCGTGCCAAATTTCACGTCAATATGATCACTAACAGCAACGTCTCACACATTGTCACGCCCTCTAGGAATGTGTCAAACCCAACAAACTTGACATACCCCAGTGCAATTTGTCTGTTACATTGAGGTAATTACAATTTTTAACAGGCGTTAGGTTCGGTTTTTATGATTTTTAAAAAACTTCTTCTCACACTCGGCATGGTCCTGTTTGTTAGTGCAGCACACGCACAAACCGTTGAGAGTTATGACCCCGGCTATTTACCGTTCAAAGGCAAAGCCACCAACATTGCCAAATGTGGCGTTCAGGTAAAGCTGGATCGCAGCTGGTCCTCTTCGACATCGCAAAAAAGAGATTCAAACGGGAAGCTCAATTATAATTTCGACTACACCCTCGACGCGGCGTTTTGGAAACGTGACAGGCGGGCTTTTAACATATTCACCGTTAAGCCAGGCCCTATACTTCGGGTATCGTGCAATCGCACTGAAACAAGGCCTGGTGACAAATTTGGGCTTGAATGGATCGCAAACAACATTCGTGACAGCGCCGCCAAGAACCGCAAGCAAAAGGTCGGCAAGCTACAATCCTATAACGCCCCCGGCTTGGGGCCGGTTTATTATTTCGTGATTGAAGCGCAGGGAAATATCTCAAGCACTGATACGTTGCGCCTATATGGGTTGAGTGGAGACAAGCTTTTTGACGTTTTTCTGAGGTTACCCAGAACGCCCGGTCGAAAATTCCGAAAGAAAATCAAGCCAGGAACAACTGTCAGTGTGCCAGATTTAGCCACTGGTAAGGTGTATAAAGCGCGTTTCACGACGCCCGCCAGATTGAGCCGTGATGGCGCTTATATTGGCGTGCGGAGCAAAAAGCAGAACTATGCAATCATTAACACGGTGATGAAATCTCTGCGCAAGCGATAGGGTGTTAGATCACTGTGTGGGTGATCAATTCAAGACATCTCGGCCAACCGCGCCACGTAGCGCGCCAGCGTATCAATCTCTAGATTGATCTGATCGCCAACCGCCACATCGCCCCACGTCGTGACCTCTTTTGTGTGTGGGATAAAGTTGATGCCAAAATCACAGCCCTCAACTTCGTTCACAGTCAAGGATGTCCCGTTCAGTGCAACTGACCCTTTGGGCGCAACAAAACGCGCCAAATCCTTGGGGGCGCGCAGGGTGACGCGGGTGCTGTCGCCTTCGTCCGTCATCGCAATCACTTCGGCCACGCCGTCAACATGGCCCGACACGATATGTCCACCCAATTCATCGCCAACCTTTAACGCGCGCTCAAGGTTCACGCGCTTGCCTTCGATCCATCCTGCACCAATGTTGGTTTTCTCAAGGGTTTCCGCGCTGATCTGCACGTCATACCAATCATCGCCCATCGCCACCACAGTCAGACACACACCATCACTGGCGATTGATGCGCCGATGTCGATACCAGCAGTGTCATAGCTGGTTTGAATGCGCGCGCGCAGGTCACCTGCTTGTTCCAGCGCAACAACGGTGCCAACATCCGTAATAATCCCCGTGAACATGGGCGTCTCCTTGGATAGTGTTCATCTTGACGTAACCTTGCACCGCCACACTGGCAAGAGGGGCTTGCGTCACAATTATGCCGCGTTTTTGTGGTGGAACATGCCAAATAGCGCATCAAAAGGACCAAAATGACCGCCATTGCCCCAGACAGCCGGGTCTTTCTGTTTTTGCAGGGGCCGCACGGGCCTTTCTTTAACAGATTGGGTAAGATGCTGCGCTTTGCCGGGGCAACCGTTTGGCGTGTTGGGTTCAATGCCGGGGATCGCGCATTTTGGTTTCATCCGCGCAGTTATATTCCGTTTCGCGGCAAATTGGCGGATTGGCCAGAGACATTTACAGAATTGCTGAACAACAAAGGTGTCACTGACATTGTGCTTTATGGTGATACGCGCCCCATCCATGCCCAAGCCGTAGCAGAGGCAAAGGCGCGCGGCATTACGGTGCATGTGTTCGAAGAAGGCTACATGCGGCCCTATTGGGTCACCTATGAACGTAACGGGTCAAACGGCAATTCCCGACTGATGGATATGTCGATCCCACAGATGCAAACCGCACTTGCCAATTCGGATATGGAAGCGCCCCTGCCCCCCGGCCATTGGGGCGACATGCGCCAGCACATCTTTTACGGCGCGCTGTACCATTGGTTTGTGATGTTTCGGAACGGTGATTACCGCAATTTTCGCCCGCATCGCAGCTTGACTGTGACCAAGGAATTCCAACTTTACGTCAAACGGTTGTTGCTGATGCCTGCACTTGCGGCGGATCGCTTAATCTCGACCCTGCGCATCCGCATGGGTGGGTTTCCCTACCATCTGGCCCTACTTCAATTGGAACATGACAGTTCATTCCAGATGCATTCACCTTTCGACACGATGTCAGATTTCCTTGAGCTGGTGATTGATGGTTTTGCAAAAGGTGCGCCCAAACATCACCATTTGGTGGTCAAAGCACACCCCTTGGAAGATGGCCGCGTGCCCGTGCGCCGTGACATCAAGCGTTTGGCCAAAAAGCTAGGTGTCACTGATCGCGTACATTACGTGCGTGGTGGCAAGTTGGCGCAACTCTTGAATGACGCACGTACCGCCGTGACCGTGAATTCAACCGCAGGTCAGCAGGTGTTGTGGCGCGGAATTCCGCTGAAAGTATTTGGGCGTGCAGTCTATGCGCAGCCCGAATTTGTGTCTGATCAGCCGCTGCCTGAATTTTTCGCTGGTGCCAGCCGCCCTGATAACCGCGCTTACAAGGACTATCGCCGCTATCTGCTTGAAACCTCACAGATTCCGGGCGGGTTTTACGCCGCAAGGGGGCGTCGCCAATTACTGCGCCAAGTGGTGGATATGATGCTTGCCCCAGAAGACCCTTACGATGCGCTGGAAATGGGGACCGCGGCCCCACGGCAACAGTTGCGCCTTGTCACCTGACCTAAGTCCGTATTTTTCATCGCTTTTGTCGAATTTCTGCGCTATGTAAACCTTAATTACGTCGAAACAATCGACGAATTTTGAGGCAGAGTTGAATAGGTCGAGGAGACCGGGCAGTGAAATCCGTACCTTTTCGGTGGGCGCGTCCCATCGCAGTTCTTGCGGCGTTGGCCGTTGTTTCGTCTTGTGGATTACCGCAGGTCGGTCCCAATAAACGTCAGATTTTTGCAGGTTCCGTGCAAAACCAAGGCGATGCTTTTGTCGTGTCGGTCAATGACCGTGTAACACGCGCGACGGCGGTCACACCCGCCCTTGGATTTTCAAATGCGTTCAAAAACGCTTCTCGCTTGGGCTCAGACACCATTCGTCCCGGTGACGTCTTGGGCATCACGGTGTATGAAAACGTCGATGATCCGCTCTTGGGTGTCGAAGGTGCCCCTGCTACCTTGCTCGAAGAAGTACAGGTTGATGGCGCTGGGTTCATCTTTATCCCTTACGCAGGTCGGATCAAAGCAGCCGGCAACACGCCTGATGCCATTCGCCGCATCATCACCAATAAGTTAGGCGAACAGACGCCTGATCCTCAAGTCGAAGTACGCCGTGCAGCGGGTGATGGTTCAACCGTGTCGCTGATCGGATCAATTGGCGCACAAGGTGTGTACGCGATTGAGCGCCCTACCCGCACGCTTGCCACCATGATGGCGCGGGCTGGTGGTGTTACGATCGAACCTGAAATTGCCCAGATCACTGTGATCCGTGGCAAACAGCGTGGTAAAATCTGGTTCCAAGATCTGTATGATCATCCCGAACTCGACATCGCTTTGCGTGGCGGTGATCGTATTCTGGTCGAGGAAGACACACGATCGTTCACCGCGCTTGGCGCAACAGGTGGTCAGGCCCGCGTGCCGTTCGAATCGCAGAACCTGTCCGCGCTCGAAGGCATCGCGCAAGTTGGTGGTTTGAATGCAGGCACCGCAGACCCAACCGGTGTTTTTGTGTTTCGCAACGAACCACAGGAAATCGCAGAACAGGTGTTGGGCCGCAGTGATCTACAGGGCGCACAGCGCATGGTTTATGTGCTTGATCTGACCCAGCCCAACGGCATGTTCATGGCCCGTGATTTTGTGATCCGCGATGGCGACACGATTTATGTGACCGAAGCACCATTCACACAGTGGAGCAAGGTTATCTCAGCGATCACAGGCACTGCTGGATCGGCGGCCAGCCTGACGTCCCTGACGGGCGATTGATCAGAATTATGGCTTTAGGGCCTGAAATATACGATACACCCGCCGCCGGACCTGAAAAGGACCGGCGGCTTTTTGTGTATAATGGAGGTTTCCTGACACAACGTCGTATCCGACGTATTTTGAAGCTCTCCGGCTATTCCCTGCATTTGGGTTTCCCGCGCCCGGACGATGCCGTGGTGGTTTGGGGTAATTCCCCAACAGCACATCGTGGACTTGCGGTTGCTGAAAAACGCGATGTTCCGGTGGTTCGCGTTGAGGACGCTTTGTTGCGCTCTATTCATCCCGGCCGCGCAGGGCAGCCGCCGCTTGGCCTTGTCATTGATCATCGCGGCATGCATTTCGATCCTGCTCAACCGTCTGACCTTGAGGTGTTGTTGGCCACACATCCGCTGGATGACACAGCGTTGTTGAATCGGGCGCGTGGGGCAATTGCGCGCCTGCAAGAAGCGCATCTAACAAAATACACTGGATTTGTTTCTACCAGCCCTGCCCCTGCCCCCGGCTATGTTCTGGTCATTGATCAAACCAATGGCGATGCCTCTGTGACAGCGTGCGGCGCAGATCGGGCACGATTTTTGGAAATGCTGGTGTTTGCCCAAGAGGAACACCCCGGCGCACGCGTGATCATAAAGGCGCACCCTGAAAGCACTCAAGGGTATCGTGCCGGATATTTCGGACCAGAAGACGAAAACGACCGCATCACAATAATGACGGATCCGATCAGCCCATGGACGTTGTTTGAAGGTGCCGTTGGCGTTTATACCGTGTCGTCACAAATTGGCTTTGAGGCAATATATGCAGGACACAAACCGCGTGTATTTGGACAGCCCTTTTATGCGGGCTGGGGCTTAACCACAGATGAGTTTCCGGTGCAGCGCCGCCAGCGCGTTTTGACGCGCGCACAGTTATTTGCGGCAGCAATGATCCTTTATCCAAAATGGTACGACCCCTACCGCAATATGCTATGCGATTTGGAAACCGCCATCGACGCTCTTGATGCGCAAACCCGGGCATGGCGTGAGGATCATTGTGGTTGGGTGGCATCCGGCATGCGTTTGTGGAAGCGTAAACCTTTACAGCGGTTCTTTGGTGCCACCAAACCAATAATATTTGAAGATGACCCGGCCAAAGCCCGCAGCACGGATCGGCCATGGATGGTCTGGGCTGGAAAGGCTCAGGTGGGTCACGAAGACGCGCTGCGGGTTGAGGATGGCTTTTTACGATCTCGTGGGTTGGGGGCAGAACTGGTCCCGCCCTTGTCGTTGGTTTGTGATGATCTGGGTATTTATTATGACCCCTCACGCCCAAGCCGTTTGGAAAAATGGATTGAAGCACGCGCTAAATTGCGTCCAGACCAGCAGGCGCGCGCAACACAGTTGATCAAAGCACTGACAGACGGCGCATTGAGTAAATATAACCTCAAATGTACCACGCCTGACCTTAGCAATTTACCATCGGGTAAACGCATCTTGGTCCCCGGACAGGTCGAGGATGATGCGTCGATCCTGACGGGGACAGATGTTGTGCGCAGTAATTTAGCCTTGCTTCAGGCCGCACGACTGGTACATCCTGATGCCGTCATTCTGTATAAACCGCATCCTGATGTAGAGGCGGGTCTGCGCAAAGGGGCGATTGATGCGGCGGGCATCGCAGACCTTGTTCTGGATCACAGTGATCCAATGCCGTTGCTTGACGTTGTTGATGAAGTTTGGACCATGACGTCACTTTTGGGATTTGAAGCGCTGTTGCGCGGCACCCATGTCGTCACCTTTGGCGCACCGTTCTATGCCGGCTGGGGATTGACAGATGACCGCGGTGATGTGCCACCACGCCGCCGTGCAGATGTGTCGATTGAAGGGCTCGTCCACGCAGCGTTGATTGATTACCCGCGTTATTTTGACCCTAAATCCGGCCTCGCCTGTCCCGTGGAAGTGGTTGTTGAAAGATTAGCCAAGGGCGACGTACCGCACCCTGGTGCCACAAACCGCCTACTGTCCAAGGTCCAAGGTTTGCTGGCAAGCCAGAACCACCTTTGGCGCAGGTCGTGAAACCGGGTTTGGGTTATTTGGCTAGATTAAATAGATTAGGTGCGCGCCCAGATATGCAGAATATCGGGGCCAACGGCTTGGGTTGACTGCAATATAAAACGTGGTGCCTTGGCAAGGCGTGACAGGCCCAAAGCGCCGATGCCTGGTGTGCCTTCGGCACCGATGACCATACCAGCCGTAAAGCCGACAAGGTTGTCGACAAGATCAGCCTGAAGCAGTGATGCTGCAAGCGCGCCGCCGCCTTCACAGAAAATGCGGGTAAACCCGTGTCTGCCAAGTTGAGTCATGATGTCTGTGGGGTCAAGCTGAGCGGCTCGTACATCACAGGGCAACAGTGTCGCCCCAAGATCGCGCCAAGTGTGGATCAATGCGGGGTCTGCATCTTTGCCATGGCACAGGATCAACGGAATTTCAGCAGCACTGCGTGCCAATTTCCCCATCAGCGGCAGATCAAGACGACGCGAAACCACGATGCGGGCCGGTTGATGTGCTATACCCAGATCACGCACATTCAAGCTGGGGTCATCTTTGCGCGCTGTACCACCACCGACCATCACCGCGTCATGGCGACTGCGCATTGCGTGGACAACGCGGCGCGCTGGGGCATCCGTGATCCATTGGCTTTCACCAGTGCCAGTCGCAATACGTCCATCAAAAGATTGTGCCAGCTTCAGCGTCAGCATTGGGCGAGCCTGTTCGACACGCGTTAAAAACCCAACATGATCGGTGCGGGCCTCAGCCTCGCAAACGCCACTTGTAACAAAAATGCCCGCGGCGCGCAGCATCTCCAGCCCACGACCATCGACGCGGTCATCGCTGTCTTCGGTTGCAACGACGACGCGCGCTACACCTGAATCAATCAATGCCTGCGCGCAGGGCGGTGTCTGCCCATGATGCGCACAGGGTTCCAGAGTGACATAGGCAGTTGCACCTTTTGCACTCTCACCCGCCTGTTTTAGCGCTTCGGTCTCAGCGTGAGGTCGTCCACCCGGTTGTGTCCAACCGCGCCCAACAATACGACCTTCATTCACGATTACACAGCCAACCGCCGGGTTGGGCCAGACGCGCCCTTTGCCACGCCGGCCCAAAGACAGGGCCAGCGCCATATAGCGCAGATCAGAGTGTCGAGTTTGCGTCACTCTTCTGGTGTGGTGTCGGGACGCAACTCTTGGACAAACTTGTCAAAGTCGTCTGCCGCCTGAAAGTTCTTATAGACAGAGGCAAAGCGCACGTAGGCCACGGTATCAATCCGCGCCAGCGCTTCCATCACAATCTCACCAATCTGTTTGGATCCGACATCAGTCTCACCCATGCTTTCCAGACGCCGCACAATCCCACTGATCATCTGATCGATACGTTCGGGATCAATGGGCCGCTTCTGCATGGAAATACGGATAGAGCGCTCCAGCTTGTCGCGATCGAAATCCTCGCGTTTACCACTGGTTTTGATCACCACGAGATCGCGCAACTGCACACGTTCATAGGTGGTAAAGCGACCTCCACAGGCCGGGCAAAAACGACGACGCCGGATAGATACATGATCTTCCGCCGGACGGCTGTCTTTTACTTGGGTGTCAATATTTCCGCAAAACGGGCAGCGCATGGCCGTCCCCCCTTATATTTATCTGCCTCACTTGTGGGGCGTTTCGCCCACTTGGCGAGACTTATAGGGCAATCACAAGGTTTTGGGTAGTGGCGAATTCACCCTCTATATCTGGGGCCACAATTTATTGGAAATACATGTGTTTCTACCCAAGTTTCGCCCACGCCTGCCCTGCGTAAGGGCCTGAACTTGCAATCCAGCCTGTAAGAGCGCCTGATAGGGCACTGTTTCATGTAAATTAACAATTGAAGGAGACTACCATGAGTGTCGCACGCGTAACTGAGATTTCTGCAACCTCTAAGAAAAGCTTTGATGATGCGGTCGAAAACGGCGTGGAACGCGCCAGCAAAACCCTGCGCAATGTTGTAAGCGCGTGGGTAAAGGAACAATCAGTCAAGGTCGAGAACGGCAAGATTTCACATTACCAAGTGAATATGATGGTCACATTTCTGCTCGACGACGATTGATTGATATCACGCGAAGTGCGCCGCCACCGAACGTGTGTGCGGTGCATCGCGATGTTCAAACAGATAGATGCCTTGCCATGTGCCCAATCCCATACATCCATTTTGGACCGGAATGGATACTGTCACAGGCATCATCGAAGCCTTGATGTGGGCGGGCATATCGTCTGGCCCTTCGATTGTATGGCGCAGATAACCCATAGCCGGATCGGTTGCAGGTGGTACAAGCCGTGCAAAATAGACACGCAAATCATCTTGAACATCTGGGTCCGCGTTTTCCTGAATGAGCAGCGATGCGGATGTATGACGTACCATTAAGGTCAGCAACCCATCACCAGCCCCCGAAATCCAACGCGCCACGTCACGTGTAAATTCGGTTAACCCTTGCCCGTTTGTCTCTATGATAAATGTCGTTTGCATAGGCTTGTGTGTGACGTGATGGATGTCGCGATGCAATGCATCACACCCTTAACGGAACGGGAAAACCTCCCAATAGTCCTGACAAAACCCATAGGCATGCCCAACGGACAGATTGTACCCTACCTTGGTCACACTCACAGAATACCCACGGCTCGGCTTGCTATCAATGCGCGCCTGATCCGTCGTAAAGACGACGCCTTTGCGACCCGGCGCTGCGACTGACGGGCCGCGACCCGATTTGATATACAGTCGCGTGCCACCAGAGGAACCAAGGCGCGACTTGGCAAAATCAGCTGCCGCACACCATATACCACGCGGACCTTCGCCACGGGCCTCTATGACTTCAAAATCCTTGCCATTCAGGGGGGCAACAATCAGGTGGCTTTCAGCGCGAAACGCTTGTGCATTGGCTGCAATTGGTAAGCTGGCACAAAGGGAGGCAATGATTAGGGAACGCATGTCAGGAACTCTCCGTTAGGATTTACGCTAAGATAGACCTTTGAACGCACACGTCAAAATCACAGCTGCGGCACTAGTTGGCCATGATACCGGATCAGCAACGCACCGCCGGGCAGATGAGCGCCGATGTCAAAACAAAATGCGCCCTCATCATTCTGCCATTCACGCGAAAAGCAGTATTACACCTTAACTTAGTCGATCAATCAATTCGCACAGATTATCTCTCAAACGAGAGCCAATGCTAAATGCATACGTATGACAAATAACAAGCCGGTTGCCATGATCATCTTGCTCAATGCTTAATATAGGTCCATTGCCTTCAATCCCACGATCGATCTGCCACGCTTCTAGATATTGCTTATTCATAATTTGCTTTATCAGCCAATCTCCCCTCCTAAGATGATCAATATAACCGGAGAGGTGAATAATACAGTGACGCACAACAAGGGCGATTTCCACTTGTCGAGCGAAGCGTAAATCGTCCAGAGAATAACCGCTTTTCTGTAAATACTCCTGACATCCATTAAGCCCGTCAACGGGCTTTTCTGGACACAGTATTCTATTTACGCTCTGAACCAAACGTGCCTCATAAAGTGCTACAGTCAGAAGAACACCCGTTTGGTGCAAGTATCGCGGAAACTCTACAAAGAGCTTCTGCCTTTCTGAGGACGCCCTAATTGTACGCAACATAACAACTGAACGGTCACTGATCGGAAAATAACCATCCAGCTTATCCTGCTCAATACGTGTTTCATTCTCAAGAAATCTAGGGAACTTCCAGACCATGTCCGAAAGCTGACTAAACTCGTTGAAAATATTTTGTGCATCAGATGTAACAGGTCGATACATCTCATAGCCGGACATATCTATTGATCTAAGAATGACCGCAGCTTTCTGCTGCGCGACGGGTGCTTTAGCTTACGCAACGCTTTTGCCTCAATCTGGCGGATACGTTCACGTGTCACGCTAAACTGTTGGCCAACTTCTTCCAAAGTATGATCGGTGTTCATCCCGATGCCAAAGCGCATCCGCAGCACACGTTCTTCGCGCGGTGTCAGTGATGCCAATACGCGCGTGGTGGTTTCCTTGAGGTTTTCCTGAATGGCGCTGTCCAAGGGCAGTACGGCATTCTTGTCCTCGATGAAGTCACCCAACTGGCTGTCTTCTTCGTCACCGATGGGTGTTTCCAGTGAAATCGGTTCCTTGGCGATTTTCATCACCTTGCGGACTTTTTCCAACGGCATTTGCAGCTTGGCTGCCAATTCTTCTGGCGTCGGTTCGCGGCCAATCTCGTGCAACATCTGGCGCCCGGTACGGACCAATTTGTTGATCGTTTCGATCATATGCACAGGAATACGGATTGTACGGGCCTGATCCGCGATAGAACGGGTGATCGCCTGACGGATCCACCATGTTGCATAGGTCGAGAATTTATAGCCTCGGCGATATTCAAACTTATCAACGGCCTTCATCAGGCCGATGTTACCTTCCTGAATCAAATCAAGGAATTGCAGGCCGCGGTTGGTGTATTTTTTCGCAATCGAAATAACCAAACGCAGGTTCGCTTCGACCATTTCTTTCTTGGCCTGACGGGCCTCTTTTTCACCCTTCTGAACCTGCTGCACGATGCGGCGGAATTCAGAGATATCGAGACCAACGTACTGACCAACCTGCGCCATGTCAGCGCGCAATTCTTCGACCTTGCCGGATGAGCGTTCGATGAACATCTGCCACCCACGACCGGACTTTTCGGCCATCCGCTCCATCCAGTTTGGATCAAGCTCATAGCCGCGATAATCATCCACAAACTCTTTGCGGTTGATCCGGGCTTGGTCAGCCAGTTTCACCATCGCAGAGTCAATTTGCATGATGCGGCGGTTGATGCCGTACAGCTGGTCAATCAGGGCTTCGATGCGGTTGTTGTGCAGGTGCAATTCATTCACCAACAGCACAATCTCGGCGCGCAGCTTTTGATAGGTTGCTTCGTTCTTGGTTGAGAATGAGCCATCTTCGTTCAGAGTTGCCGAAATCCGACTGTCCTGCATTTCGCTCAACTTGATGTAGTCATCAGCAATGATGTCCAGCGCTTCCAAAACCTGTGGCTTCAGCGCGGCTTCCATAGCGGCCAGTGACATGTTGGCCTGTTCGTCTTCATCATCATCGTCATCATCGGTGCTGATAGGATTGCCATCGGCATCAACTTCGGCTTTTTCTTCGCCCGGTTTCGCCTCAGCAACAGGCACCCCGGGAACCACAACAGGCGTGGTTTCTTCTTCGCCCATTGTATTGCCGAATGTCGCCTCAAGGTCGATCACATCGCGCAGCAGAATATCCTCTGACAACAATTCGTCGCGCCAAATGGTGATCGCCTGAAAAGTTAGTGGGCTTTCACATAGCCCCGCGATCATCGTGTTACGGCCCGCCTCGATGCGCTTGGCAATCGCGATCTCGCCCTCACGAGACAGCAGTTCGACAGAGCCCATTTCACGCAGATACATGCGCACCGGATCATCGGTGCGATCCAGCTTTTCGGCAGTGCCCGCTGACAGCGTTACGTCGCGTGCAGAATCCGTGGTGGCAATGTCGGTGCCGCCTTTGGCTTCTTCTTCTTCAGCGTCTTCATCTTCAATAATGTTGATGCCCATTTCGGACAGCATCGACATCACATCTTCGATCTGCTCGGACCCGACCTGATCGGGGGGCAGCACATTATTCAGCTGACCGTATGTGATATAACCCTTCTCGCGGGCCTCACCGATCATCTTTTTAACCGCAGCTTGGCTCATATCAAGCGAATGGCCGCTGTCGTTCTCGTCTCGTTTGCCATCGTCGTTCGTATCTTTGGCGGCCATGTTTTGCTCCTCCAGCGGTCAAATCGAATCAGTGTTGGGTGATTCGGTTTTGCGAATCATGCGGGTTTTTGGGTGATTCTTAAAGCCGATACCCTGCTTTTTCATAAAGTTCCTGCGAAAAGGTCACGTGATCTCTATCCACGGCCCTTTGGTTTCTCATATTTAATGCCGCCAAGCAGGGCATCCAGTGCGCTACGCTCTTCTCTTTTGATGCGCGCACCATTGTCGCCCACATCATATTCAGCCTTATCTTCTTGGCCTGTACGCGTGGCATGATCCGCTGCGCGGGCTGCTTCGCTTAACCGCCATGTCACACCTTCGTCGGCCACGCCGCTCAAATCTTCGGTCGCTTCAGCAATTTCAGCATTCAATCCACGCGCTGATTCCAACTTTGCCAATTCTTCGGTCACCGTCATGGTCGCCATTTCGGCGTCACCGGGGTTACGAATACAGGGCGTAATCGCTACGTGGCGCTGCGACATGAGATTTTCAAGGGCACCTTCGCCCAGCGCGTTGAAAATATGTTCCCCCAACTCTGCTGGACCGCGATGACCATAGCGCAAAAGCAAATCGCGCAGAACGGCATGCGTGCGGTCGTGGCAGGTCATGCTTTCAAGGCCACCCTCAAAATCCTCAATGATCTGCGGGCAATTCGCAAAGGCTGCCAAAATCACCGCCTCGCGCAGATGTTCAGCGGTGCGCGCGTCTGTTGCCGCAGCCAAAGCTGACGCCTTGGTGCTGGCCATCGGAGGTTCCGGCGCAGGTTGCCATTTGCCTGTATTTCGACCACGCCCCGCCGGACGTTTGGCGGCTTGTGGACGAAACAACTGCCAGCGCAGATCCTTGATCTCTTGACCATAATGGCTGCGGATTGACGGATCTTTGATCAGCATGATCTTTTCACGCAAAGATTTATCAAGTGCGGCCTTACGCTCAGGACTATCAAACACCTTGCCGTCGGTTTCGCGTTGCCACAGCAGGCGCACCATAGGCATCGCGGCGTCCAGCAGCTTTTGTAACGCGCCTGCCCCTTGGGATTTCAGCAGATCATCAGGGTCCTGCCCTTCTGGCATCACTGCAAATCGCAGGCTTTGTCCCGCTTCCAACAATGGCAGCGCCAGATCAATCAGCCGCAGCGCGGCGCGTTGCCCGGCAGTATCCCCATCCAGCGTGATGATCGGCTCTGGCGACACGCGCCACAACATCTGCAACTGGTTTTCAGTGATCGCAGTGCCCAAAGGCGCAACAGCCGCCTCAAATCCTGCGCCTTGCAGGGCAATCACGTCCATGTACCCTTCGGCCACGATCAAGGGTTGCCCCTTACCTGCCGCCACCCGCGCCTCTTTCACATTATAAAGGCTGCGACCTTTGTCGAACAATTCGGTCTCGGGCGAATTCAGATATTTGGCATTGTCATTGGGGTCCATCGCGCGCCCACCAAAGGCAATTGCACGGCCCCGCGCATCGCGGATCGGGAACATGATGCGGCCCCGGAACGTATCATAAGGCTTGCCTCCCTTAGTCGAAGGTTTGGCCAGCCCCGCCCCAAGGATTAATTCGTCAGAAACGCCTTTGGCCTTCAGTGCATCCCACAAACCCTGCCACGCGTCAGGGGCAAACCCGATTTCCCAGCGTTCTAGCGCGGCCTCGCTTAGCCCACGACGTTCAAGATAGGCGCGCGCATCCGCCGCCACGCCTGTGCGCAGTTGCAGGCGAAAGTATTGCACCGCCTGTTCCATTACCTCAGCCAACTCAGTACGCTTGTCGGCCTTTTGCTGCGCACGCGGGTCTTGCTTTGGCACCGGCATCCCAGCTTCACGTGCCAAAATCTCGACGGCTTCCATGAAGCTTACGTTCTCAGTCTCGCGCACAAAGGAAATCGCATCGCCCTTGGCGTGACAGCCAAAGCAGTAATAAAATCCTTTACGATCATCGACGTGAAAACTTGCGGATTTTTCTTGGTGAAACGGGCACGGTGCCCACATGTCGCCCTTGCCCTGATTGGACTTGCGCTGATCCCACATGACCTTGCGCCCCACCACCTGTGACAGGCTGGCGCGGGTACGTAGTTCGTCCAAAAATCCGGGTGGTAGGCTCATAGGTCTTTATATTGGGTCGCACAGATCAAAGTCCAGTGGTGCCCAACACCTTTGATCCTACATTACTGCGCCAAACACATCTCGTTCCACGCCGCAGCCAAATCTTGGCTTTTGACGTCCCGCATTTTCATCTCGTACACCCAAGGGGTCACCAGCGGGATCGCGGTATTGTAGCTATCAGGCCAGGTTGCTTGCGCCGCGACATGCTCTGGAACTTTGCGTTCTTTTACGCGTTCAATGCGGGCTTTTTGAACCGCACCAACAACAGCTGCCTGATGCCCGCAATCCGTCGCTTTTTTGGACGCGGCAAAACTTGGGCCCGAGGTCATCAATAACGCCGCAGCAACGGCCATCGCAATTGGTTTCATCATCATAAGATCGCTCCACTTAACTCTACACTAGGCAGGGATTCGGGCCCCTGATCGCCAGATTACCCGCGCGACGCCACCGCTGCCATAGCCTCTTGAAGATCGTGAACAAGTGTGACCGCCATAGATCGGAACACCATGATCTGAAATCGATCTGCCCCAACGCGAGTGATCGACGCGGTCATGTGCAGGACTTGCGTACGCACCGTATGACCGCGCTTGAAGACACTACCACGCAAATCAACAGGCACCAGTCGCGCCAAAACGTCAACGGCGGCAGCACCACTCAGCTCGACACAGGCCCAGCCGTCAGAAATATCAACAACAGCCCCGTGTTTGCCCAGCGATGCATCAGGTGCAGGCCCAATTAACACGGCCTCACCTTGCCCAAACCAAACGCAGCGCGCACCGCCTTTGCCCGTTGAACGATTTGGTTTTGGCACCCTCATGCCATGCGCCGTTTCCAACACATTGGACATCGCCGTAGCCTCACCAAAAGGCGACAATGATGTAATGTGCCCCGGCTCAACTTCTTCCAAGGTGTTGCCGCCCACCGTCAGCGGCAACAATCCTTCGCAGGCCGTTTTTGCTATTAAATCAACCACGCACACGTCCTCCTGCCTGATCGACAAAGACAGGCGCGCAGATTTCAACATCCGCCTGCAACCCGCGCAGATGATCGACCATGCGCATCACTTCGCCGTGCCGTTCCGGGCCACGCCGAACAAAACCCAATCCAATGTAACTGCCGACATCTGGCGAAAACGCCACCGATGTGATGTAGCCTTGGTCATTGGACCTGACAGCCTCAGCACCCTTGTCAAAAATATGCGCCCCCGCGCTAAGTTGCTTAACCACCCCAACGGGTTTAAAGCCAACCAGCTGCTCACGGTCCTCATCCCTCAATCCGACCCGTTCAGACATGGTTTTGCCAATGCAGTCTTTCTTGGCTGATACCATCCGCCCCATGCCCACATCAAATGCCGTGGTGCGTCCGTGGATTTCAGAATGGGTGATATGGCCTTTTTCAATACGCAGCACGTTAAGCGCCTCCATACCATAAGCGCCGCCACCCATGTTCTCAGCACGTTTGACCAACACATCAAACAAGCTAGCGCCATAGCGCGCAGGCACAGCGACCTCGTAGGCATGTTCCCCCGAGAACGAGATGCGGAATAACCGCCCCGCAACGCCCATCACAGATGCAGCGCCGCACGCCATGAACGGCCAGCTTTCATTGTCGATGGGCGTATCCAGCACGCCGTTCAATAAGTCGCGCGATTTTGGCCCGGCAACGGCAAACTGCGCCCATTGCTCCGTGACAGACGTAAACGTCACTTGCCATTCAGGATGCAAACATTGCGTTACAAACTCCAAGTGTCGCATCACATTGCCTGCGGCTGCCGTGGTTGTGGTCATGACATAATGAGTCTCGCCCAAGCGTGCGCAGGTGCCATCATCCATCACATGCCCATCCTCACGCAGCATCAGGCCATAGCGCACACGCCCGACCTTTAGCGTGCTGAACATGTTGGTATAGACAAAATCAAGCAGGGCTACAGCGTCCGGTCCCTGAATGTCGATCTTGCCCAAGGTGGACACATCACAAACGCCCACAGCCCCCCGCACAAATCCAACCTCGCGGTCACAAGATTGCCGCCACGTTGTTTCGCCGCCGCGCGGGAAAT
Organism: uncultured Sulfitobacter sp.; assembly: GCA_938003685.1. Classification (GTDB taxonomy): domain Bacteria; phylum Pseudomonadota; class Alphaproteobacteria; order Rhodobacterales; family Rhodobacteraceae; genus Sulfitobacter. The sequence continues at coordinate 1,754 of CALKXT010000023.1, read as the reverse complement.
AGCTGGGCCTGTACCACAGCCCCGCCTCAATCATCGGCACGCCTGCTTTGACGCTTGCGCTATGACTAGTCGTCAGGCGTTCAGGCGCAAAGCCTTTGCCTTGCCCCCCTGCCCCCATCGCAGCAATTGCCACTGGTGAATAAGGTGGACGGAATGTCGTTGTCCCCGTTTCAGGTATCGCGCGTCCCGTAACATCGGCCAGCACAGCCAGCGCGCCGACATTTGAATTCTTGCCCTGATCCGTTGCCATGCCTTGCGTGGTATAGCGCTTCATATGCTCAACGGATTTGAAATTCTCAACCGCCGCCTGTTTGACGTCTTTGACTGACACGTCGTTCTGAAAGTCCAGCCAAGCGCGCCCCTTGCCCGCAACCGCCCATAGCGGTGACATATTATAGGGGGCATCTTCGGCTTGAGGCAGATCAATATCCCCAGCCTTTTTACCCAGCGCTGACAGGGCAACCTTGGCCGCCTCTACACCTGCCTGCAAACAGCCGTGTGTCGAAAACTCCCCGTTACAGGCACCCGCCGCCGTCATGTTCGGCACCGATCCATCACTCGGCACAAACGCTTGAATATCAGGTCGCCACGTGGGGCGTCCATTCATGTGACAGGTCAGATGCACCGTGGGGTTCCACCCCCCTGAAACGCCCAAACAATCGGTTTGGATCGCCTGTTCACCACTGGCCGTGCGAATTGTGATACTCTCTAGCTCTTTGCGCCCGCCCGCATTGCAAACCTGCGCGCCTGTATAGACCGGGAAATCCGCGCCCTCGACCACCGCGTCATGGCGGCTGTCGACGAGAGCGGCGACATTAATGCCCGCCGCATGCAAATCCCGCGCGGTTTGATGGGCGTTGTCGTTGTTGCCAAACACCGTCACATGCTTGCCCGCACTCACACCCCAACGGTTCAGATACGACCGCACTGCGCCTGCCATCATGATCCCCGGGCGGTCATTATTTTGAAACGCCACAGGCCGCTCCAACGCACCTGCCGCCAAGACTGACTGTTTCGCCACAATCCGCCAGAAACATTCAAGTGGCGCATCCCCACGCCTGCCATTGTGCTGGTTCACCCGTTCCAACGCGCCGTAGGTTCCGCCGTCATAGGCACCTGTTACCGTGGTGCGCGTCATCAGCCGCACGTTGTCCATGTCCGCCAGTTCAGCAACAATATCAGCGGCCCAAACATGTCCCGGCTTACCATCAACCTCACCCGTTTCCACGTTTAACCGCCCGCCCATCAGCGCGTCTTCGTCCGCCAGAATGACATCCGCGCCCGCGCGAGCAGCAGCCAATGCCGCCATCAATCCTGTAGGCCCCGCGCCAATCACCAGCAGATCACAAAACGCATAGGCCTTTTCATAAGTATCCGGGTTATGTTCACCGCTTAACCCGCCTAGGCCCGCCGCCTTGCGGATGATCGGTTCATACACCGCTTCCCAAAACTTCTTTGGCCACATGAAGGTTTTATAATAAAACCCCGCGCCCAAAAACGGCGCGGCCAGGTCATTCACAGCCATTATATCAAAGCCAAGTGACGGCCATGCATTCTGACTGCGCGTGACCAAACCACCATAGATTTCCTGAACCGTCGCACGCACATTGGGTTCGCGCTGCGCACCGTCGCCCGTGGTGATCAACGCATTTGGTTCTTCGCTACCCGCGGTCAACACACCGCGCGGACGGTGATATTTGAACGACCGCCCCATCAGGCGCACCTCATTGGCAAGCAACGCCGAGGCCACCGTG
>CALKXT010000022.1 GCA_938003685.1 uncultured Sulfitobacter sp. | reverse complement strand
ACCCAGAAAATTGGGGCCACGCCCGTCGTTTATGCGTTTTCAGATGATCCTGAGTGGGTACGCGAGAACATGAAACTGCCTGCCGAGATCAAGGTAGTTGGGCATAATGATGCGTCGCGCAATACAGAAGACCTGCGTTTGATGAGTGCCTGCAAGCATCACATCATCGCAAATTCTTCATTCTCTTGGTGGGGTGCTTGGCTTAATCCGCGTGCGGATAAAATCGTAACGGCGCCGTCCAAATGGTTTGCAGACCCAAACAGTGTGAACCCTGATATCTGGGCCGCAGGTTGGGCGCGCATCGACGGATAAACCACGCCCACGCGTGGTGCTTTAACCTGCCTCTAAAAGTGCTGTTGCAGCGCGGCGATATATATCCCCGTAACCAGCGGCGGCCTCACGAGCAGGTGCCAATTGCTGCACCCGCGCCTCATAATCCGCTTCGCTCATCTGTTCCACAGCGCGCTGAATTTCAGAGAAACTTTGTGTAATGATCATGCCACGCGTGTCTAAATAGGTGTCGATGTTCGGACATCCCCAATAGATCGGAACGGTATTGCACAGCAGCGCATCAATCAGCTTTTCAGAGAAATAGTTTTCTTCGCGCGCATTTTCGATAACGACAGAATAGCGGAATGGCGCAAGTCCATCAGACTTTTCATCGAATGGTTGATACCCCTTGCCCATCACACTGATGTCCTGATCCGTATCACGCACCCATTGCACAACCTCATGACGCAGCTTGTGTCCCAATTGTTTGGTTTTGCCCGATGCGATCAGTGAACACATCTCACTTTTGCTTAGATCAACCTCACGCCAATTCGGCACCCATGATCCAACCGTCAGGAAAAACAGCGCATTTGGCAAACTATCAAGCAGCGCGCGATCTGATGTGAGAACGCGGTGAAATCGCCATCTGAACATCTCAATCCGCTTCATATGTTTGTGGTGGACTGCCCGTGGTTCCATAATCAACACAGACACCTGCGCGCGCAGCCCAAACCGGGGACGATAATACATTGCGGAATGAGGCGTCATAATCAGATGATCAGTCGGCAAAAGATCACCAAGGGTCTGCCCCTCAATCCCATCGGGCTCGCCAAGCGGCCAATCCAATTCAACCAGTGGAATCCGTGATGGTCGAAAGCCCAGCCGTTTTCCGTAGGGCAAGACACATACTCTTGGTTCACAACTGGTCATTTTCTTTGGGCCATTCTTTCGGTTTTCAACACCTAAAGGCGTTCATTTCTTACACGACACATATCATCGCATGGTGCTTACACATCTTTTTTCGTTGTTAATCTTGGCGATCATATCCCGCCATTAGCGCGGACCAATCAGAGTCAGACCAGAAAAGCGAGGGCAATTTTGTGCGTTCTTTCACCAAAGAACGATTGAGGCGAGACAGATTTTGAGATTTCCAATCCTCGCCTTCCCTACGCCAACATTTATCAAAGTCGATCAACCAAACCTGATGATCTGCATCAAGCAGGATATTGCGGCAGTTCAGGTCAGAATGATGCACCCCCAAGTCATGCATGCGACGGATCACCTGCCCTATGTTGTTCCAAATGTCTGATGTTAGAGGAGCATCATAAAGGGTATTCGCCAATGGCGTCGACTGTGGAATGTATTCGGTAATCAGATCAGCGCGATACCAAAGGCCACGCGGTGCATACCGTGCGGCAACGGGTCGGGGCACAGGAAGGTGATGTTCCACCATCCAACCCAACAGGCGGTACTCTTGATACGAACGACTGCGTTCAGCGCCACGGTTTAAGTACAGTTCTGCATTAACCTTACCGACAAGCCCGCCTCTGCGAAACGGGCGCAAAACCAAATCGTGCCTGCCTGATCTTAGGAAATATGCAGCCCCTCTGCCTGTTGCACTTCCGGTCAGACCACCGCGCTGACGATGCCATTCTACATCAAAAAAATGTGGATCAATCGTCGGCAATATCTCTGAATTATGCCAGATGACTTGCCCGTCAATTTTCGTCACCGCGGTTGTCAGCATCGTCCCACCTTACACAGTTTTTACCAACGAGCCGCCCACGTCGCTATTCACTGGGACGCTAGCCGTTTTACAAGCAACCCAGCTGTTTGTGAGGCTGACATATCCGCAGCCGTTATCAAGGCACGCCCCCTTTCGCCGCCAGATGCTGCGCTCTGTGTCGTGCTGGCACGAACAACAGTTTCCCCCAATTGGGAACCATTGGCAACGATCACAGCGGCACCTACCTCGATCAAATCTGAAAACGCTTCGTGATGGTTTTGGATGTTTGGGCCTGTAATCATGTAGCATCCGAAACACGCAGGCTCAAAAGGATTATGTCCGCCTTCGTGACCAAACGAACCGCCCAAAAAGACAGTTCTACTGCACGCTAGAAACGTCCCCATTTCACCAAAGGTATCTGCGAGGTAAATTTGTACATCCGGCGTAATCGGTTCACCTTTGGTGCGCTGATGAACCTGCAACCCTTGTGCGGCCTCAATGATTTTGTCAGCTCTGTTAGGATGGCGCGGCACCCAGATCAAAAGCGTATCAGGCTGATGCGCTAAAACATGTTGGCAGGCAGTGATAATTTCAGCTTCGTCATCTGCATGACTTGATGCCGCGACCCAAACAGGCCTGTCAGACAATGCCGACTGCACCTCGCTCAGTGCCACCTGATCAACAGGCAACGGCGGCACAGAGGCACGTAAATCACCAAAATAAAACAGGCGCTCGCGGGCAATTCCCAGCGCAGCAATCTCTTCCAAAACCTGCGGCGATTTGCAGGTGATCGCAAAGAATAAAGACAACAGGTAACGATAGGATTTAGGCGCACGCTTGCGTGATTTTGAGGGTCGCGCGTTCAGCAACACCAGCGGGATGTTCAACATCTTGGCCCGTTGAACTAGACCGGGCCAGATATCGGATTCGACAAACAGGGCCATTTCAGGCGACCAATGATCTAAGAAGTTTCCGACAGCCTTGGGCGTATCAAGGGGCAAGTATTGATGAACAACGGACGGCAGTGTCTTTGCGACCCAGTCTGCGCCGCTTTGTGTAACAGTCGTCACCAAAATCTGGGCACCCGTTTGATCATGTAGCATCTCGATCAGTTTGGCGGTTTGACCAACCTCACCAAGGCTCGCGGCGTGTACCCATATCCAACGGCCTTGCGCACGTGGCAGACTTGCTTGCCCAAATCGTTCGCCAAAACGATCCTCGCGGAACCCCTGTTTGCGGTGCATCCGCTTTGCCCAAAGGTGAATAAGAGGTGCAAAAGCCCATGTCAGAAAGAGCCAAAGCCGCAGCAAGATTGGCATTATCTAGTTCTTTCTCTGAAGCGGGCTTTGACCCTTCAAACGGTGGGAACACAAGCCACAGCGCACAGCGCTATTTGCTCCGCAGCTCGGCGTCGGCCTGCGCGAGAAACCACTGATATGTGCTTTTGATACCGTCCTCAAGATCAACCGCATGGGTCCACCCCAATCTCGAAAGTCGACTGACATCCATCAACTTGCGCGGCGCACCGTCAGGCTTTGAGGTGTCAAACGACAACTTGCCCGTGAACCCTGTGATTTGCGCTACGGCCTGCGCAAGGTCATGAATACTGATGTCTGTGCCGGAGCCTACGTTAATATGGCTCAACATGTCTTGCGTTTCGCGCTGATAACTTTCTTTTGGCAAATCCAGAATGAACAACGCCGCAGCGGCCATATCATCGACGTGCAGAAATTCACGGCGCGGCGTGCCACTGCCCCATAGAACAACCTCTTGGGCATCCGATAGAACAGCCTGATGAAACCGCCTAATCATAGCAGGCAAAACATGGCTGTTTTCTGGGTGAAAGTTGTCACCGGGTCCATAAAGGTTGGTCGGCATAACCGATCGATAATCCGTGCCATACTGGCGGTTATAGCTTTCACACAGCTTGATCCCCGCGATTTTTGCAATCGCATAAGGTTCATTTGTAGGTTCCAGCGTCCCAGTAAGTAACGCATCCTCTTGCATCGGTTGATCTGCAAGTTTTGGATAAATACAGCTAGATCCAAGCTGCAATAGTTTTGTGACCCCAGCATCAAAAGCCTGATGAATCACGTTACATTCGATCATCAGGTTTTCGTAAATGAACTGCGCTGGATAGCTGTTGTTGGCAACAATTCCGCCCACCTTAGCGGCGGCCAATATCACCTGATCAGGGTGTTCTGACTGCATAAAATCACGAACCGCGGCCTGATTGGTTAAATCCAATTCCGCACTTGTGCGCGTCACTATTTCAATCTTGGCACCCGCTTCAATTCGCGCTTGCAACTGGCGCAATATCGCGCCCCCAACCATGCCTCTGTGACCCGCTACATATATTTTCACCGGGCTAGCCCTCACTTGAAATAGGCAGGCCCATGCCGTTTTGTTTGATCAAGGCATGCCGTTTGGCGACTTTCAGATCTTCAGAAACCATCTCTTCGCACATTTGCTGCACTGTAATTTCAGGCGTCCACCCAAGCTGCGATTTCGCCTTGCTTGGATCACCCAACAGGGTTTCAACTTCTGCTGGCCGGAAATAGCGTTCGTCGATGCGCACCACGATATCACCCACCTTTAGAGAGGGAGCGTTGTCACCTTCAATCGCGGCAACCGTCGCAATCTCATCTACGCCCGCTCCAGAGAATTCCAACGTAAGACCCAATTCAGCTGCAGACCAAATGATGAATTGACGCACGGAATACTGAACACCCGTCGCAATGACGAAATCATCAGGCTTATCTTGCTGAAGCATCATCCACTGCATCCGCACATAGTCTTTTGCATGCCCCCAATCGCGCAGCGCATCAATGTTGCCAAGGTACAGACAGTCTTCGAGCCCGAGTGCCATGTTGGCCAACCCACGTGTGATCTTGCGCGTGACAAATGTTTCGCCTCGTCTGGGGCTTTCGTGGTTAAACAAAATGCCGTTGCAGGCATACATGTCGTAGGCCTCGCGGTAGTTCACCGTGATCCAATAGGCATACATCTTCGCCACGGCATAAGGACTGCGGGGATGAAACGGTGTTTTTTCGGTCTGCGGGGTTTCCTGTACCAAACCATAAAGCTCAGATGTTGACGCCTGATAAAAACGGGTCGTTTTTTCAAGCCCCAATAGACGGATCGCCTCAAGCAGTCTTAGCGCCCCCATCGCATCTACATCAGCGGTATATTCAGGCACCTCAAAGCTCACGGCCACATGTGACTGCGCGCCAAGGTTATAGACCTCATCTGGCTGAACTTCTTGCAATATCCGCGTTAGGTTCGAGCTGTCAGTCAAGTCACCGTAATGTAGTTTGAATTTTGCATTCAACTCGTGGGGGTCTTCGTAAATATGGTCAACACGCTGCGTGTTGAAAGAAGAGGCACGCCGCTTGATGCCATGTACCTCATAGCCTTTTTCCAGCAGTAAGTCTGCAAGATATGAGCCATCTTGCCCGGTGATTCCGCTGATTAGAGCTTTTTTTGTCATGTCATTTCTCTTTGAGAGAGCTCATCAATTTCGCCCACCGCTTTGGCATAGACAATTAGGAACAAGAGGGCAATATAAGCCATCACAGGACGCATAACCTAGGCTTTTTCTGGCACGTGTTAGGGGCTGTAGGCTGCAGTGACTTCATCTAACCAAGCGTATAATAGCGTCGCCCCAATCCTCGCACAAATTCTATGGTGTTTCATCCGAGCTCAAAGGCCGGAAAACAGAAAAGTCTATGAAGCGATCAACACCACATCACGAAGTACGCAAAAAAGTGTGGGTGGCGGAGACGAAGTCCGCCGAACCCAATTCTTATATGTTCCAGTAATGTTTTAAAAACATCAACTTAACACAACCCTTTGTCTTGAATGTTCCAGTGCCGTCCCCCATATTCCAGATAGTATTGGGGGACGGAATGGGGGACGTAAAATTGGGAATCGAACAAAAAACACCTAACAAGCGGGCTGAGAAGGCATTGTCAGCAGCGTTCGTCCGCACCGTCACGACCCCCGGCAAATACTTCGACGGTCATGGGCTACTGCTAAAGGTCGATACGTCTGGCGCACGGCGCTGGGTGCAGCGTATTATGATACGCGGCAAACGAACTGAGATTGGCATGGGGAGTGCATCGCTTGTTAGCTTGGCAGAGGCACGGGAACGCGCATTAGAGAACCGCAAGCTGGCGCGGGCGGGTGGTGACCCGCTGCAAGC
>CALKXT010000021.1 GCA_938003685.1 uncultured Sulfitobacter sp. | reverse complement strand
GCTGACAGTTGTGTTTGGAAAAACAAAAACCAAACGGCTTGCCAAAAAATGAGATTTTGGAAAAATTTAAACCAGGGATAGAGCGCGATGTTTTTCGACATATCCAAACTTGGCGTCGCCCTAGCCATATAAAACGTTCCCATATTTCAGCCGCCCACCGACCATACGATAAACAATAAGGCGTGGGTAGACGCACTGCACCCAGGTTTGGAAGCAATGGAGGCATAAGTAGAAACAAAGAAGGCACTTCGAACACAATTCAGGCTGAAACCGCCACAGTTCTTGCGAAATATAGCCGCATCTCTCCACTAACCTTGAGCATGGTCAGCATCTGCTGGCCTTTGTTCTTGTGAGTTAGGGTTTAGAAATGCCAACGACATTCAATGTGATCAGCCTCGGCGTTTTGGCCGATATTGACACCACTGAAGGCAATACCGTTGCCGAGAATGCCGCGTCTTTGGTGGGGCTTACTCTTGGTGACATCGCAAATCCTCTATGGGAACAAACCCAGAGTTTTAGCCCCGGTACGGGTGGGTCAGGCGGCGGCAACACCACCGCCTATGACATGGACAACAACGCATCGAGTGAGAATTTTCGCATCAACGGTGGGGCAAATCAGACCTTTGACGGCACGTCGATTTACAACGCAACCATCACCTATACTGATGGCACAACCGCAACGATAACTGCTGTCATTTTCCAAGATACTGCTGGTAATTCCTATCTCGCGCCAGAGTTTTCTGCTAACGCAGATCAGCTTGCGCTTGAGGCTGGACCGATCCGCTCATTGACCCTCGATTCACTTGTCGGCAACAGCTATTCAGGGCTTACCGCATCCCGTCAGACTAGTAACTTTGCCGTTTGTTTTACCCAAGGCACGATGATCGAAACACCGCAAGGCGAACGCGCAGTGGAAACGCTTGTCGCTGGTGATTTGGTACAAACCTTTGACAATGGTCCCCAACCTATTCGCTGGATAGGGGGGCGGACTGTACCTGCGATTATGGGTATGGAACCTGTGCTGTTCGACAAAGGCAGCCTTGGAACAAACATCCCGAAACGTCCCATGATGTTGTCGCGCCAACACCGCCTGATGCTAGACACCGTTGTGGCAGAACGCATGACCGGGACAAGGCAGGTGTTGGTGCCAGCGCATAAACTGTCTGAAATGCCCGGCGTCAACATCGTGACGACGCTAGGTTTTGTGACCTACTGGCATTTTCTATGTGACCAACACGAAATTGTAATCGCAGATGGCACACCCGCAGAAACATTATTTTTGGGTCAACAGGCCTGTAAAAGCATGTCGTCAGCAGCATTGGAAGAGGTGAAAAATCTATTCCCAGATCTTGTTGGCCATGACGCAGCGATCAAACCCGCGCGCACCATTATGAAAGGGGCGCGTCAAAAGCGGTTGATCAATCGCTTGCGTGAAAACGCCAAGAGCCCGGTCTCAATGGCCTAAAGCGCCTCATTGCTAAGCCTATTTCAACCCCAATACTGCCGCGATCAAATCGCTTTCTGAATCGGCCAGCGCATCAATCACATCGAAATGGTGCTTACCTTCGACAACAACCTGTTTTGCCCCCCACGTGCGGGCAAATTTCTCTGCTTGCTCCAAAAACACGGGCCTTTCATCTGCACCAACCCAAATTGTCACGTTCACACCGTGCGGGGGACTCATGTTGACCGGGCTTTCAGCAGTGGCTTCTGCGGTATCTAGCCGCAAAATGTCGTTCATATTAGTTTGCAAAAGCGGTGAAAGATCCGCAACAGGTGAGATCGCAACAATCTGTTCAATCCGATCACGCACTTCACCCGGCAACAACAACGGATCTGTCATGCGCGCGACCAATTGCCCACCTGCCGAATGACCAACAAGCGCGATTTTTCCTTGGGTTCGGTTCGCAATTTCGGTCAACGCCACAGCGATTTGCGTACTGATATCAGAGACACGCACATCTGGGCATAGATCATAAGACGGCATCGCAACCGCCCAACCCCGCGCCAACGCACCAGCGGCCAAATGCGAAAACGAAGACGCATCAAACGCTTTCCAATATCCGCCATGCACAAACACAACCGTGCCACGCGAAACGCCAGTGGGCTGAAATAAATCAAACAGCTGTCTGTCACTTGGCCCATAACGTACACCGATCTGCGCGCGCGCGCCCAACGCATCCCGAAACGCAGCCGCCTCGCGTTCCCATAGCGGCGGAAAATCTTCCGCGCCATCAATGTAAGCGGCATTGGCATAAGCATCATCAAGCGTCATTCAGCGGCCTCCTAAAAGGGGTGTATAGCAAAGTGTAACTGGACAATCATAGCCTTTGTTGCTTTGGGTGCCACAACCAAAAGCGGAGACCGTAAAAATGACTGACGCAATAACCGATCTGAAATCCATGCTGAACGACCCCAGCTTGCTAGAAACCCGCGCCTATATTGGTGGAAAATGGACCGATGGCGACGATGGTACGTTTGATGTAACCAACCCCGCACGCGGCGATGTTATCGCAAAGGTTGCGAATCTCAGCCGTGCTCAGGTGGCTGGTGCCATCGCACAGGCCGAAGCAGCCCAAAAAGAATGGGCCACGTGGACGGGCAAAGAGCGCGCAGGCGTTTTGCGCAAATGGTTCGACCTGATGATGGCCAACCAGCACGACCTGGGTGTTATTCTGACAGCCGAGCAAGGCAAACCACTGGCCGAAGCCAAGGGTGAGATTGCATATGGTGCATCGTTCATCGAATTCTTTGGGGAAGAAGCCAAACGTATCTATGGTGAAACTATCCCCGGCCACCAACGCGACAAACGCATCACAGTTATTAAACAGCCCATCGGTGTTGCCGCATCTATCACGCCGTGGAACTTCCCCAACGCGATGATCACCCGCAAAGCCGCGCCTGCATTGGCTGCCGGTTGCGCATTCGTTGCGCGCCCTGCCGCTGAAACGCCGCTTTCTGCTATCGTGATGGGTGTGTTGGCCGAACGTGCGGGCATTCCTGCGGGCGTTTTCAACGTGGTACCGTCCTCGTCATCCTCTGCGGTCGGCAAAGAGTTCTGTGAAAATCCTGCCGTGCGTAAAATCACCTTCACTGGCTCTACCGAAGTTGGCCGCATCTTGCTGAAACAAGCAGCTGATCAAGTGATGAAATGTTCAATGGAACTGGGCGGCAACGCACCCTTCATTGTATTTGATGACGCTGATCTGGACGCGGCTGTCGAAGGTGCAATCTTGTGTAAGTTCCGTAACAACGGCCAAACCTGTGTTTGTGCCAACCGCATCTATGTGCAGGCGGGTGTCTATGACGATTTCGCCCAGCGCTTGAAAGCCCGCGTTGAGAAAATGAAAATCGGTGA
>CALKXT010000020.1 GCA_938003685.1 uncultured Sulfitobacter sp. | reverse complement strand
AAAACCGACATCCTCATTGTTGGCGGCGGGCTGGCAGGCCTTAGTCTTGCCGATCAATTGCACCGGGCGGGACGTGATTTTCAGATTGTAGAAGCGCGGCAACGCCTTGGTGGGCGCATCCTGACAGAGCATTCAGGCGATGGTTACTATGATATGGGGCCTGCATGGTTCTGGCCCGGCCAACCCCGCATTGCAGCGATGATCGAACGCTTTAGACTGAAGCCTTTTGAGCAGCACCACAAAGGAATATTAAGCCACGAGGACGAGAACGGCCATGTACAACGCGGCAAAGGGTTCGCGTCCATGCAGGGGTCATATCGTCTGCATGGTGGTTTGCAGTCATTAATTGACGCGCTGGCAAGCAGCCTGCCAAAAAATCACATCCACCTCGATAGCCCAGTGCACAGTCTGGAACACGCTGCCAACAGTGTAACCTGTCACCTACCTGATGGATGTACAATTGACGCCCGTCAGATCGTGCTGGCCATACCGCCGCGCGTGGCCGCAGAATTAATTACGTTCCACCCTGCACTGCCCACCTTAGCGACAGAAATAATGCACAAGATTCCGACGTGGATGGCCGGGCAAGCCAAGGCTATCGCCACCTATGAACGCCCTTTTTGGCGCGATCAGGGGTTATCCGGTGATGCGATGAGCCGTTTTGGGCCAATGGTCGAAATCCACGATGCTTCTCCCGAAACAAACGGACCATATGCGTTGTTTGGTTTCGTCGGTGTCCCGCCAGATGGCCGCGCTGATCAGATTTTGCTCAAGCAGCACATACTGGCGCAATTGGGTCGATTGTTTGGCCCTGCCGCAACGCAGCCTACAACATTTTATCTTAGCGATTGGGCACGCGAACCATACACGGCAACGCCACGTGATCAGGCACCGCTTTATGCTCATCCGCAGTATGGTTTGCCGACTGCCTTGAACGGTATTTGGGGCGGAAAGGTATTGTTCGGAGGCACAGAAGTGGCACAAGAATTTGGGGGTTATCTGGAGGGGGCCATGGAAGCTGCTGAAGAGGTATTTGGAACGCTAAAACAAACCGCACCCACATAAAGCCCTACTTTATTCTGCTGACAGTATGATCACTTCAACGCGGCGGTTCGCCTCGCGACCTATCGCATCCAAATTTGATGCAACAGGTGCAAGATATCCCATTCCCTGCGCATCCATACGATCCGCATCAACACTATAAGTCGCAATCAAACGGTCCCGCACCGATTGCGCGCGCCGGCGCGACAAGGCGATGTTACCATCCAGCCCACCCACAGAATCTGTATGACCCACCAAAGCGATCTGAACGGTTGGCTGTGCCTTTAAGAAGTCAGCAAGCTTATTCAAAGACGCAAAAGGCCCCGGTCCTAAATCTGATGTCCCCGTTGCATAATCAAGGTCAGTGAGAACTGCGTGACCAGTGGACAATAATTGATCTGACAAATCGCCCACGACACCATTTGGCGGCAGAACCTGCGGGGTTTTGATCGGTAAATCCGTATTTGTCGCCACCGCCACAGACCCGTCTGACAGCTTTCCCGCCTGTATGATCTGCACATAGGCTGAGGTGGCCGAAGTACTCGCCAACACAGTGATCACCTCATCAGGGCTGTCTCCATCCGGACGCATAGCTGTCACAAAATGAAATGCGCGAATGTTCACGTACATATTCGGCCCGGGCAGGGTCTCTGTTGCAAATCGAAAATCAAACCCACCACAATCAGCTGCCGCACAGTCCAAGGCCAAATCAAAACCCGCAGCGATCAATTGCGCGCGTATAGGCCGCATCACCTGCAACGGGGTCAGCCCCGGTGAATCCAATCGCCACGCGGTACGGCGCACATCACCCTCAATGATAATGCGCGCAACCTGCCCCTCTGCAAACACGCCAACTGGTGCCGCATAGCTGTCAGGATCAGTGTTTCGCTCCACTGTCTGGCGTGCATTTGTTGGCAGGGAGATTTCCAGTGCCGCAGCGGGTTGAACCACTGCAAGCCACATAGCACATGCAAAAAGAGACCCGCTGCGTATCATCTCGCCTGAGCGTGATATTCATCATTGGGGCGCATGTCAGTACCACTGGCCACCCGGTTGGTCATGTTGAAAAATCCCGTAACATTGGCAATATCCCAAATATCACGGTCACTGAAACCAGTGTCGCGCAGCACTTGCCGATCGGGTTCTTCCACCGTGGCACTGGCGATTGTCAGCTTATGCGCGAAGTCCAACATCGCACGCTGGCGAGCGTCTAATTTCGCAACACGATAGTTCATCACCAATTGTTCGCCCAACATCGGATCCCCTGACAATGCACGCACCGCCGCGCCATGGGCGACCAGACAATAATAGCATTTGTTCACGGATGACACGACAACCGCAATCATCTCGCGTTCCAGTTTGCTCAACGCAGAATCTGCCAACATCAGATCGTTATAAACGGCTGTAAACGCATTTAGTTTATCAACATCAAAGGCATGGGCACGCAGCACATTTGGAATCATGCCCAGCTTGGCCTGACAGACATCAAAATATTTTTGCGTTCCAGCAGGCAATGGATCAACCATCGGTAGGTCAAGGGCGGTGGGCATATCATCAGCCATGTGCGGCCTCCTTCATTCAGGGGATTGACGATAATGATAACCGCCCGCGACCTCAAAGCCCAGAGAGCGATAGAGCGCATTTGCACTCTTGTTCGCTTTGACACACAGGACGGCAATATGTGTCACCCCTCGCGCCTGCCCCCAAAACGCAGCGCTGCGCATCATCCATTCTGCCACGCCTTGCCTGCGTTGATCTGGCAGAACAACCAAACCATGGACCATTGCGATATTTTCATGTGTGCCGACAAATGCTGCGCCTGCGGGCTTTTCGTTCCAGCGTGCCAAGATTCCCGTTTTCGTTTTGGCCCGCGCCATCACGTCCAACCGCGCAGGGCCCATTCCATCGGTCGCCCAGATTTCTTTCATGATCGCCAGCGGTTCCCAAATTGTGAACGCCGTCACGCGCGGGACAGGCCTATCAGTGAGACGCTCAATCGGAAGGACATACAACAGCGTCGCGTCCTTGGTGGCATACCCTCGTGCCTCAAGGGCCGTATCCAAAGCAGATGTCGCATCGCGCACTTGGAAAAGCGGCTTTTGTCCGGCAGCGCGCATCGCAACCTCTGCGGCGGCCAAATCACTATCTTCAAAAGTGCCATTCACCGTCGCTGCAGACACCCGTTGTCCACCACCCTGACCATCGCGCAAAGTAAACGGCCCCACTTGCCAGCGGCGTGCTTCAGGCCACGTCGCCTCAGAAGTTGCAAAAAGCTGGGCAGCCGTGACGCTCATGTAAAAGCCGCACCAAGTTGAGACAAAGCATCATCAATTTGGCCCTCATCAGTGCCGCGAATTACGATATTTGCGCCATATTTTCCATCTTTTTGAAACGGATAGGATCCCATCGAAAGCTTTGGGAATGCTGCTGCCAGTGCGCCCAATGGTCCAGCGATGTCGCCCTCGCCCCGGTCAATGCGCAACGTCTTGCTGATCAATGCAGCACCACCCGTGAGTGACGGGATCACCGACGCAACCATTGCCTGAAACACCGATGGCACCCCCGCCATGACATGCACGTTTTCGAGCTTAAAACCGGGTGCCGCAGACACAGGGTTGTCAATTAACGTCGCCCCATCCGGGATGCGGGCCATACGCAAACGCGCTGTGTTCAATTCAGTTCCTGATTTCGCGTAATGTTCGGCCAAGATTGCGCGCGCATCATCGCGCACGTCAATATGTTGATCAAATGCCGCAGCGATACAGTCCGCCGTGATATCATCATGCGTTGGCCCGATGCCGCCACTGGTAAACACATATTCATATGCCGCTGACAGCGCCTTCACTGCGGCAACAATCGTATCGCTTTCATCCCCAACGACGCGCACTTCTTTCAGGTCCACACCAATCTCACTCAATTGCCCCGCCAAATAATACATATTCGAATCGCGGGTACGGCCCGATAAAATCTCGTCTCCGATGACCAGCATTGCGGCGGTGGGGTTGGACATGTGCGTCAATCCTTGAGGTTGTGTTCCCTTGGGTATAGGCCGCAGCCCATGCGCTTTCAAACCGAACTTGTCCCCGCCCGCCTGATCCGCCGCTATAAACGGTTTCTAGCTGATTGTACGCTAGAGGACGGCCGCGAGGTAACGGCCCATTGTGCAAATCCCGGTTCAATGATGGGACTGGCAGAACCCGGTATGAGAATCTGGCTCGAACCCAACGATGATCCAAAGAAAAAGCTGAAATTTGGCTGGCGCCTGGTCGATCATGAGAACGGGCACTTCACGGGCGTAGACACAGCACTGCCCAATCGCGCAGTGCGTGCGGCGTTAGAGGCGCGCGAGATTGCAATGCTCGCCTCATACGAAACAGTGAAGCCAGAAGTGAAATATGGTGAAAATTCTCGTATTGATTTTCTGTTGAGCCAACCGGGCCTGCCGGATGCCTATGTCGAAGTGAAGTCAGTCACGTTATGCCGCACATCCGGTTTGGTCGAATTTCCTGATTCCGTGACCGCGCGGGGCGCAAAGCACCTTGGCGAGTTGGCAAAGATGGCGCAGACAGGTCACCGCGCCGTTCTGCTGTACCTCGTGCAGCGCACTGATTGCACCCATGTCGCCATTGCAGATGACATTGATCCTACCTATGCCGCTGCGCATGCAGCCGCGACCGTTGCCGGGGTAGAAACCATCGCCATTGGCACCCATATCACACCCCAAGACGTGACGCTTGCCGCGCCTCTGGTCCTTGGCCGTCCTGCGCGTTAAATAGAACCGAACATTAGATATTGGAGAACCCGGTGAACACAGAACACCGTGGCCGTCAGACAAAAGACGGCATTCGCATTTATGACCCATCCGATTTTGCTGGCATGCACGCCGCTGGCCATTTGGCCGCGACCATACTGGATGAGATCGCTGAACATGTGACCGTTGGCCAAACAACCGGAGAGATTGATCGCATCATCGAGGAAAAGGTGAATGCGGCGGGCGCGAAATCTGCGACCATTGGGTACAAGGGCTATAAACACGCCAGCTGTATTTCGGTGAACCACGTCGTTTGCCACGGTATTCCCAGTGATAAAAAACTCAAGGATGGCGACATCTTGAACATCGACGTGACTGTGATTGTCGATGGCTGGTTTGGTGATACTTCACGGATGTATGTCGCGGGCAAATTACCCCGTAAGGCAGAGCGGCTGATCGAAATCACGCATGACAGCCTAATGCGCGGAATCGAAGCGGTGAAACCCGGTAATACATTTGGTGACATCGGTCACGCGATCCAGACTTTTGTTGAAGGCCACCGGATGTCTGTGGTCACTGATTTCTGCGGGCACGGTTTAGGGCGCGTGTTTCATTCGCCTCCCAATGTTTTGCACTATGGCCGCCCCGGTACAGGCGCAGTTCTGGAACCGGGAATGTTCTTCACGATTGAACCGATGGTGAACTTGGGCCGTGCAGAAACCAAAACTTTGGCAGATGATTGGACGGCTGTGACCCGCGATAAATCGCTGTCTGCGCAGTTTGAACATTCTATAGGTGTGACTGAAACTGGATGTGAGATTTTCACGCTTTCGCCTGCAAATATGTTTCACCCGACCTATGCATTTTAGGGTGTCCCACAAATGCCCTGCAAATAGGTAAGCACTATTGCCATACATACCGAATCGTGGTGTTGTTCCCTCATCAACAAGGGGACAGGCCATGAATTGGGAACAAATATTCGCGACACGCATGCAACGCATGAAAGCCAGCGAAATTCGCGAGCTGCTCAAGCTGTTGGATCAACCTGATATCATTTCCTTTGCTGGTGGTATCCCTGACCCCGCGCTGTTCCCAACAGAGGCATTTCAAGCGGCCCTTGCCGATGCATTGTCCCCCACAAAACAAGCCACCGCACTGCAATATTCAGTATCCGAAGGGTACGGGCCCCTGCGCGACTGGATTGTTGGACAAATGGAATCCATCGGCATCCCCTGTACACGCGACAACGTGTTGATTACGTCTGGATCACAACAAGCATTGGATTATCTGGGCAAATTGATGTTGTCACCTGGGGACACCGCGCTGCTCGGATGGCCAACCTATCTGGGCGCATTGGGCGCGTTCAATGCCTATGAACCAAACTATGACCGCCTGATCCCTCGCGGCAATCGGTCCGCAAGTGATTATGCTGAAACCGCTGCCGAAAACGGTGGGCGCGTTAAATTCGCCTATATGTCTGTCGATTTTGCCAACCCAACGGGTGAAACCCTTGATTTAGACGCGCGCAACAGCATCCTTGATCTGGCGGAAGACATGGACATCGCTGTGATCGAAGACGCCGCCTATCAGGCGTTGCGCTATGACGGCGAACCGATCCCGCCGGTGCTGGCATTGGAAATTGCGCGCAAAGGCAGCATTGATGAATGTCGCACCCTGTATTGCGGTAGTTTTTCCAAAACGCTGGCCCCCGGTCTGCGGGTTGGCTGGATTTGCGGCGCAGCACCCGTAATTTCGCAACTTGTTTTGATGAAACAAGCGGCAGACCTTCATTCCTCAACGCTGAACCAAATGGCGATTGCCACGGTGGCCGAAGATATATTTACCGAACATACCATCAAGCTGCGCAAAACGTATTCCGCCCGTCGCGATGCAATGCTGAAATCACTGGAAAAACACATGCCTGATGGGGTTGAATGGACAAAACCTGAGGGCGGTATGTTTGTCTGGGTTACGCTGCCCAAGCATCTGGATGGCGGCGAATTACTGCGCCAATCATTGGAAACGCAGCGCGTCGCCTTTGTTCCCGGTCAGGCGTTCTTTGCTGATGGGTCGGGGGCAAATACACTGCGCCTTGCGTTTTCATTGGCGGATGATGCCATGATTGATGAGGGCGTAAAACGTCTGGCCACCGTCATCCGCGCAGCAGGCTAAGCCGTGTTGCGCAATAGCGTTACATGCGTGTCGCCGTATTTGCGTTTGTCGATGCGCTGAAATCCAGCAGGCGCGTTCATCGGTGCATTTTCTTCCCATACGATTATTGCATCTGGGGCCAGCCAACCACCATTTCGCGCACCGATTATGGCCTGTTGCCCCATGCCCTTACCATAAGGCGGATCAAGGAACACCAGATCAAAGGGGGCCGCGATCCACGCCCCCAATTGGGTTGCATCATTACGCATTAACGTGGTCTCGGATTCTATCCGCAACTTAGCGATATTCTCAGTCACCAGCTTTTGCGCAACGCGACCATTTTCAACGAAACACACATCCTTTGCACCACGCGACAACGCCTCAAGCCCCAACGCGCCAGTCCCCGCGAACAGATCAAGCACATGTGCGCCAATGATCACATCATGGTGCGTTAGCATCGAAAACAGGCTTTCACGCACGCGATCTGATGTGGGACGCAAATGCGCGTCGATATCACCTTTGCCCACATCCGCCAGCACGGAGCCGCGATACTTTCCCGCGATGATCCTCACAGTTTTAGCAGTGCTTTCAATTCAGTTTCGGGATTTTCGATCAATGCTGGATCAGGTGATTTACCTGCCTCAATCAGCCGCTTGCCCACCATAAACCCGCGTGGATCGTTCATTGCATCAACCGCCAGTAATTCATTGCCACGATAGTACCAAAACGCCACGCTATCCGCATCTGTGCGGCGCGTGATCACCCGGTCATACCCTGTGTTCAGACCCGCAATCTGCAATTTCACATCATACTGGTCTGACCAGAACCACGGCTTTGCGGTATATGCTTTATCCGTCCCCATGATGTTTTCCGCCACACATTCCGCCTGATCAATTGCGTTTGGAACCGATTCCAGCCGGATGCGTCCACCGCGATAGGGGAACGACGCACAATCGCCTGCCGCCCAGACATGCGGGGCAGACGTACGGCCCTGCGCATCCGTCTTGATACCATTTTCAATCTCGATACCAGCGGCGCCGGCCAGCGCGGCACCCGGCGCGATGCCGACACCTACAATCACAAAATCTGCTTCAATTTCGCTGCCATCAGAAAGGCGCGCACCGCTTACAGCGCCCTCGCCCAGTAAATGATCCAAGCCAACACCCTCGCGGATATCAACGCCATGACCTTTGTGTAGGTCACGGAAAAAATCGCTGGTTTCTGGGGCGGCTACACGTTGCAAAATACGTTCTGCCATCTCAACCAGAGTGACCTGCAACCCCAGCTTTGCGGCAACCGATGCCGCTTCAAGGCCGATATACCCGCCGCCAACGATCAGAACCTTTGCGCCTTCGACAAACCGCGGTGCCATCGCATCCACATCCGCCAGATCACGCACCACATGCACACCGTCCAGATTGCCACCAATGCTGGCGGGCAAATAACGTGGCACCGACCCTGTGGTTAATACCAGTTCATCATAGGCAATCTGTATGCCCTGAACTGAAATGCTCTGCGCGCTCACATCAATCGCATCCACATGCGTATTCATCATGAGATCGATATCATGTTCGCCGTAAAACGCTTCGGGTCGCAAAAATAACCGCTCTAGTGCCATGTCGCCCATCAGATACGCTTTGGACAACGGCGGGCGTTGATAAGGCGGTACAGGTTCTGCACCAATCAAGGTCACACGCCCGTCAAACCCACCATTGCGTAATTTCGCAACGCAAGATGACCCTGCTTGCCCTGCCCCGATCACAACCACATGACGCATGTTTCTTTTCCCCAAAATTACTGGTCGAACCCTAGCGCGAAACCTATATGCTTGGCACAGGCAAACGCAATGACATGAAAGGTCTAGCTCATGACAATATCTCAAGGGGACACCCTGCCCGACGCCACATTGGTCGAATTGGGCGCTGACGGACCAGCGCCGGTCAACATGGCTGACAAACTGAAGGGCCGTAAAGTAGTCTTGTTTGCAGTGCCGGGCGCGTACACGCCCACATGCCATTCGGCCCATGTGCCCAGCTTTGTGCGCACCAAAGGCCAGTTTGACGCAAAGGGCGTAGATGAGATTATCTGCGTATCCTGCAACGACCCCTTTGTTATGAAAGCATGGGGCGAGTCGACAGGTGCCACAGAGGCAGGCATCACAATGCTCGCAGATGCGTCATCTGAATTCACCAAAGCCATCGGCATGGACTTTGACGCCCCACCAGCGGGCTTAATTGCGCGTTCTAAGCGTTATGCAATGTTGGTTGACGACGGCAAGGTCACGCTGTTGCAAGAAGAAGAAAACCCCGGCGTGTGCGAAGTATCCGGCGGCGAAGCATTGCTCGACAGCATGTAAAGAAACTAGGTCAGGCCAACGCATTGGCCTGACCTTTTTACGGTATTATTCCGCCGCTTGTACAATAGTACGGGTTGGGTATGGGATATCGATACCACCAGCATCAAGTGCTTCTTTGACCTGCCGGGTCATATCCGCCTTAAAGACAAAATAATCACCAGATGCGCACCAGACCCGCACCATGAAATCAACCGAACTCTCACCAAGGTTCGTCACCTGGATGAACGGTGCAGGATCAGAATGTGCACGCTCATCCGCCATGATGGTCTCAAGGATGATACCTTCGGCTGTTTTCAGATTAGCACCATAGCCCACCCCAAAGGTCCATTCCGCACGGCGGGTTTTGTTGACCGAATAATTGGTGATCACATTACCCCAAACCTGTGAATTCGGCACTATGACCTGCACATTGCTGAGGTCAGCCAGTTCAGTGAAGTTTAGGCTGATCTGTTTGACGGTCCCCATTTGGCCCCCAATATCGACAAAATCACCGATCTTGACAGGGCGGAACATGATCAACATCACACCCGCCGCAACATTCGACAGTGTGCCTTGCAAGGCCAAACCAATCGCCAAACCGGCAGCACCGATGATCGCAACTACTGACGTTGTTTGAACACCAAATGTGTTCAAGACAAACAAAACCGTAAAGCCGAGAATGACATAGCGTACGATCGAGGCGAGAAAATCGAATAACATCTCGTCCAGATGTTTATGCTTTTCCCCAAGTTTCTGCACGCGCCGTTGCAGCCACGCGGAAACAACCCAGCCAACAAATAAGATCGCAATCGCACCTAAAACGGAGCCTGCGGCGCTGGCCAAAACCTCAAGTGTCAGCAAATCGGCAACGGTCTTGCCCTGCCAAAGTTCAGTATTCAATAAATCCTGCATATCTCTTCAGTCAGTCTTTCTTTGGCTCAAAGAGCCCGTCCATTTTGCGCGCGAGCTTAGCATCAAGCGCACTTAATCCATCAACATCGTGAGTGATCAAAATCACATTTACCTTATTGTAAATATTGGACCATTCAGGATGGTGATTCCACTTTTCTGCCCATATTGCCGCGCGAGTCATCCAGCCAAACGCGTCCGCAAAATCTTTGAACTTAAAGGTCTTGTGAATGGCATCGCGGCCTTCTTCCATCTGCCAACCGGTATCAAACAAGGGCTGTAAAACGGTCTTGCGGGTTTCATCACTTAAGCGCTCAGTCATTCCTGCTCCTCAATCTGGGCACGTTTGAACGGCCCGTAATCTGTCAAAATCTCGATTTCTTCATCAACGGCGGCGCGTTCCGCCTCAAGGTAGTCGCCAACTGCATTCGCAAAACCAGCGTCGCGCATCCAATGCAAGGACCAAGTCGGCGTCGGCAAATACCCGCGTGCAAGTTTGTGTTCGCCCTGCGCACCTGCCTCGACTGTGCTGAGGCCGCGCGCAATGGCAATATCAATAGCTTGATAATAGCAAAGTTCGAAATGCAGGCAGGGGTGATGTTCAGCGCAGCCCCAATAGCGCCCATACAGCGCATCGGCCCCGATAAAGTTCAACGCTCCGGCCACCCATCGTCCGTCACGGCGCGCTAGCACCAGTGCGATATCATCACGCAGGGTTTCCTGAGCCACATCAAAAAACGCACGCGTCAGATACGGCGTGCCCCATTTGCGCGCGCCAGTATCTTGGTAGAACTGCCAAAAGGCATCCCAGTGCTCTGGTTCAATTTGATCGCCCGTAAAGGTCTCGATTTGCCCACCAAAGCCCCGTGCCGTGATGCGTTCCTTGCGGATATTTTTGCGTTTGCGCGAATTGAGACTACCAAGGAAGTCGTCAAAATCTGCGTACCCCTCGTTGCGCCAATGAAACTGCTGACTCTTGCGCGCCATCATGCCCAATTGTTTGGCTGTTTCTGCCTCCGCTTCCGTGCAGAAAGTGACATGCAGTGATGATAGATTGTTATTCTCGGTCAGCTGCACAGCACCTTGCACCAGTGCCGCCATTCCGGTTTCTTCAAAACCGGGTCGTGTTAAAAACCGTCTGCCGGTTGCAGGTGTATGCGGTACAGCGATCTGCAATTTAGGGTAATATCGCCCGCCTGAGCGTTCATAGGCATGCGCCCAATTGTGGTCAAAAATGTATTCGCCTTGTGAATGTGACTTCACATACATCGGAGCCACACCAATCACCTGTCCCGCGACCCAAGCCGTCAAGTATTGCGGTTGCCACCCCGTACCAGTTCCAACACTGCCGCTTTGTTCAAGCGCAGACAGAAAGCGGTATGTGGTAAATGGATCTTTGGCACGCGCACCATTTTGCGCCTCAGGACAAGCGCAAGCATCCCAACTGGCCTGCCCAATATCGGCCAGATTGGATACCACTCTGATCTCAACTTCTTGTGCGCTCATATTTATCCTGCCTCATTGCCTTATCTGTGGCTTTGCAGCGCCGGATCAAGCGGCAAGCGCCGCACTGTACCCTTCAAAGGTAATATTGTCGGCAAATTGGCGTGCTCGCGCTTCTTGCTCTGCACTGCGCACCGTCCAGCAACAGATCATTGCACCTGCTGATTTTAGGGCGGCGACGCGAGGTGTAGCCAGATCATCAACCTCATGACTGATAAAACACGCACCAACGCGATCATAATCTGGAATGGCGCGTAGATGATCGCAGGTTGTTTTACTCAACGGCCAATCGTCATAGCGATAGGCACTTGTGACCAATCCGCGCGGGACATGCGGCAATAAATCGGACATCCGCGCAACGGCATGAGGGTTGAACGACATAACCGCGATGTCACCATGATACCCTTGCACGGCATCTGCCGTCGCCTGCTCCAAAGGGCCGATATTTGGTCCCATCGCGCCGTCTTGATCTTTGAGTTCGATAACCAACGGCACACGTCCAGCAACGATGTCCAATACCTCTGGCAATGTTGGGATGCCTTCGTTGCCACCGGTCAGCTGAATGTGTGCCAGCTGACTGGCCATACAGGTCCGAACCATGCCTTTTTCACCAGTTAACCGCTCAAGCGCGTAGTCGTGAAATACCATCGCTGCATCGTCTGAACTGAGCTGCACATCAATCTCAATACCATACCCAGCAGCAATTGCGGCATGAATGGCCGCACGGCTATTTTCCGGGCGGCCATCTTTGACGTCATGCAACGCGCGATGCGCCATAGGCACATCATAAAAGGCGCGGGGCAGGATCATTTAACTTGGAATATACCTTCGATTTCTACGGCCACACCAAAAGGCAGTGACGCAGCAGACACCGCAGAACGCGAATGACGCCCCTTATCGCCCAGCGCCTCCGCCAGAAAATCAGACGCGCCGTTGATCACCTTAGGTTGATCTGTGAAATCAGACGTCGAATTCACAAAGCCAGTCAGTTTGATCACACGCACCAGACGTTCGATATCACCGTCACAGGCCGCCTTGACTTGCGCCAACAGGCTGATTGCACAGGCTTTGGCTGCTGCCGCACCGGCATCAGTTTCCATGTCAGCACCCAACTTACCCTTGATCATACCGTCTGGACCGCTGGAAATTTGGCCCGAAACATAGACGATATCGCCAACCTGAACGAACGGCACGTAATTTGCCGCAGGCGCTGGCGCGTCAGGCAGTGTTACGCCAAGTTCAGTCAAACGTACTGTAATGCTCATTGCGGTGTTCCTTTGAACAGTAAGGTTTTTTGAACGCTACCCGGGATGGGCAGAAACGAAAAGAGGCGAGACTTAGCTTTCGCGGAAAGCGCGCGCAAAATAATCTGCCATCGGCTTGATCAAATATGCCATTGGGGATCGATCACCTGTCCTAATAAACGCTTCAACTGGCATACCGGGCAACAAAATGATGCCCTCAGCCAATTTTTCCAATTCACCTGGGTTCAGGGCAATCTCTGCCCGGAAATACGATTGTCCTGTCTGCTGTTCCTCGATCGCATCAGCAGAGATTTGCATCACCTGCCCCACCAGTTCAGGGGTTGTGCGTTGGTCTAATGCAGACATACGCAGGTTAACCTGCTGGCCCACGACAATCTGATCCACATTGATCGGGCTTACCCGCGCGGCAATCACCAAAGGACGGTCTTGGGGCACCAAATATAGCAGCGGTTCGGCGGCACGTACAACAGACCGCGGTGTTTGAACCTGCATGCCATAGACGATGCCGGAAACGGGCGCACGGATGCTAAGTCGCTCAATCTCGGCCTTCACGGCACTACGCTGTTCGACGAGTTCTAATTCACGATACCGCAGATCGCGTAGACGTGTGATCGCCTCTTCGCGCCCTGCGGTGCCCAATTTCAGAATTTCGATGTCGGTTTCAGTGACACGGCCCTCAGCTTGCGCCTTGGTCGCGGCCAATTCACCGATCTGACCGCGCAAGCGTGCCTGTTCGCGTTGCAAACCCAGCACCGTTGCAGCCTGCGCCAAACCACGATCAAGCAACGATTGTTGATTGCCCAACTCTTCTTCAATCAATTCAAGCTGTCGTCCCAGTGAAACTTCTTGCGCTTCGACTCCAGCGATTTGAGAGCCAATTTGCTCGCGACGTTTGCCAAGCTGTTCAATCTCTTGCGCAATAGATGCGGTGCGCGCTTCAAACAGGTTGCGCTGACCGTCCATCAATTCTTGTAAATCAGGGTTAGAGGCACCCGCAGCAATCAGTTCTTCTTCAAAGACGATTGTATCACTTTCGTCGCGCTGCGCTTCCAGTCGGCCGCGCCGCGCCATCAGTTCAAAAAGCTGACCCTCGGCAATAGCAAGTTGCGATGCTTGCGCCTGTGGATCTAGCTGGATCAGTATTTCCCCTGCTGCAACTGTATCGCCTTCATCCACCATGATGGTTGCGACCACACCGCCCTTTTCATGCTGCACAATCTGACGATTACGATCGACCTCGATGCGCCCGGACGCAACGACAGCGCCAGCAATTTGTGTGGTAACAGCCCAGGTGCCAAAACCACCAAACAGCAACAACAACCCAAAGAATCCGATGATCACCGGAGTTTTTGCAGACCAACGCTTGTCAGGTGCCTCGCTCATGTGACACCGCCTGCGTTTACGGGGGCTGTTTGTATTTGCTTGTGATTTTTCACCATGCCTGCCAGCACCTCATCTTTGGGGCCAAAGGCCATGCGCATGCCGCCATCTAACACCAGCAACGTGTCACATTCTTGGATTGCAGCAGGACGGTGCGCCATGATTAAAACCGACCGCTGATCTGCTTTCATCTGCCGAATGGCATGGTTCAAGGCCTGTGATCCGATGTTATCAAGATTTGAATTCGGTTCATCCAACACAACAATCACCGGATCATCATAGAGCGCGCGAGCTAGGCCGATACGCTGCATCTGACCACCTGACAGTCGTACCTGTCCAGATCGAATTTGCGTATCATAGCCTTGCGGCAACTCAAGGATCATTTCATGCGCAGCAGCCATCTTGGCAGCGGCGACAACTTTTTCATCATCAGGCTGACCCGACAGACGTGCGATATTCTCAGCAATACTGCCATCAAAAAGCTGTACCCGCTGCGGCAGGTATCCAATGTGGCGGCCCAAAACTTCGGGCCCGTATTGATCCAGCGATGCCCCGTCCAAGCGCACATACCCGCCCGCAGGTGGCCAAACGCCCATTAATGTCCGCGCCAAGGTTGATTTGCCAGAACCAGAAGGCCCGATGATGCCAACAGCCTGCCCCGGTTCAACAACAAAGTTGACCGATTTGAGCGAGGCTTGCTTTTCGCCGGGAGGTACCACAGTCAGCCCTTTAGCGACCAGTTTGGCGCGAGGTTCAGGCAGAGTTGTCCGCGCCATTTCTGGCGGCACAGCGCCCAAGAGTAGCGCAAGATTTTCCCATCCAACGCGGCCCCGTTGCACAATGGGCCATTGGTTCAAGGCCATTTCTACGGGCGCAAGTGCGCGCCCCAACAGAATTGATCCCGCAATCATCGCGCCCGGTGTCATTTTCCCTTGCAAGACCAGCCATGCACCTAACCCCAACATCGCGGATTGCAAAAACAACCGCAGCGTTTTGGTCATTGAAGTAAATGTACCACCCACGTCAGTGGCACGCACTTGCTGTTCTAATGCTTCACCGCGTGCGGTTTGCCAACGCGCGAAAGCTGCATCGCGCATCCCCATCGCCTGCACCATTTCTGCCTCAGTCCTGATTTGATCAGAGATTGCCGTGGCTGATTGACCCGCAATTCCGGCACGCATTTGGCTGCCGCGCGACAACATTTGGTTGGCAAAGGTAATCGCGATCAAAACCACAGCGCCACCGACAGCCAACCATCCCAGCATTGGATGAAACAAGAATATCGCAGCAAAGAAAATCGGCGTCCAAGGTATGTCAAACGCCGCCATCAACACAGGTGAGGTGATCAAACGCTGAACAGATTCCAAATCGGCCAAACCCGCGTTGGTTTTAATATCAGGCGCAACTGCCGATTTACGGACAACCGCATCAAACACCCTGCGGTCCAAATCGGCCTGAAACCGTGCACCGACGCGCGCCATGATCCGCCCACGGGTGTAATCCAGAATCCCCATGGTCGCGTATAGAAAAACCACCAAGATCGATAGCGCGATCAGTGTTTCTGCAGATCCAGATCCAAGCACACGGTCATAGACCTGCAACATATACATCGGACCAGTGAGCATCAGCAGGTTCGCAAACAAACTGAACAAACCGACCGTCCAATACAACATGCGGCTGCGTTTGCGCACGGCGCGCATTTCATCTTGTCCGCGTTTTAACACTTCGTCGCGCATCGGTATCTTTCCAAAACTCATGGCCACAATTGAACACAGCGGCATCCCCGCCATATTCGGCACAGTACAGCCATAGTGGCATTACTGATAAATTTCCATTCCTCGTTTTCTAGAAAGTTACGACTGTGGCGTGACAAACGGAGATTGCGTCAAAAGCCTTACATCCAACGCACCGAGCCACTGACACGCACCGACTCACTGGGCACGCCTGTAACGTCAACACGCAATGCCGAAGGCATGTCCATGTCCGCACCTTGGATGATGTTGAACGACCCGCCGTCTTGCAAGCCATCAAAGTTCATATCGACCAACGCACCGCCCAATGCCGCAGCCGCAGCGCCCGTTGCGGGGTCTTCAACCACACCGCCGCTTGCAAAGGCATTGCGGGCATCAAAGCTGCGTGGTCCGTTCTGGTGCAACAAACTGACCGTCACCAGTTGGTGTTCCAGCATCAGGTCTCGCATTGCATCAAAGGGATAAGACATCTGAGCTAATGTTGACCGTTCTTTCAACGCGATAACCCCGTGCTGTACACCGGCAAAAGCCAGCGTTGGTGGCACTGCCAGATCAAGATCATCCTCTGAGAGACCAAATAAATCTAATAGCCCTGCGCGCACCGCCTCTGGCAAAGGTTTTGACCACGTTTCAGGGGATTGTAGCGCTGCGGCCCAAGTGTCGCCATTTTGCATCGCCTCAACACTGATCTGCGCATCACGTAAGTTCAGATCAAACCGTCCTGCCCCGTTTTGCGCACCCAGAGCAGCACCCAGAGCGATTGTTGCATGACCACAAAACGCGACCTCACCTACAGGGGCATAATACCGGACGCGCCATGCATCGCCCTCTGGCGCGGCAAAGGCAGTCTCGGAATATCCCAAGTCTGCGGCGATCTTTTGCATCTGATCTGCGTCAGGCAACATGTCAGAAATGACAACACCAGCAGGGTTTCCACCCGTGCCGTTTGACGAAAATGATGAAATGCGAATGGGTGTCATGGGATGCCTCTTTCATAAATGTACACCGTTGGTGACATATCCGACAGAAAATCAAAAACGAATGAATGTGCGGAACGCCATCACTATTAGTGATAGTTCATCGATCTTCACCCCGTATGGTTGGCGTCTGCGTGCCCCCACCCGAAGAGCCACCAAAGATATCGCGCAACACCTGATCAATCAGCGTTTCACCACCGTTATCGCCAGGAACAGGGATTGGATCGGATTGGATCGGTTGCTCACTCTGAACAGTTGACGGGCCCGGCAGGCTCATGGGTAGGTCTTTGATCGGTACACCCTCATGGACGCGGGCCATCGTTTCACGCCAGATGGCAGTGGGCAGACCGCCCCCAGTGACACCTTTCAGGGGCGTATTGTCATCATAGCCCATCCAAACACCCGCAACATAATCTGCGGAAAACCCGATGAACCATGCATCTTTGGCCGCCGACGTTGTACCGGTTTTACCTGCCAGTTGACGCCCGCCGAACTGCGCACGCCTGCCGCTCCCTTCAGAGATAACCTTTTCCATCATATAGACCAGTTGACGCGCCGCTTCTTCTTGGATCACGCGCTCACCAATACCACCGCCAGTTCCCATCAACGGCTCTGTATCGCCCATCAATTTTAGATCAATAAGGCCATAGGGCGTCACGGACGAACCACCATTCAAAATACCAGCATAGGCACCCGTCATTTCGATCAACGTGCTTTCAGATGCACCCAAGGCAAGCGCCGGCCCTGCAGCCAGATCATTTTGAATACCGAACTGCTGTGCCACATGACTGACCAATTCACGCCCAACACTTTCTGAAATTTTCACAGCCGGAATGTTGAGCGAGTTTTTCAACGCATCCGTAAGTGTGACCATTCCCTTAAAGTTGTTCGTGTAATTTTTAGGGCACCACTGCCCGGAACCCGGAATATTCAAACAATACGGCTCATCATTAATCAGATCATTTGGCGAATAGCCCAGATCAAGCGCCGCTGCGTAAACGAACGGCTTAAACGCCGACCCCGTCTGACGCAGCGCTTGCGTGGCACGGTTGAACGCACCAGACACCTTGGTCTTGCGGCCCCCGACCATGCCACGCACGGCACCATCCGCAGACATAACAATGATGGCGGCTTGGGCTTTTGATCCCTCACGCACCTTGTTTTCAAAGACCCACTTTAGCCCGTCTTCGGCAGCACGCTGAATACGCTGATCAAGAGTGGTTTTGATGATCACATCTTCTGTGGTGTTGCGCGTAAAGAATTCTGGACCCGACGCCATGACCCAATCGGCAAAATACCCACCCGCTTTAGCCTCAGCTGCTTGAGAAAGTTCAGCAGGATTGTCTTGCGCGGCCTTAGCTTCAGCTTCGTTGAGGTATCCTTGTTCTTGCATCAAACGGATAACCGTGGCGGCACGGTTTTGAGACCGCTCCAGATTATTCGTGGGGGACAAGACAGAAGGTGACGTTAACAGCCCTGCTAACATCGCGGCCTCAGCAGGATTTACTTCGGATGCAGATTTACCAAAGAACCGCTGCGCCGCGGCCTCAGCCCCATACGCGCCGCCGCCCATGTAGGCACGGTTCAGATAAATCGACAGAATATCATTCTTGGAATATTTAACTTCCATCGCCATCGAATAAAGCGCTTCTTTGGCCTTGCGCCGTATATTGCCGGCACGACAGCCTGCTTCGTATTCTTTTTCAGTTTGTCCACTGGTCTGATCGAAGGGTTCCCCAAGACAAATCAACTTGGCCGTCTGCTGCGTAATCGTAGAGCCACCATGGCCTTTTAACGGCCCACGCCCTTCGCGCAGGTTGATCCGCACGGCAGAGGCAATGCCTCGTGGGCTTAATCCAAAATGACGGAAGAAGCGCTTGTCTTCGGTCGCAACCACAGCATTCTTAAGATGTTTGGATACGCTCTCAGCGGTAATAACGCCACCGAACTGGTCCCCACGCCATGCAAAGACATCGCCATTTCGATCCAGCATCGTCACAGACCCGCGTGCGCGTCCATCAAGAAAGTCATTCAAGGGTGGCAAGGTTGTGTAGAAATACCCAACCGCCAGCGCCAGCACGATCATCACAACAGCCGTCAAACGCCAGGTTATTTTCCAGATCAGACGGAACACCCAGCCAATCAGCGCGCTGAGCAATCCCAGAATACCACCACGTTTAGGGCGCTTTTGTCGCGCTGGCTTGCGCTTAACCGCAGCCTTCTTCTTTGGTGTCTTTTTAGACGCAGCTGCGCTTTTGCCCGGATACCGCTTATCAGCGACCAAAGGACGCTTTTTCTTAGGTGGAGTACTCATAACATTTGCCTGCCCGGCCTGATTTTTCTGTACCATATCGTGCCAACAACAGATTGTTTAGCGCCGCATGGCGCAAAGCGTGTCGATTTTTTGACTATTTTTTAATCAACCTGCCACATCTGCGCATAATTTAAGCGCATCCATCAGTTTTCGGCATAAATCAGCCTCTCTCAGCTTTCAAATCAAGACCTCTCCAAGCTTTGCTGCACCTGCACAATGCAGGATGTTCCTGCCAATCAAAGAGGTATCGCATCAGTGAAGCTCATCATTGCAACAATCAAACCATTCAAACTGGAAGAAGTCCGCGAGGCGCTGACTGACGCGGGTGTCCGCGGCTTGATGGTCACGGAAATCAAAGGGTTTGGCGCGCAATCGGGCCATACCGAGATTTATCGCGGCGCTGAATACGTCGTGAACTTTGTCCCGAAAGTTAAACTCGAACTTGTCGTGGCAGACAGTGTCGCAGATCAGATGGTCGAGGTGATCAGCAAAGCGGCACAAACTGGCAAAATCGGTGATGGAAAGATCTTTGTCCTTGATGTCGATCAGGCCATGCGCGTGCGCACAGGCGAAACCGGCGATGACGCCCTTTGATCCCCCGCTTTAAGGAATAAACCCATGAACAAACTACAACTTATTGCCTTGGCAGCCACGCTTGCAATGTTGCCAACATTGGGCGCGGCGCAGGATGCAGAATTTGCAAAGCTGGCTGATACAACATTCATCTTTAACACGCTGCTATTCTTGATTGGTGGCTTCCTGGTGTTTTGGATGGCCGCAGGCTTTGCAATGCTCGAAGCGGGCTTGGTACGCTCAAAAAACGTGACCACACAATTGACCAAGAATATTGGCCTCTTTGCGATTGCCGCGATCATGTATTGGTTGATCGGTTATAATATCATGTATCCCGGCGATAACTGGATCATCCAAGACGTATTTGGCGCAATTGGTCCCAAAGATATCAAGACCGAGATTGACGCAGGAGGGTATTCTAACGCCTCTGACTTCTTCTTTCAGTTGATGTTTTGCGCAACCACAGCTTCCATTGTGTCCGGCACATTGGCCGAACGTATTAAACTATGGCCCTTCCTGATCTTTGTTGTTGTCCTGACAGGTGTGATCTATCCGGTTGGCGCAAGCTGGCAGTGGGGTGCAGGTTTCTTGGCTGACATGGGCTTTAGCGACTTTGCAGGGTCTACGTTGGTCCACGCCGCTGGTGGTTTCGCTGCCCTTGCTGGTGCAATTGTATTGGGGCCACGCCTTGGCAAATACAACAAAGATGGCCGTGTTATTCCAATGCCCGGTTCTAACCTTGCGCTTGCGACATTAGGTACGTTCATCCTGTGGCTCGGTTGGTTCGGCTTTAATGGTGCATCACAACTGGCGATGGGTACGATTTCAGATGCTGACGCTGTCGCGCAGATATTTGCAAACACCAACATGGCCGCTGCCGCGGGTGCCGTTGCTGCGCTGGGCCTGACACAGGTGCTGTACAAGAAAGTCGATCTGACCATGGTCCTAAACGGGGCACTGGCAGGCCTGGTGTCCATCACTGCCGGCCCGCTTGACCCCACATTGTTTGGCGCGCTTTGGATTGGTGCCGTGGGCGGCGTGATCGTGGTCTTTGCTGTGCCGTTCCTTGATAAACTCAAGATTGATGACGTTGTCGGCGCGATCCCCGTACACTTGCTTGCAGGATTCTGGGGAACGCTAGTGGTTCCAGTCTATACCGACGGCACATCATTCGTAACCCAGATCATCGGGTTTGGTGCAGTGGGTGGCTTTGTGTTCATCGTCAGCTTTGTCGTGTGGATGTTCCTGAAAAATACAACGGGCATCCGCGTCAGTGAAGAAGCTGAGATCAACGGATTGGACATGTCAGAGCTTGGCATGGAAGCCTATCCCGAGTTCTCAAAAGGCTAAACTGGTACATAAATAAAAAAAGCCCGGGCATAGCGACCGGGCTTTTTATTATGAACAGATAGGTGGGCGGTGCGCCCAACCCTCGTTTTAGATACCAACGTCGATAATGGCCTTAGCCAAGATCGGCACCGTTTCGTCATTTAGTCCAGCAATATTCATACGACTGTCACCGACCATATAAATCCCGTGCTTCTCTCGCAGCGCTTCGACCATATCAGGTGTCGTCCCAAGACGCGAAAACATGCCCCGGTGTTGTGCCAAAAAGCCAAAACGATCTGAACCAGACAACTTTTGTAATTCACCTGCAAGTGCTGTGCGTAACCCAAGCATGGTATTACGGACATCTTCCAACTCGGCCATCCAGTCTACACGCATGGCATCATCATTCAAAATCATCGTCACGATCCGCGCACCGTGATCCGGTGGGAAACTAAAATTCTGGCGATTCAAAAACGCCAAAGTCCCTTGGTTCAACTTATGCGCCGCAGTATCCGCCGCAATCGCCAGCAATAGACCCGTGCGTTCGCGGTAAATACCAAAGTTCTTGGAGCAGCTCGCGGCGATCAGACACTCCGGCACGGCAGCAACAATTTTGCGCGTTGCAGCAGCGTCAGCTTCTAAGCCATCGCCAAAACCTTGATAGGCAATATCGATCATCGGGGTCGCGCCAGTTTTCAGCAATACCTCAATGACAGCGTCCCATTCGGCCATGTTCAAATTGGCACCGGTTGGGTTGTGACAACAGCCATGCAGTAGAACCACATCACCCTTTTTTGCGGTTTTGAGGTCCGCGATCATCCCGTCAAAATCGACACCACGCGTTTCGTCATCGAAATAACGATAGGGCACCATTTCAATATCCAAATATTTCAAAATCGACAGGTGATTAGGCCATGTTGGATTGGACACGAAGACGCGGGCATCAGGGCGCGCCATTTTGATCATTTCAAACGCCTGACGCACAGCACCAGTACCGCCCGGTGTTGCAGCCGCCGCTATCGTGTCACGTGGTATTGCATCACCCAAAACCAGCTTGATCATTGCATCCGCAAAGGCTGGATCACCCGCAAGGCCCGTGTAAACCTTAGAATCTTGCGTTTCCCACAATTTATGCTCTGCCGCTTTCACGGCACGCATCACGGGGGTGAGGCCGGTCGCATCTTTGTACACGCCAACACCCAAATCCACTTTCGTGGCACGTGGATCGTCCTTGTACATCTGCATCAGCGCGAGAATTTTATCTGCTGGCTGCGCCTTGAGTGTTTCAAACATTATGCTTCTCCGGTTGCGACGGGAACAGTGGGAAACATGCCCCATTCAGACCAAGACCCGTCATAGAGGGACCACTGCGTGTGACCTATACGTTCCAAGGCAAGCGCCAGAATAGCCGCCGTCACGCCAGACCCGCACGAGGTGATAATCGGTTTAGCCAAATCGACACCCGCCGCCTCAAAGATAGCGCGGGTATCGTCAGGCGATTTCATTGTCTTATCGTCGTTCAGCAATTCACCAAACGGCACATTGCGCGCACCGGGTATATGCCCCGCACGCAGCCCCTCACGTGGTTCCGGCGCATCACCCCGAAACCGTGCAGCGGCGCGGGCATCAACGACCTGTGGGTCACCCAATTTTGACGCATGAGCCACCTGAGTGACATCGCGCACCAGTTGGTTCTGAAACCGCACTGTCATGTGGCGGTCACGTGGAATGGGCGGCATATCTTCGGTTGAGTTGCCCTCCGCTATCCACTTGGGCAAGCCACCATCAAGCACAGCGACGTTTTCCTGCCCCATCAATTTAAACAACCACCAAACACGCGCGGCAGACAGTAGTCCGGCACCGTCATAGACAACAACCTGATGCCCATCACCCACCCCCATTGCGCGCATACGTGACATGAATTTCTCAATCGGGGGTGCCATGTGCGGCAAATCTGACCGTGCATCAGATATTTCATCGATGTCAAAAAACCGTGCCCCGGGGATGTGCGCCGCATCATATTCCGCTTTTGCGTCGCGGTCTGCATCTGGCAAATACCAAGATGCATCAAGCAAACGCAAATCAGGATCTTTTATGTGTTTGGTCAACCATTCAGTTGAAACCAGCGTTTTGGGATCATCGATCATGGGAAACCCTCTATTGTCAGTTTCTCATTGCCTACCGCTGCTGGTTCAAGCTGGCAAGTCCGGGCGGCACCATTGTACCGCCCAGCAAGCTTTTATTTAGCCATCATGTTCTTAACAACACCAACAATTGCCAGCAGCACGCCACCACCAACTCCGCCACCAGCGATTTGGCTGATGATGCTGCCGATATCCATACCGCCGCCCGCAGCACCT
Source organism: uncultured Sulfitobacter sp. (assembly GCA_938003685.1). Taxonomy (GTDB): domain Bacteria; phylum Pseudomonadota; class Alphaproteobacteria; order Rhodobacterales; family Rhodobacteraceae; genus Sulfitobacter. The sequence goes on along the minus strand of CALKXT010000020.1, from coordinate 10,794 downwards.
GCGCCAAGGCCGCCCAAAATAGTCGCACCAAGGCCACCGCCAACGATGCCAGAGATTGAGTTGATCAACGTGCCCTGATCAAGTTTGCCAATAATTTTACCAGCAGCATTACCGCCAATGGCACCTGATAGAAGGCCAATAATAAGTTCCATACGTCTGTTCCCTATGAGGTCATTATTGAATGTGCATCGCACGCGACCCCTGCCTGCGATGCTTCAAGACCTATGGCGTCAAATCGATATCTCAAAGGGGAATTTATACTGCCAAGCGGCAATTAGGCTAAGGTAAACGGGTTTGTTGCAAGCAGGGACGGACGTTTTGAAAGTACATTCCACCACTTTGAGAGCGCAGGATATCGCGCCAGTAACACAGCGCCCTTGGGGACCTGAACAAAATAGGCGATCATTGGGGCAAGGTGGATGTCGGCAAGGCTAATCTGCTTACAATTCAATTGTATGCCTTCATCAGCGATCCGATCAAGTGACGATAGAACGAGGCGCGCTGCCTCAAGTCCCGCCGTGATCTGTGAAGGGTCAGCTGCTTCATCAAAATGCGGTCGGTAAAAACCGTGCGAAAACACCTGCCTCACCAAGGGCTGATACCCATAGGCATCAATGATCCCAATGACCTGCATCATACGGGCCTGCGCCATCGCATCTTTTGGGGCAAGGCTGGAACCCGCGTTCAGGGTATCAAGATAGCGGGTGATCGCAGTTGTTTCTGTTAAGGTGAATCCCCTATGCCGCAACACTGGTACCCGATGAAACGGCGTGTGCTCGGTCAAAATCGGATCGCGTTCAACGGCAAACGGATTTGCCTCAACATACACGGCTTTTAACCCCATCTCGATCAACGCCATACGCACGATGCGGGTATAAACACTGTAGCGAAAACCGATCAGCGTCAGTTGATCATCCATGATCTTTGAGCAAGCGTGCCTTTTGGCGGGACCAATCACGTTTGGCGCTGGTTTCGCGCTTGTCGTGGTTCTTTTTACCCTTGGCGATGCCAATCTTTATCTTAGCTTTGCCGCGATGGTTGAAATACATCACCAGCGGCACCAGCGTCATGCCTTTGCGCTGGGTTTCGTTCCACAGGCGCGACAATTCCTTACGAGAGACCAGCAACTTACGACGGCGGCGTTCTTCGTGGCCAAACGTCTTGGCCTGCTTGTAGGGCGCGATATAGCTGTTCACCAACCACAATTCGCCATCTTCAACCGCAGCATAGCTTTCAGCGATGTTTGACCCGCCCATGCGCAGCGACTTGACCTCGGACCCTTCCAAGATGATGCCACATTCGATGTCATCCTCGATCGCGTAATCATACCGCGCGCGGCGGTTTTCAGCGATCACCTTGTAGTTGGGATCAGACTTGGAGGATGATTTTACTTGGCTCATACCGCTGATCTAGGCCGCAGCGAGGCGTGGTGCAAGGCTACATAGCGAAACAACGCGATCACCCTCGCACTACTGCTGAACCCCAATCGCCACAATTTCGCCACTAATTTGATCTAACTTTGTCCGAATCCAATCTGCCACATGCGCCTGCCCGCGCATCACGCGCTGCTGCGTGACAAGGAGAATATAATGCTGCTGACCCGATTGTGCGCTGCACTTGTCCTAATTTCTATGCTTGCCGTTCCTGTGGCTGCCGAAGGTCCAATGCGGGTGCTGGTTATGGGGGATTCGTTTATGACAACCAATGCCACTGCCAAACAGTCGTTTCCGCATGCTCTTTCTGATCTGTTACAGACCAACGTCAAAAGCAAAGCCACAACAGGCGCACGACATCTGTATGCCCTGCCGATCACTGGCATGTTGGGCATGAACATTTCCAAACAATATCGTTCGGGCAATTGGGACTATGTTGTGATGAACGGCGGCGGCAATGACCTATGGATGGGCTGTGGATGTGGCAAATGCACCCGCGTAATGAACAAGCTTATCGCAAGCGACGGACGCAAAGGCGCAATTCCAAGCACGATCCTAAAGGCACGACGTGATGGTGCAAAAGTCATCTATGTGGGTTATCTGCGCAGCCCCGGTCGCGGATCGCCCATTGAACGCTGCAAGCCAGCGGGCGACGCGTTAGAAACTCGGATCAAGAAACTAGCCGCCTTGGATCCGGGCGTGACCTTTGTTTCATTGTCAGAAATGGTGCCACACGGCGACGCAAGCTTTCACGCCTTCGATATGGTGCACCCGTCCCCCAAAGGCAGCGCCGCAGCCGCGCAGTTGGTGATGTCAGCGATTAAATCGAACCCGTCTTAACCGCTGCAGGGTTTAATCACCCAGCTTTGCGTGCACTTCGTCCAAATCAATCTCGGCTATTGGCATCTTGTTGCCAGGATTTTCAAAGTCATATTTGAACAGATCAAAGTCGCGTTTGTAGATTTCTCGCACCAAGTGCATGGATAGATCGTCAAAATAATCCTCAACCGGGTGTGCGCGCTTTGGCCCATGTCCTTCGCTTTCGTTAAAGCGCGGGATGTCTTTCAACTTTACCTGATGCGGTGTCTCAACCGCGTTCAACACGTCCTGCATCCCGTCATTAAAGCTCTCGGTCCAGACGATCTTGTCATAGGTGCCGCCATTCACAATGAACGTACTGACATGGCCAGACTGCGCGGACCAGTGAATGTCGGGGTCCATCGGACGGCGCCACCGAATAGTATCACGTGCAAACAACAAGAAGCGCCGGAATGACGCGATCTGGTCAAACTCTTGTTTGCCATCATCACCGCCCACTTCGATCCCATATTTCTGGATCAACAAAGGTACGAGGTTGCCGCGATAGCGTTTGCCATTACGCTGGATGCCACAGATTTTGTCAAAGAACGACGAAAGCACCCGCGTGTACGGATTGCGCACACAAGTAAAAGCATAAGATTTGTGATTGGTCACATTCTGGGTGATTGGCGCTTGCGAGCCGTCCAACGCCCATTTGTGCATACCTGCCTTGGCATCATGGATGTCACCATCAAAGAATTCACCATGATCGGAATAAAACATGATCTGACCGATGGTCGAACAGGCACATTTGGGCACCACACGGTACACCACACTTTCGCTTTCTGTCATCCACGTACCGGGAAAACCCATAACACTCGCCTCCTGCTCGCCCTGACTGTTTTTAGCAACAGTTTGGCTTTGCCACAAAAAAGCAAATAAATGCTGTTTATTCAATCGGTGTTCATCATTAACTAGGTAAACAATACGAGGTAAAGGGTCAGTTCGTTTCCAATATGGCAAAAATCGCCTACATTTTGCTCTGTCACAAGGACCCGATTGCCATAATACGGCAAGCGGAGCGGCTGACGGCTGTCGGTGACTACATGTCGATCCACTTTGATGCCTCTGCGAATCCTGTTCACTTCAAACAGATAAAGACGGCCCTTGCGGACAATCCGAACGTCACCTTTGCCCATAAACGCATAAAATGTGGCTGGGGCGAATGGTCCTTGGTTGAGGCAACGCTGTACGCAGTGCAATCAGCAGCCGAGGCATTTCCGCGCGCCACACATTTTTACATGCTGTCTGGCGACTGTATGGCTGTAAAATCTGCTGAATATACCCACCAGTTTCTGGACGACAATGATGCTGATTTTATCGAAAGCTTTGATTATTTCGAAAGCGACTGGATCAAGACGGGCTGGAAAGAAGAGCGCCTGATCTATCGGCACTGGTTCAACGAGCGCACCCACAAGAAACTGTTTTACGCAATGTTTGAGGTCCAGAAACGGCTGGGCCTGACCCGCGAAATCCCCGCTGATCTGCAAATCCAGATTGGTAGCCAATGGTGGTGTCTGCGGCGTCGCACAATTGAATGGCTGCTGGATTTTGTGAAACAACGCAAAGATGTGATCCGATTTTTCCGCACAACATGGATTCCCGACGAGACATTTTTTCAAACGCTGGTCCGCCATCTGGTGCCTGAAGATGAAATTCGCACCCGCACGCTGACATTTCTGATGTTCACGGACTACGGCATGCCCGTGACGTTTTACAACGATCACTATGATCTGTTGCTATCCCAAGATTACCTTTTTGCCCGCAAGATCAGCCCAGATGCAAAAGACCTCAAGCGACGGTTGGGCTTGCTTTATGCTGCGGAACGGGTCCAGTTCCAGATCAGCAATGAAGGGCGCAGCCTGTTCAAATTCCTGTCAGGCCGGGGCCGCATTGGTCGCCGTTTCTCGACCCGGTTTTGGGAAACTGAAAGTACGCTGGGGCGCGAACGTGAGCTACTGATTGTTGTCTGTAAAAAGTGGCATGTGGCCAAACGGGTGCTGGATCGTATCCGGCAAGTCACCAACGTGCCTGCCATCGAATACCTATTCAACGAAGAGGACGCGCCGCTGCCGGATCTTGGTGGCATCCAAAACACGCTCGAAAAACGCACCCGACATCGCCGTGCGTTGATGCGGATGCTGTTTGATTATTTCGAAACCGATCGCCTGATCGTTTGCATGGACCCGGGCAACCTCGATTTGTTAAATGACTTTGCCTCTGATCGGTCTGTGACACGGATATTAGAGATCGAGTGTCAATTTTCCGATGATTACCTAACAGGCCATGCGATGCGCGTTGGTCTCGCGGGCGAGCAAACCTCGCACGATACGTTGGAACGACTGCTGCCGACGATCCGCAACGACATGATTCATGAAAGCGACCAAATCAGGGACGCAGGATTTGAGCACCACCAACGCCTGCGCGAAGCCGGATCAGAAGAATCAAATACTGATGCGCTGGGAAAGTTTTTGAACATCCCATCCGAGAAAGCACAAGAAATCGCCTCAACTGATTATCTATTTGCGGATTAGGGACTGAACCTTAAGTGCTATGGCGTGAGACCAACTCAATGTAAGCACGCACGGCACTTTCCCATCCAACGCTCAACGCGTCCGTCACGACCTGATGCCCAATAGAAAACTCATCAAAGGGCGCATGTTTCATAAGCGTGGGTAAGTTATCCAAACTTAGGTCATGCCCGCCATTCAAACGCAGCCCCGAGGATTTAACATGGCTGCCTGCCGCAACAATCGCGTCCAGTTCGCCCTGATAGTCACCCCGATAAAACGCCTCGGCGTAAGGGCCGGTGTACAGCTCAACGCCATGCGCACCTGCATCAATCACGTAGTCACAGCTTTGTTGTGTGGTGTCGCAGAATACGGCAATGCGCACCCCGTCAAGACGTTTCACCACATCCGCTAAAGCGCGGTGATCGTCATAAGCACGCCACCCTCTGTTTGACGTCACCTCGCCCGGGCGCACCGGAACAACAGTGAACTGCGAGGGCCGAATGGTCTCAACCAAGTTCACCAAATCAGGCCGCAAATCACCTTCGATATTAAACTCAACCTCACCGCTTTTGATCGCATCAAGTTCAGACAAAGCAATCACATCATCCATGGTGATGTGACGTTCATCTGCACGCGGATGAATCGTAAGCCCCTTGAGGCCCGCATCAAAAGCCATCTGCGCAAAGCTGCATAAATCAGGGATCGCCCCACCACGCGAATTCCGCAAAAGCGCGATCTTGTTAATATTCAAGCTAAACAGCGTCATGGCCGATACTCACTTCCCTGTTGGAACGACAACATATTGCAGCACACGTTGATCTATTACCGCAACTTATCTGGTAGAGAAAACGTGGAGATACAATCTAGTTTCTGCGTTCTTTGGATTGATCACAAGTGACTTTTTACGTTTGCACAAGACAAGGCAACCTAGTTTTTGACTTTGGCCAATAGCATCTGAAAGGTCTCAATCTGTAACTTCAAATTTGGCGCATATTTATGCACAAAACCCTCGTTCAGTGCTTCACCGCCTTGATATGCTTCAAGCGCTGCTGCACCATCGTAATCGACACCCGACAGACGCAGGGTCAACCGTGTCGCAAGCCCATCAAAACCAGCTTCTGAGAGTGATGCTAAATGATACTCAGACATCAGCACCTCACACAGGTCTTGTGAGGTCATAATATTATGACGGGCAAAATCAGTCCGAAAAGCCTCAAAATCTGGATAATTATAGAACGCACCAGTCGGCTCTGGGCAATGCACCCCTAGCCCTCTTAAACCCTCACAAATATAGGTGTTCATCAACTGGTGGATGCGCGTGCAATCAGCAATATGTGCTTCGATATCTGGGAACTTGCGATACGCATCTTGCGCCGCTATTTGGATCGGCGTCGAAACACATGACCACGTTTCACTAATAAAGCTACACAATGCCTCAAACAAACCCGGTACATTCTTGGGGATGAAACCAACCCCAAACCGCCAGCCGCCCAGTGACAGATGTTTGGACAACCCAGTCGATATTGCGACACTGCCAACGCCAAAGGACGCCATTGAAAAGTATTCTTCATCAAAGGCAACTTGCCCGTAAATTTCGTCTGAAATAACAAAAATACTCTCTTCGTCACAGACCTTGATCAACGCTTCCAAGTTGTCGTGCCCCATACGCAATCCTGTCGGGTTGTTCGGAAAGTTCAGAATTATTTTTGCAGGGTTCAAGCCCTTGGAACGTGCATCCTTGATGCATTCGCGCAATATCTGCGGATCGATCTGATAGTCCTCGGCACCAGAAGTCGTAGGCACGCGAATGACCTCAGTACCCAACAACTTTGCCTGCGGCCCATAAGACACCCAACTTGGGATCGCCAGCAACAGATCACCTTCGATCACGGCCTGTAAGGCATAGAGGATAAGCTTGCTGCCCGGCGCGATCAACACGTCCATATCGTCAACGACATCACCGACCAGCGGGCGATAATACTCTCTGACAGTTTCACGCACTTCTGGCACGCCAGCAGCAGCGGTGTAATCCTTGCGATGCGCCGCTGTCGCCAGGGATTTTTGCAACCGTTCTGGAACAGGAAACGGTGATTCACCAAACCCCATATGCAAAACCGGCTCACCCTTTGCGCGCCTCTCAGCAACCTGATTGTTAACCTCAAGTGTGGGGGAATGGACGAGTTCTTTGACCTTACGCGACAGAGATATCATCAGAATGCCCTTTGCAAATTGGATGTTTTGATTAGCGTTCGATAGGCGACGGCTGTCAACTCAAGCCGTGTTGCTTACCTTGCCCATGTGGCTGACCCAAAAGATCGTTTTGCAATCGGGCAGGACCGTGCAACACAAACCAATGCGCCGCCGTAAGGTACGCTTACGCTATTCCCGATAGTTGGATTATCACCCCACCAAAGGCTTGCCCCAAGGCTGCGCAAAAGGATCAGGTCAGAATACCATGAACTTACGGCTTACATTGGCGTTGTTTTTCATAGCAACATTTCTGCAATCAGGCAGTTACGGACTGACCTTTTTGCTGCCCCCGCTTTTTGAAAGCTTCGGCGCTGTGGAAAAGGATGTCGGCAGCGTCCTCGCGTTTACGGCGGCTTCTACAATCGTCACAGTTATTTTTCTTGGGTATATCACGGCCAGCATCGGCAGGGTTACAAGCGTGGTGCTATCATCCACCTTCATTTCCACATCTCTGTTTATCTTTGCAGCAACCGATACAATGGGGCCAATAGTGTTTGGCGCAGGTATTTTGCTGGGAATCGGATGGGGTGCATTTTATGTTCTGACCCCCATCATCCTAACGCAAATCACCGAGCAGGATCAGCGCATTCGCATTTTTACTCTGTTATCGGTGTTTATCATGGCCGGTTTTGGGCTGTCCCCCGTCGCGGGTGCGATACTTGAAAAGGCCGGATATGGCACTTGGGTCATCTTTAAAATCTTTGGGTTTTTATGCCTAATCAGTGGCGGCGTCTTCCTCCTGATCATGCCATCAATCGCCAAGCTATCCTCTGCATCAGGTGCCACTGCCGACAAACTCACATGGGTGGACATGATCAAGGTTCTCAGGTCGCGCGCAGTTAGAACAATCATCATGATCGGCTTGGGCGCATCCGTCTTTGCCTCGGTTACAAATTTTCAAACAGTTTACGCTGCCGAGCGTGGTTTGGATTATTCTATCTACTTCCTGACCTATACAATCACGGTCATCATCTGCCGCGTGGCCTTTGCCAGTTTCTTAGGCGGCAAAGCACCGTTTGGCGTCATGGCATGTCTGTTGGCTATCATGACCCTTAGCACCCTGGTGCTGCTCTACCCCGGCACAAACACAGCACTTTATACACTGGGTGCGATCCTGTTTGGCATTGGCTATGGCGTGTCCTACCCGATCATCAAAGCCATGGCCGCAAACGACGCAGAACCACACCTTATGAGCGCGACCTTACAAGTGTTTGGCCTGTCCTATTTCATCGGGGTCTTTGGCTTTCCATTTGTCGGGGGCTGGATCATCTCGACAGTTGGGATTGCACCGCTGTTAGCGGTTGCAGCCCTACTGGCCTTTATAGAATTTTCACTCGCCCTGCACCGCTACCGCAGGGACAAACGAACCGCTTAAGATTTCTTGCGCCACGTCCCCAACCAGCGTGAAATCCGACCACGCCGTTCGGCAAAATCATCTTCCATCGCCTCTAGCGTCGGATCAATCCGCGCCATACGGAACCGACGCCAACGCACCCAGATCGCATAAACCAAAGCAAAAAACAGCGTCAGGATGATGATGTTCAGAATAGGCAGACCTTTTGAGGCATCTGGCCCATCAACCTGCCTGATAGAAATTGCGTTGGGGAAGATCGACCAATAGACATTGCGCCAACCATAATGCTTGACCACATACCATTCCGGCGCTGCCTTTGTCGAAACCGCGTCATTCGCCTCAGTATAAAGGTTCGCAGTGTCCAACTTGAAATACGGCGGCCATCCCCAACCCGTATCCTCATTGCGATACACCACAACATCACCTTCAGGGCGCACAGCCTGAATGAACTGCACATCGCGGTTGGATAAGGTCACCGATTGATCATCAGGATCAGACCAGAATATCCGCGTCCAATCGTCCAAATCTTGGCGTTCTTCATAGGTGTTCACAATCCGCACCAAATCGCGTTGCGGGAGCGTATAGTGAAAAAAGCCCAAGACCAGCACCCAGAAGGTGATCCAAAAGACCCATTTGATCACTGAAAGCATATCGGTATCCTAGTTATGGTTGGTCAAATATATGATCGCACCAACTGTGATGACAGGTACAATATAAACGCCCCAAATCAGTTTACGACGTATTGATCCATCATATTTTTCAAGGCCGCGCTGCACAAATGTATCGCGATCCACCTTTTGCGGGCCATCATACCATTTCTTGCGCAACTTGCCTTTGCGCACGGCGCGCGAATACAGCGACAGGCAAACATAGACGATGGTCAGGAAAATCAATCCCATCACGATCAAACGCAAAAATGCAAACATTGCCTACCTCCTCTTTACCGCGCCCCATGGGCCAACCCGCGCGATCATATCCGACACCGGGTCGGGCTTTGATGGCACAGGTTCCTCAAGCGGCGCGTCATGGCCAAACAACGCCTTGCGCGCGCCCGCCTTGTCCACCTGATACTCGGCCACAAGGAAATCAGCAACATAGGCGCGTTTGTTGTCAGGCCAGCCCGCGTAGGTTTTGTAAAACAGTTCTTTATGACAGATGAACATCTGCCGCGCGTCTTTGGGGGCGAGTTCCGCCAGCAACATATTCACCAGTGGAGCATCCTTGGTATCGCTTGCCCTGAGCGTATAGAAATACGCTGGATGATCCGATGAAATACGCGGCCATGCCCCGCCATTCTCTGCCCAGTTCACCAAGGCGTTCAGCGCATGAAATTCCTCGGGCAGTTTGTCGCTATGCGCCCGCGCCAGCCGCCGCATATCCGCGCGTGTCATACCCGTCAGGTCCACGCCCTGATCCGCGACCGCGTCGACCAGAATGAAATCCATCTTTTGCCGCAGGATCGCCGCCGCGTTGATCCCCCGCGCCTCGATGATAGTTTCAGCCAGATCGTTAAACTCAAAGAATTTGGCGATCTGGTTTCGATTGCCCGCATCAAACACATATTTGATCGGTAATTCGCCCAGCTCATCCTTGCCCGCCGGCGCAATCAACGCCGGGTGATCCACGTCTTGGAACAGGTACAACCCACCGAAATGCGCCGTCCAGAAATTACGCTGATCAAAGGCCATCTGCTTGAGTTTCACAGGATTGCGCACCACATCCCCGGTCTTGCCCGCCAGCGTGATCATGTCGGCAATCAGCACATCATCAAACCAGCCATCAGGTTCGGTCTTGAACCGATCCACCATCTGCCCCAGCTTTTCCGCATCGCGCACCGTGCCTGCGGTTGTGTCCGCCTCAACCTGCACGCGGCGATAATCAAACAACCTCGCAGGGTTGGACACATCATAAACCGAATTCACCAACTCCCCCGCCACCGCATCGCGCGCAGTCAGGGCAAAGAGCTGCGCCTCGTTCTCTTTATAGAACTGCTGCAAAATGCCGCGTGAGGTTGAGAATTTGGTGTTGAGCAACGGCGCCGTGCGTTGATCCATGCTCAGCAAGATAAACTGCCGATTCACGCCCGCATGGTTGAGGTAGAGATGGTCGTTCAGCTCATCGCCAATTTCGGGCGAGTAGCCAGAGATATCGACGTGGAAATCCGTCTGCTCGGTACGCTTGCCCGTCAGATGGTGCAGCGCACGGTTATAGCGGTCGACCAGAGCGGGGGAATCCACGTGGAAGAGGTTGCCGAACATGAGGCCGTGTTTGATGAGGCGTTTCATTTTTGAAGGCTCCCAATCAAATCTCGTTTAGCGATGTATATATTTCTAGCTGCATTCCCAAAACCGAACCAAATCCTCATGACGTTGCTTTCTGGTTGCAC
>CALKXT010000019.1 GCA_938003685.1 uncultured Sulfitobacter sp. | reverse complement strand
CATGATCAGTTCAATCTTTGGAACCGATTCCGAACGCTTCTATACCTCCGACACAGAGACTATTTTTGACGCTCTCAAGAACGGTAACGTCAAAAATATCGAAGTGGTGCCAAGCATCCGCAGCGCCCGACAAGTTGTTTTTTCAGTCCTTGAAGCACGTAAAAACGCATCGACACCACAGCGCGATATTTTGGGGCTGCTGCTAGAGGCACGGGACCGGACATCGCCGGATTTCTCTGACAAAGAAATTGTTGATGAAATCATCACATTGATCGTGGCAGGATATGAAACAAGCGCCATTCTGTTGGCTTGGGTGTTTTATTCATTGGGCGTGAACCCTGCGGCGCGACGTTACCTTAACTGCGGCAATGCGGCTTTGCCCGACAGGATCGAAAATCTCGCAAATGAGTGTCTGCGCCTCTATCCACCTGTCTGGATGTTCTCGCGACGCGCCCTCGAAGATGTCGATCTGGGCAGTCTACAGGTTGCAAAAGGTGATGTTGTGGCGATCTCACCGTTCCTGTTGCATCGCCGTCCATCTGATTGGCCTGCACCGCTTAACTTTCAACCAGATCGCTTTGAAAACGTCGATCCCCACCGCAACAGCTATGTGCCGTTTTCGGCAGGGCCACGACGCTGCATTGGGGACGTGTTGTCAAATTACGAAATGCAAACGGTGGTGGGGCGGATTGCACCGGATATTCGTTTCACGGTTACGTCCCCGGATCACATTGATTTTGAACCGCTTATCAATTTGCGCAGCAAACACGCAATCATGGCGAAGCTTTCTTTGAATGGATTAAACGATGTTTGATACGCTTGTTGAGATGTTTGAGGCGCGAAAGGCATCACAAGCCAGCGTGCAAGTGATGCATGCAACAGACCAAATTCGCAGCCACAGCTTTGCTGAATTATACGATAATGCTTTAAAGCGTCTGGGTGATTTACAAGGGCGCGGCTTGTCAAAAGGCGGTCATTGCATCTTGTATATGTATGATGAGGTTGCCTTTCTTGAAGGGTTTTGGGCCTGTATTTTGGGAGGGATTATCCCAGTTCCTGTGGCCCCGGGTAACACGCCAGAACACAAGAATAAGTTGCTGCTGATCGCAACTGAATTATCTGATGCGATTATTCTGACGGAAAATGCAGCTATTCGTAGGTTTGAGGGGTATGCGGTTGAAGTTGGAGCTGACGACGTTGCACATCGTGTGGTGCTGTTTGAAGCGCTGGATGTTGACGACGCGCGTGCCGTTCCGCATTTTCCTGATCCCGAGGATGTTGCCTATATCCAGTTCTCATCTGGCTCGACTCGTCAGCCCAAAGGCGTTGTGCTGACCCACCGTAATTTAGTCACCAACATTGTTGACCTCAACGCAGCTTTTGGATTCACCCCAGATGCGATAGCACTGTCATGGATGCCGCTGACCCATGATATGGGGCTGATCGGTTTCCATCTGTGTCCGCTTTACGCTGGGATCGAACACCATATCCTACGTACAGCGCTGTTCGTACGCCGTCCGCTGGTCTGGCTCCAACATGCTGCTGATGTGGGCGCGACAACACTTGGGTCACCTAATTTTGGATACCGTCACTGGCTGAAAGCGCAGGAAAAATCCAACGCGCCTATGCCAGATTTGTCCTCTGTGCGGCAAATTATCAATGGCGCTGAACCTATCTCATCCGAATTGGTTGATGCGTTTATGTCTACTTTAGCCCCTGCTGGCCTGCCTGCTGGTGCGATGTGCCCGTCTTATGGGTTGGCTGAGGCGAGCCTAGGTATATCAGTGGCCAAACCGGGTGAAGGCCTGCGTGCTGTGCACCTAGATCGGACCGTCATGCAAATGCATGCGGCCGTGCCGTATGTCGCTGCCGATCACGCCACCGCTGTTAGTTTTCCGATTGAGGGCTTTATCTTTCCGCATAGCCAGTTGCGTATCGCCACCCATTACGGTCGTGATCTGGGGCAGGGTGTGTTGGGGGATATCCAGATTAAAGGTGACAACGTCACGGCTGGTTACCTTAACAATGCTGAGGCCAATGATGAATTGTTCACACCTGACGGTTGGTTGCGCACAGGTGACTTAGGGTTCCTTCATCATGATGAATTGGTAGTCACAGGGCGAACCAAAGACATGATCGTGACCAACGGGCAAAACTACTTTGCCCACGACATTGAGATGATCATCGAACAACATGGATTTGCTGAAACAGGTGAAGTTGCTGCCAGCGTGCTGCGCAGTCAAAGCGAAGAACATTTTGTATTGTTCCTGCGCGAACGTGCCCCTGACACCTCCTTTGTTGCCCGCGCTGAAGAGGTGCGCAAACTTATCTATGCGCGAACGGGACTTACCCTGATTGAAGTTGTCCCTGTGCGTACGATCCCAAAGACGACCAGTGGCAAAATTCGCCGTGCCTCCCTCGCGGTGGAATTTGTCACTGGCGTCTTTGATACGGAATTAACGGCTGCCTATGGACGGCCCCCTTTGCCAAGAACGGAATTTAGCATGACACATAAATCCACAACCGATGTTGTGATCGAAAAACTAACTGCGATGATTGCAGCAGAAAACTTGCCATCTCGTGACCTCAACCCATCAACACGGTTTTTCGATGTTGGTCTGTCTTCTATCAACCTTGCGGAACTGACGGATGAGCTGAACGAAACTTACCGCGATGTGGTTGAGGTCACTGATTTCTTTGAATTGGAAAGCGTTGAAACCTTGGCGCAAGCCATCGAAGAACGTCTGCGCGAAGAGGTCGCTGCCTGATATGCAAGATCGTCGCGGCGTTGCCATCATTGGCCTTTCAGGACGCTTTCCTAAAGCAGATACAATGGATGAGTTTTGGGATGTCTTAGCGGGCACCCAAGCCGCGACATCGCCTGTCCCACCTGAGCGCAAAGAAGTTGCGAAGTGGGCAGATAAATATAAAATCCACGGTGGTTTTCTAAAAAACATTGCACGGTTTGATGCGGCTTTTTTTGGCATCACAACAGATGAAGCGGTCGCAATGGACCCGCAACAGAGACTGTTTTTGCAAGTGGCGTGGCATGCCATCGAAAACGCTGGATACACGCCGCAGACCTTACCCCGGCGAACGGGCGTCTTTGTCGGGGCGATATCGGCGGATTATGCGACATTGGCTGAACCACATGCCTTTGATGGTAGTTTGTCCACGCGTGCGACAGATCGGTATCAGATTGCCAATCGGGTGTCTTATCATTTCGATTTCACTGGCCCCAGTATGACCATTGATACCGCATGTTCGGGGTCTGGTGTGGCAATTCATACCGCGATCCGCGCGCTTGAATACGGGGATTGCGAGGTTGCGATTGTTGGCGGGGTTAACCTGTTCCTTCATGCCAGCCGTTTTGCCCAATTCCGCGAACGTGGAATTTTATCAGATGATAATATCTGCCGCCCTTTCCGCGATGGTGCCAACGGTGCTGTATATGGTGAGGGCGTAGGTGCGCTGGTTTTGCGCCCTGCCAAAACTGCCCATGCATCTGGTGATTTAATACGGGCCTATGTCGCAGGGAGTGCGGTGAATTCTGCGGGCCAGACGCCCGCGTTCACAGTTCCAAATTCGCGATCGCAAACGGATGTGATGCAGACCGCGTTGGCGCAAGCCAAGGTCAGTGTAACAGATATTGACGCTGTAGAGGCGCATGGCACTGGCACTGCGCTGGGTGACCCGATTGAGGCGCGCGGCATTGCCGATGTGTTTCGCAAAGCTGGTGTGGCTGCAACAGCTGACCCCGTGAAGGTTGGTACGTTAAAGGGTCACTTTGGTCATATGGAATCCGCAGCTGCGATTGCAGCGGTCACCAAAGTTGTCGCACAGATGGAACATCAACAACTGGTGCCGACACTACCGGATTTACCACAAAGCCGAATGGTAAGTTTCAAACGCACACCACTTTCATTGCAAAACACGCTAACTGATTGGCCACTGCGGTCAGGCGCGTCCCATCGATGTGTGCTGATCAATTCGATTGGTGGGGGTGGTGTAAATGCCAGCCTTGTGCTGACCGAAGGGCCAAAGGCCGCACCGGACATAACAGCGCCCCATGGGGACATCTTCATCTTTTCGGCGCGGAATGTTCAGCAGCTGCATGATAACGTCGGTGCCGTTGCAAATTGGCTAGGGGCGCAAGCAGGTGCACCTGACTTGCAGAGAATTGCCACCACTTTGCAGATCGGACGAGAACAGTTTTCTCAACGGATCGTATTTCAAGCGGTGGAAGCAGGTGAATTACTAGACCGGTTACGCGCCTATTTGGCAGGGTCTTATACGTCACACAGTTTGCCCCAAGTCGCAACAGACTGGGCGTCGGGCAAAGATGTTGATTGGACCATGAGCAAAGATCGATCTGAACTACCATGCATCCTGCCTTTGCCGGGTTATCAATTTGGTGGCGAGGATTATTGGCTGGCAGAAAAGGTTAAAGGCAAAGAGCTAGAACCAGTGACCTGAACGGTCTCTATTGATTGGCATCATGGATGAGCCAGGTCAAAATATGTCCCTCATACAATCGCATCTGTACATCAAACGCGCGCCCCACTGGGAGGGTCACGTGTAAATCTTGTGTTAGTTCCATACGTAGTCTCGTGCCATTCACCACAACACACGCAGCAGCGTTAAAGCCAAAAAAGCGCTGGACGACTGGATAGAGCGCCTTGAACAGCGTTTCCTTGGCCGAAAAAATTGCTCCAGCCAACTGTGCCTCAGACAACTCTGTATATTGAGAAACAAAAAGACGCTCACTGGGTTGCAGTGTTACTTGTTTGACGGACTTCAGGCCGTTCTCTGATAGGTCTTTTTCAATATCAATCCCAACATAATGCCCGGCCTGTTTTGTCATAAGGCAGGCAACGCGCCCTTTGGTGTGAGAGATTGATCCGTGAATTCCTGGCGGCCAAATCGGTGCGCGGTCTTGGCCCATTGGCACCTGCACTTGATCTTGTTTTAAATGTTCAAACGCATGTTGCGCCAACGTCCGCCCGGCCAAATATTCAGCCTGTCGTTTCGTGACCGCTTTGGCAAGCGTGTCGGGTTTGTCGATTTGAAATTTGTTATACAGATCGATGTCAAAGCGATTCATATCAAACGTCGAAAGCAACAAAACACTGTTTGAATCGGCCAGATCTAAAGAAGTTGGGGTGCTTAAAAACGCAGTTTTGTCTGAAAAAGGCACGCAATAATCCACGCTGTTATATCGAAATCACACTTAGCAGAGCCAAGTGAGAATTCATAGAATAGCAGCGTAAAATACCACGACCTATAAGGTGTTAGAGTATCATTTAGGTCGTATTCCTACATGAAATTCAGATATTAAAAATCGTTAATAAACAATAGGATATACGTATCTCATTAATGTAAACGACCAACATCGTGATTTGGTCGAACTTAATCGCGTTGTAGGTCGAAAGAGCACATACAAACCGTCATTTTCATCTCGAACTTACTCGAAATGGATGCGGGGACACACATGCTTGATTCAGAACCAGTACTCGAACAATTGAAAATGCTCGCCATCGATCGCGATGAACCTCTGATTGGTCAAGGTAACAACGATGATTACGAACGCCCCAAAGGTCGAGGAAAATGGCTTTGGGCAGGTGTCGCACTTTGTGTTGTAACAAGCGCGACATGGGGCGCGTATAAATATGACCTCAGCTTTGATGACCTGACATCGCAGGCCACCACCTTCGCAAAGTCTGAGGCAGACACAATTGCGCCAGTACAAGCGGTGGCAACGCCAACGGCAGTTAAAGAGCCAACCGTGATCTCAATCACGGCCCCAGCGGTAGCCACACCTACGATCGTTGGCTCAGGCTATGTTCTAAGCGAACGTGAGATTGGGTTGAAATCCGAAATTGCTGGGCGGATCACCGAGATGCCGTTTGATATTGGCGATAGTTTTGCCAAAGGCGATGTTCTGGTGCGTCTTGATGATGCTGCGTTTCAGCATGAATTGAGTATCGCGCAAAGCCAGATATCGCGCGCAGAGCTTACCGTTCAACAGGCCGTGTTGGAATTGAAGAACACGCAAATTGACGCTGATCTGACACGGAAAAAGGTAGATCGCGGGCTAGCGCCGAAAATGGAGATGGAACAGGCTGATCAACAACTTGCACTGCGTGAGCATGCAATAGTTGCGGCAAAAAGTGATGTCGCCTTGGCCCGTTTGCAACATTCGCAATTGGCTGATCAGCAGTCATATTTTACGCTCGAAGCGCCTTTTGATGGGGTCGTGGTTTCAAGTGACATATCCGTTGGTGATTTGATCCCGTCAGGCATTGATGGTGGTCCTGCCGGCATCATGACGTTGATCGACCCAAGCGCGTTGATTGTGCAGGTCGATGTTGCTGAATCTAACCTTGGCAGCATCTTTGCGGGTCAAAGTGGGCAAATCGCACTTGATGCGTATCCGGGCAAAACCTTTGACGCGACGGTGGTTGCGATCCTTCAACAAGTGTCGATCCAAAAGGGTACGGTTGCGGTTCGTTTGCGCTTTGACACCCCACCGATGGGCGTGTTGGCGAATATGTCGGCTCGTATAGAATTCTCTCCCAATACCTAAGTACTTCGTTCCTGAAAGGACCTCGACATGACCATACAACCCCAAGAAAACCCCGGCGTCCGCCTGCAAGGCGTGAATAAAGGCTATCGGATTGGCAACGAACAAGTCACGATTTTTGATGATCTTGATCTGACCATTCCAGAAGGTGACTTTGTTGCTGTGATGGGGCCATCCGGCTCTGGTAAATCCACATTGCTGAACATGATCGGCGGCATTGATCGCCCTGACAGCGGGCAGATCACCTGCGGCTTTTCGAAACTCAACACGATGAGCGAAGGGGCTATGGGCCGCTGGCGTGCATCGAACGTGGGCTATGTGTTTCAGTTCTACAATCTAATGCCGATGTTGTCGGCCGCGCAGAATGTTGAACTGCCATTGTTGTTGACCAAACTGAACGCACGACAGCGCAAAGAACGTGTTGAGACAGTTTTGAAACTGGTTGGTTTGGGCAATCGCGCCAAACATCTGCCCTCCGAATTGTCAGGTGGTCAGATGCAGCGCGTTGGTATTGCACGTGCCTTGGCTGTTGATCCAAAAATCCTGCTCTGTGACGAACCTACAGGTGATTTGGATCGCAAGAGTGCGGATGAAATCCTCGAAATGTTGCGGGTTCTGAACAAGGAATTCGGCAAAACCATCGTGATGGTCACGCATGATGACAGTGCTTGCCGCTTTGCCAAACGCACTCTGCGGTTGGACAAGGGTAAATTTGTTGAATCCGCTCCAATCACCGCACAGGCGGCATGAAGACCATGAACACATTTAAACTTATACGTCTGAACATGGCCCGCAAGCGGATACGTTCCGTTCTGTTGGTGCTGTCCATCGCCATCGCGTTCTTCATTTATGCGCTATTGGCCAGTTTCGAACACGGCTTTAAAGGGGCCGACAGTACCAGCGAACGTCTGGTTGTTTCTGCAAAAGCAGGTGCAGCGCAATTGTTGCCAATCTCGTCCTTGGACCGGATTGCGCAACTGCCAGAGGTGGCAACAGTCACTTATCGCAGCAACTTCCGTGCGACTTTTAATGACCCTAAAAACTTTATGGGTGCCAATGCGGTCGATCCAAGCAGCTATGCCGCCTATTTCGAAGGGCAGTATAACTTTGGTGAGGGGCAGATCGCAGCATTGGAAACCCAACGTGATGGTTTGTTGGTTGGTGCGGCAATTGCTGCGCGCGAAGGTTGGAAAGTAGGCGACCGGATTGTCCTGAACTCACCGTTTGAGCGTAAGCTAGACGGCACCCGCAATTGGCAATTTCAGATCGCTGGTATTTTTGAGGGCACTGGCCCGGCCATCGACACCAACTTTGTGATCATGCGCTACGATTACTTTAACCTTGGGCGTCAGAATAATCAGGATACCGTTGCGAACTTTGGTATTTTGCCGGCCTCGGGCGTGAGTGCAGATCAGGTGATTGCGGCAGTTGATGCACGCTTTGCCAACTCTGCGCACGAGACCCAAACACGAACCGAAAACGACTTTATGAAAGCGTTTGTTGAACAGTTCGCGGATGTTACTACTATCGTTCAATTGGTTGTTGGGGCTGCCTTTGTCACTATCCTAATGATCGTTGCAAACACGATGTTCTTTGCCATCCGGGAACGGACGCTGGAAATCGGAGTTCTCAAGGTTCTGGGCTTTTCTGGTGGCTACATCATGCGGGCAGTCTTGGCAGAAACACTTTGGATTTTCGCAATTGGTGTCACGTTAGGCATGGGTGCCGCCTATGGTGCCGGGATTGTTCTGTCTGGGCCGTTGTCGACCATCGTGCCTAGTTTGACGCTGACCCCTTCTATCATTGTGAACGCCACGCTGCTTGCGCTGGTCTTCTCGCTCCTCACTGGTGGGTTGCCTGCGATCAACGCGATGCGCATTCCAACCACCGCAGCTTTGAAAGGGGCATGATCATGTCTCAACTTTTGAAACAATCCTCGGCGCTGTTTATCGCCAATGTAAAAAGCTTGAAGCGACGCATTTGGATATCATGTTCAATGATCTTGTCCGTGACATTGGTGGTTCTCGTACTGCTTGGCTTCTTGTCGATGTCGAACGGGTTTGAGCAATCTCTGAAACAAACTGGTGCGGATGATATCGCCATCGCGCTCGGATCTGGTGCGGCGAATGAGCTGGGCAGCGAGATCATGCCATCCCAGTTGCACCAGTTGCAAAGTGCGACAGAAATCGCGCGCACTGCCGAAGGTACACCAATCATGTCGCAAGAATTGGTTGTACCCGTGAACGCGGTGGAAAAGGCAAAGGGTGAGCCTGCTGTGCTGCCTTTGCGCGGCATCGGTGCCTTTGGCCTCGAGGTCCGCCCATCTGTCAGCTTGGTTGACGGTCGGATGTTCACACCGGGCGCACGCGAGATTGTTGTGGGCGCACGGTTGACGCAAGCCTACGAAGGGTTGGCGTTGGGTGATACGATCACGCTTGGCACATCAGATTGGACTGTTGTTGGTGTGTTTGCCTCGGGTGGTTCGGTGTTTGAATCAGAGATCTTTGCAGATGCGCAGATTGTTCAGACTTTGTTTAACCGTCCAAATTTGGTGCAATCAGCCCGGTTTAAGGTGAATGCGCCAGCCGACATTGCGACCTTGGCGGCTTTTGCGGAA
>CALKXT010000018.1 GCA_938003685.1 uncultured Sulfitobacter sp. | reverse complement strand
GAATTCCCAATCGGTTTGCCAGAGGAATATGGCATCACTGGCGGTTTGTTCTATGACGTTGGTAACCTGTGGAGCCTAAGCGATGTTAAGGCCCCGGCAAGTTCACTGCCAAATATCGTTGGTGAGGATGGATCCTACCGTCACGTCGTTGGTGTGTCACTTTTCTGGGATACACCTGTGGGGCCATTGCAGTTCAACTTTTCAAAAGCGTTGAAAAGCGAGACCTTCGACAAAGAACAAAGCTTTGAAGTCACACTACGCACGACGTTCTGATGTGATGACTGGCAAATTTGCTTTATTGATATTTGGGGTGGTCCTTTTGGGGGCCGCCCCAACTTTTGCCCAAGACACGAACACGCCTCGGGTTGGGACGCTTGAACGTGGTACGGTGATCAGTCCAGTTTTGACCATTGATTCAGACCGCGTTTTCCGTGAAAGCGCTTTTGGTCAACGGGTTGACAAAGAAATCGAAGTCGAAGGGGCCAAGCTTGCCTCTGAAAATGCTGAGATTGCAGCCAACCTTGAGATTGAAGAAAAACAACTTACCGAACAGCGTATTAATATGAAGCCTGAAGACTTTCGGGTTTTGGCAGATGCTTTTGACAAAAAAGTTCAAGAAACCCGTCAGGCACAATCTGCCAAGGGGCGTGCCCTGAACGAATTGCTTGATAAAGAACGCGACGTATTCCTAACAGCAGCAGCGCCGGTGCTGGAACAACTGATGCGTGAGGCAGGTGCCGCCGTTATTTTGGACCGCCGTACCGTGTTTGTAAGTGCCTCTGCTGTTGAGATCACGGATGATGCGATTGCATTGCTGAATGAAACAATTGGCAGTGGGACCGACACCAAGCAGCCCTGATACACGTCCCGGCGCTTGATCCCATCCAATGGACTTGGTATTCAATTGCAATTCCATGCACATAACGGACATCCCATGACCCAAGAGACAAAGAGCGCCGACATCCAGATGATCCAGCGGATTCTGCCGCACCGCTATCCTTTTCTCTTGGTCGACAAGGTCGAAAAGATTAACGGTACTGAATCTGCTGTTGGCTACAAGAACGTCACGATGAATGAACCGCATTTTCAGGGTCATTTTCCAGGCGCACCGATTATGCCGGGTGTCACAATTGTTGAGGCAATGGCACAGACTGCGGGTGTGATGATTGGCGTTGCATTGGACCAAATGGACCGGGACATGCTGATCTATTTCATGTCGATTGATAACTGCAAGTTCCGTCGCAAGGTCATACCGGGTGATGTTTTGCGTATGGATTTGAAGACCGTACGCGGCAAAGCAGGTGGTAAAGTTTGGCGATTTTCAGGCGTTGCAACTGTCGATGGTGAAATGGCGGCAGAGGCCGAATTCATGGCGATGCTCGACATTCCGAAAGCCCCCGCATGAGCAACATTCACCCCTCTGCGGTGATTGAAGACGGCGCGCAGGTAGATCCCTCAGCGAAGGTTGGGCCGTTTTGTCTGATCGGGCCGCAGGTGGTGATCCACGCTGATGTGGTCTTAAAAAGCCATGTGGTTGTCACAGGCCAAACCGAAATTGGCATGGAAACGGTGATCTTTCCCTTCGCCGTTATCGGTGAAATCCCACAGGATCTTAAGTTCAAGGGCGAGGCCAGCCGTTTGGTGATTGGCCAGCGCAACCGTATCCGTGAACATGTGACGATGAATTGCGGTACCGAAGGTGGTGGTGGTCTGACATCAATCGGTGATGACGGGTTGTTCATGGCGGGCTGTCATATTGCTCATGATGCGATTGTCGGAAATCGCGTAATCGTGGTCAATTCTGCCGCCGTAGCGGGACATTGTGTGATTGAGGATGATGTGATCATCGGTGGTCTCTCGGGAATCCATCAGTGGGTGCGTGTGGGCCACGGCGCGATCATTGGCGCGGTGACCATGGTGACCAATGATGTGATTCCCTACGGGTTGGTTCAGGCACCACGTGGTGATTTGGATGGGCTGAACCTTGTTGGCCTAAAACGGCGCGGTGTCGCGCGTTCTGACATCACAGCATTGCGTGCAGCATTTCAAATGTTGGCACAGGGCGAGGGCACGTTTCACGACCGCGCACAGCGCCTAGGTGAAGAAACCAGCAGCGATTATGTGCATGAAATCGTTGATTTTATCATGGCTGACACAGGCCGTCATTTTCTGACGCCAAAATGACACTCGCGCTGATCGCAGGGAACGGCGCATTGCCAGCGCAAGTGGTTGCTGCTCAGTCAGAGCGGCCTTTGATATGTGTATTTGGCGATGCATCACCAGATAACCTGACGGCGGATGTGACGTTTCGTTTGGAAACCCTGGGTGGGTTGCTGCTTGATCTTGGTACACGGGGCATCACTCAGGTGTGTTTTTGTGGTGGTATTGACCGCCCGACCTTTGATCCAGCAGCACTGGATGCAGAAACTGCTGCCTTGGTCCCGATGTTACAAAAAGCGCTGAGCGCGGGTGACAACGGCGCGTTGCAGGTGGTTAAAGATATCTTTGAACAGACTGGATTTAGCGTCATAGGCGCGGACCAATTGGTGCCTGATCTGGTGGCACCGCCCGGGGTGATGTCAGACAAATGGCCAGATGCACAGATGCGCCGGGATGCGGCGCGCGGCGAAGCGGTTTTGGCGGGCTTAGCCCCGCTTGATATCGGGCAGGCCTGTGTGATTGGCGCAGAGCAAGTTCTGGGTATTGAAACCATTGGCGGCACTGAACATTTGCTGGAAACGCTACCTGTACAAGCGCGCAAAGTTGCGTCGATCCTATGCAAAGGGCCCAAAGACGGCCAGATCAGAGAAATCGACCTGCCGACCATAGGTCCAGCAACTATTGAGCAGGCACATAAGGCCGGGTTGGTTGGTGTCGTGGTGGATGCAGGTGACGTGATTGTGCTGGATGCCGATCGCTGTGCTGCATTGGCAGACGAATTTGGCATGGTTTTGTGGTCGCGTCGCGGGGGCGAGGGGTGAAAGTATTCATCCTTGCCGGAGAACCCTCGGGTGATCGGTTGGGTGGTGCCTTGATGGCTGGGTTGAAATCGCTACAGTCAGATGTGGCGTTTGAAGGTATTGGTGGCCCAGATATGGCTGCACAAGGCCTGACCAGTCGCTTTGATATGTCCGAATTGTCGGTGATGGGGCTGGCAGAAATACTGCCAAAATATCGCGCGCTCAAAGCACGGATCAAGCAAACGGCAGATGCCGTGATTGCCATGCAGCCAGATATGATGATCACCATCGACAGCCCTGATTTTTCGCTGCGTGTGGCCAAACTAGTTAAGGCGAAAAGCAACATTAGAACAATACATTACGTGGCCCCAACGGTGTGGGCATGGCGCCCGGGTCGCGCTAAAAAGATGGCCCGTTATATTGATCATGTGCTGGCGCTGTTCCCGTTTGAACCCCCGTTGATGCAGGCCGCTGGCATGGACTGCGACTTTGTCGGCCATCCGGTGGTTGCGGAATCTGTGGCGGATGATGCTGACGCGCTCGCATTTCGAAAACAATTTGGGATTGGTGATGCGCCGCTATTAATGGTCTTGCCGGGATCGCGGCGAAGCGAAGTCGCTCGTTTGGGGCACGTTTTTGGAGAGGCTGTTACCAAGCTGAAATATAAGAACCCAAGCCTGAAGGTTGTGATCCCTGCTGCTGTCGCAGTGGCGCATGATGTGAGGGAAATTACAAAAGACTGGCCGTTTGCTCCAACCATTCTGGACCCAAACGATTATTTGCCAGAAGTGTTTGTGGCTCACAAGCGGGCGGCATTTCGCGCCGCAGATGTGGCGCTTGCGGCCTCTGGCACTGTATCGCTGGAACTTGCCGCCTCTGCCACGCCGATGGTCATTGCCTACCGGATGCATTGGCTTAGCTTTCGGATCATCAAGGCCATGGCGTTGGTTGACACGGTCACACTGGTCAATCTGGTATCTGAGACCCGCGTGGTGCCAGAATTTCTAGGCCCGGATTGTACGGCGGATCAGATTGCGGAAGGGTTGGCCAATGTACTGGCTCATCCAGATGCGCAAAAGTCTGCAATGACGCTGAGCATGAAGCGGTTGGGGCAGGGCGGTGAGGCCCCTGGCATGCGCGCTGCGCGCGCGGTTATGGCGCGGTTGTGATCGGTCAGCGCATCTGGGGCTCTGCCCCAGACCCCGGGAATATTTAAGGCCAAAAAGAGAATGTCTTAACCTTTGTGGATCCAGCCACCACCAAAAATGCGCGTGCTGCTGGGATCATAGAAAACGCAGGCCTGACCGGGAGAGACACCTTGTTCAGGGGTCAGCAGTTCAACCTCGGCCGTGGTGGCGGTGATCGGACGTAAAATGGCATCGCGTGGCGCGCGGGTTGAACGGACGCGCACCATAATCGGCCATTCTTTCTGCGACGTGAGGGGGGCATCCCCCAGCCAATTGATTTCTCGGATCGGAACGGTCCGCGTGGCGAGCATTTCTTTGGGGCCGACCACAACTTCTTTACGATCAGCGTCGAGTTTTACCACGTATAGCGGGTCGGCAAGGCCGCCTATGCCAAGGCCACGGCGTTGGCCTATGGTATAGTTGATCACGCCGTCATGTTTGGCCAATACCTTGCCTTCAACGTCCACGATGTTACCGGGATCAGCAGCTTCGGGGCGTAGTTTTCGGATCACAGAGGCGTAATCACCGTTGGGGACAAAGCAAATATCTTGGCTATCCGGCTTCATCGCCACGCTGAGTCCGTATTTTTCGGCCAATGCGCGCGTGTCGTCTTTGGACGGTAGGTGACCCAGTGGAAAGCGCAGGTAATCAAGTTGTTCTGCGGTGGTGGAGAACAAGAAATAGCTTTGATCACGGCTACCGTCAGCGGCTGCGTGTAATTCTGGGCCGTCACTGCCCATTTTGCGTTGGATATAGTGGCCTGTGGCCATGCAATCGGCCTCAAGGTCTTTGGCGGTTTCTAGTAGGTCTTTGAATTTCACCCGTTCGTTGCAACGGATGCAGGGGACTGGTGTTGCACCGCCAAGATAGCTGTCAGCGAATTCGTCAATCACCGCGTCCTTAAAGACGTTTTCATAGTCCAGTACGTAGTGAGGGAACCCCATATCTTCGGCCACTTTGCGGGCGTCATGTATATCGATCCCAGCGCAACATGCACCTTTTTTGGCCAATGCGGCACCGTGATCATACAGTTGCAGGGTGACGCCAACCACATCATAGCCTTCCTCAGCCAGCATCGCGGCAACAACTGAACTGTCAACGCCACCAGACATCGCAACGACCACCCGCGTATCGGCAGGAGATTTTGCAAAGCCCAATGAATTGAGCGGTGGGGTTTGATCGAGGGGCATGAGGAGTCTCCGGTGGGTTTATGGTGGAATATAGGAAAATGCGAACTACTCACAAGGGCGCGCTTCACTTAGCGTTAAGGCTGTGGGTGCAGGTTGGGCGAAACAACGCCGGAAAAGCTCATGTATCTGAAAAAAGTTGATGGACCACGCTCTGTGACACTTGCTGATGGGACTGTGATGTCGCGCAGCGATTTACCCAGTGCCAATACCCGACGCTGGGTTGCATCGCGCAAAGCGGCGGTGGTGCGCGGTGTCGTTTACGGGCTCATTACCCAAGGTGAAGCATTAGATCGGTATCAAATTAGTGAGGATGAGTTTCTGGAGTGGGTCCGCGCGGTCACAGAACACGGCGAAGCGGCATTAAAAGCGACTGCATTGAAAAAATATAGACAACTTTAGGTTGTCGATGTGTTAATGTGATCTCCGTTAGCGAGTGGTTAACCTTTTTTGTTCACGATCTATTCCAAAGCAATGAAGCTGCCCGGAGAAAAATGAATGCGCGTACTGCTAGTCGAAGACGATCCTACCACATCCCGTAGCATCGAATTGATGCTCACCCATGCCAACCTAAATGTTTATGCTACCGATTTGGGCGAAGAAGGCATCGATCTGGCGAAGCTATATGATTACGATCTTATTCTACTTGATCTGGATCTGCCGGATATGAATGGACATGAGGTTTTGCGCCAGTTGCGTCTGGCACGAATTGAAACGCCGATTCTGATCTTGTCTGGTTCTGATGATACAGAGAATAAGATTAAGGGATTCGGGTTTGGAGCGGATGATTATTTGACCAAACCATTCCATCGTGAGGAATTGGTCGCCCGTATTCATGCGATTATTCGGCGTTCCAAGGGTCACTCTCAGTCTGTGATTGAGACCGGACATATCGCGGTTAATCTAGATGCCAAAACAGTCAGCGTAGATAATTCAACGGTGCATTTGACCGGTAAAGAATACCAGATGTTGGAATTGCTTTCCCTGCGCAAAGGGACCACCTTGACCAAGGAAATGTTCCTAAACCATCTTTACGGCGGCATGGACGAACCTGAGCTTAAAATCATTGATGTATTCATTTGTAAGTTGCGCAAAAAATTGAGCGTCGCAACAGGTGGCGAAAATTACATCGAAACTGTTTGGGGCCGAGGATATGTCTTGCGTGATCCTGAGCCCGCAGCGATGGGTTTGGCTGCAACCGCTTAGGACAGGTTTCTTTCAAAGACGACCCTCCAAAACACGCTAGACCTGCCCTGCTTCGCCGCCTATCTAAGGGGATAAGCGACACTTCCCGGGGGCAGGTCTGGTGACATCTAAGATAGCAATTGACGCGCTGAGTGAAGCAGAAGCCAAGTTGGAACTTGCCCGTTTGGCAGTAGAACTTAGTGCAGCCAATGCCGCCTATTACACAGAAGACAATCCAGACCTAACCGATGACGCATATGATGCGCTTAAACGGCGCAACAGCGCAATTGAGAAACGGTTTTCCCACCTCAAACGCGACGATAGTCCCAGCGATCAAGTGGGGGCTGCACCGGCCGACGGGTTTTCAAAAATTGCTCATGAAGTTGCGATGCTGTCGCTTTCCAATGCCTTTGATGCTGAGGATGTGATGGATTTTGACGGCCGTATCCGCAAATACCTAGGGTTAAGTACAGACACTGATCTGGGTTTTACCGCTGAGCCAAAGATCGACGGCTTATCCTTGTCTTTGCGGTATGAGGATGGGCAATTGGTTCATGCTGTTACACGTGGTGACGGCGCGGTAGGTGAAAACGTCACCAGCAATGCACTTACAATTTCAGATATCCCACATACGCTGCAAGATTGCCCCAAAGTGTTAGAGGTACGCGGCGAAGTCTACATGAGCCATGCAGATTTCACGGCGCTGAACGAACGGCAATCTGAACGGGGGGGTAAGGTTTTTGCAAACCCACGTAATGCCGCCGCCGGATCGTTACGACAGTTGGACGCTGAGATCACAAAATCACGTCCATTGCGATTCTTTGCATATGCTTGGGGTGCGCTGTCTGACCCTTTGGCACCAACACAGATGGGTGCCATCACGCGATTGAAAGAACTAGGGTTTTCCACCAACCCGCTCACGGTGCTTTGTGATGGACCAGAGGCCATGCTGGCGCATTACGCAAAAATCGAAGAGCAACGTGCGACACTGGGCTACGATATTGATGGTGTGGTCTACAAGGTTGATGATCTGGCGTTACAAGATCGGCTTGGGTTTCGTTCAACCACACCACGTTGGGCGATTGCACATAAATTCCCCGCAGAATTGGCTTGGACGCGGTTGGAAGGGATCGATATTCAAGTTGGTCGTACTGGCGCACTTTCACCCGTTGCGCGGTTGCAACCCGTAACGGTTGGCGGTGTGGTGGTGTCTAATGCGACCTTGCACAATGAAGATTATATCAAAGGCCTAGACAGCAAAGGCCAAGAGATACGAGGTGGCAAAGATATTCGCGTTGGCGATTGGGTGCAGGTATATCGCGCCGGCGATGTGATTCCAAAAATCGCGGATGTCGATTTGTCCAAACGCCCCACTGATGCTGTGCCGTATCAATTCCCTGCCATCTGCCCCGAATGTAATAGTGAGGCGTTGCGTGAACCGGGGGATGCCGTGCGGAGGTGCTCTGGCGGGTTGATTTGCCCAGCACAAGCTGTTGAAAAATTGAAACATTTTGTTGCACGTGGCGCATTTGATATCGAGGGCATGGGTGCCAAACAGGTCGAACAATTCTATGTCGATGGCTGGATCAAAGAACCCGCTGATATTTTTACGCTCAAAGATCGTTATGGCCAGGGGCTTCAGCAATTGAAAAACCGTGAGGGGTGGGGCGAAAAATCTGCCAACAACCTATTCCAGGGTATTGAGGATAAAAGAAATATTCCATTAGGACGAGTGATTTTTGCGCTTGGTATTCGCCACGTAGGCGATGCGGCCTCTAATCTGTTGGCTCTGCATTATGAAACATGGGACGCATTTGAGGCGGCGATGGTCGATGCGCAAAAGCACGAAGGCCCAGCATGGGACGATTTGATTGATGTGGACGGTGTCGGGGCAGTCATGGCCGGATCTGTGGTCAGCGCCTTTGCACAATCGGGTGAACGGGCATCAATTGACCGACTGGTCGCACAGCTTAACATCATTCCGGCCGAACGCGCTGATACATCGGGCAGCCCAGTAGCAGGCAAAACGGTCGTGTTCACAGGCACGTTGGAAAAAATGACTCGCGCTGAGGCCAAGGCACGAGCCGAAAGGTTGGGGGCCAAGGTTTCTGGCTCTGTCAGCGCCAAGACGGATATATTGATCGCGGGGCCGGGTGCGGGATCAAAGGCGAAAAAAGCTGCCGATCTTGGTGTGCAAACTATGGATGAAGATGGCTGGTTGGCCTTGATCAACGCCGTATGACCGGGCGGCCTGAACCTTTATTCCCTCTGTTTGCAGGGATGGAAACACTGGATGGCGTGGGGCCGAAAACTGCGCAATTGTTTCTGCAATTGGGCATTCAGGCACCACGTGATTTATTGTTTACGCTGCCGTATTCTGGCATTGATCGCGCGCTAAGTGACACAGTTAAAGATGCTATTTTGCCCGCGACCCTGACTGTTGCTGTGACTATTGGTACACATCGGGCCGCGCCTAATAGGGGCGGTGCATACCGCATCCATGTCGAAGATGCTCAAACCAGTTTTCAACTGGTCTATTTTCATGCGCGTGGGGATTATTGGAAAAAACAGCTGCCTGAAGGGTCGCGGCGGATCGTGTCGGGCCGGGTTGAACTGTTTGATGGTATTGCACAGATGGTGCATCCAGATTTCGCGGTGGCAGAGGATGACGCGGATCAAATTCCTGCATTCGAACCGGTTTATCCACTGACTTCTGGCATCACCCAAAAACTGATGTACAAAGCGACGCGCGGCACCCTTTCGCTCGTGCCTGAGATGTCAGAATGGATAGATCCAGGGCAAGCCGAACATTCAAACTGGCCCAGTTTTAGCGAAGCACTGAACACAGCGCATGATCCTACATCATTGGCTGATCTGATCCCAACAGCCCCCGCACGTGAGCGTTTGGCCTATGATGAATTGTTCGCCCATCAGGTAACTTTGGCGTTGGCCCGCCAACAGGAACGCCGCAAAAAAGGGCGTTCCAGTACAGGTAACGGACAGCTACAGGCGCGTGTGATTGCGGCATTGCCCTACACACCTACAGGCGCGCAAACCCGCGCGATTGCTGAGATCACCGCCGATATGGCAGGTGATCATCGGATGAACCGTTTGCTTCAGGGGGATGTTGGCGCAGGCAAAACTTTGGTCGCGTTTATGGCATTGTTACGCGCGGTAGAGGCTGGAGGGCAGGGCGTGTTGATGGCCCCCACCGAAATCCTTGCGCGCCAACATTTGCAAAGTTTGCGTCCCTTGGCCGAAGAGGCTGGCGTTGTGCTGGAGATTTTGACGGGGCGCGACAAGAGCGGTGAAAGGCGTGCCAAGCTTGCCGCACTGGTTCAAGGTAATATTCAGATACTTGTCGGGACCCATGCGGTGTTTCAGGCGGATGTTGAATTTCACGACCTGCGTTTGGCCGTTGTCGATGAACAGCACAGATTTGGGGTGCGCCAACGGTTGGAGCTGGGCAAAAAGGGGCGGCAGGCAGATGTATTGGTGATGACCGCCACCCCCATTCCGCGCTCGCTGGCATTGGCGCAGTACGGGGACATGGATGTGTCGGTGCTGGATGAAAAACCACCCGGACGTCAAACAATCAGGACGGCTTTGGTCAGCACTGAACGTATTGATGAGGTTGTGGGCCGGTTGCGGTCGGCTATTTCTGAAGGGCGACAATGTTATTGGGTCTGTCCACTGGTCGAGGAAAGCGAAGTCAGCGACCTGATTGCAGCGGAGGAACGGTTCAAACGTCTACGCGCGTCCTTTGGTGAAGGCGTTGTTGGGTTGGTGCATGGGCAAATGCCACCTGCGGAAAAAGACGCTGCAATGCGGGCGTTTCAGAACGGCGAAACACAAGTCTTGGTTGCAACCACTGTGATTGAAGTGGGTGTTGATGTGGCCAATGCCACCATCATGGTCGTCGAGCGCGCGGAAACCTTTGGGTTGGCGCAATTGCACCAATTACGCGGTCGGGTCGGGCGTGGGCAGGGTGCCTCGACGTGTTTGTTGATGTATCAATCGCCCTTAAGCGAAACTGGTCGACTACGTTTGGAAGTTTTGCGTGAAACCGAAGATGGCTTTGTCATTGCTGAAACTGACTTAAAAATGCGTGGTACTGGTGATTTGATCGGCACCGCACAATCAGGTGTACCACGTTTCCGGGTGGCCGATTTGGAACGACAGGCAGGATTGATGGCTGTTGCGCAATCAGACGCACGTAAATTGCTGCATGATGACCCTGATCTGACATCGCCGCGCGGGCAGGCGACTCGGCTATTATTGTGGCTGATGCGGCAGGATGAAGCGATCCGTTTAATTTCAGTGGGTTAGTCTGGGAAAGCCACTTTGTTCGCAAATGTTCTCATTTAGTTCTTTACATGGGGTTAATAAAATGAGAACAAAGGTGCAACAAAGACGGAGAGATAGAATGACAACGCTCAAGACACTCAAGACCATCGCAACCCGGTCGCAAGATACAATCTTGCAAGATGCCATTGGTGCAGCGGCTTTGATTGTGATGCTTTTTGTCGGACTACATCTGCCTGCTTTTGTTTGATTTCTGCCTGCGCTCTCATGCCGCTTATCTGATGCATCCGTCCCAAATTGATGCAACCGACTGACACTGCCTGTCTTATGTCGGTTCGGGGTTTTCCCCCAGATACTTCCGGGTCCCACATGAGGAACGCTTTTCCTGCGCCGCCATCCCAAGCCGGGATGTGCGGCGTTTTTTTTGTGCTGTAAGCCAGCCATGGCGTTAGGCCTGTAAAAGAAACGACACGGTGCTTCGTTTAACCTTAAACCTCCAACCTTCAAACGATCTATGTCCTACATCTCGAGATGCAGAGCCAAGCCACGGATGTAAGATGGGTGAGTAGTTGGCTTACATTTTGTCAATATTATCAATGACCTGTGATTTCTGCATCGCTTCGGCAATTGCCTCGATACTCAACATGATAGATGCGTGCCGGTTTTTATATTCAACAGCAGGGGTTAAAACTTCAAACCCGTCAAATGGCGCATCTGGGACTGGGCCCTTGTCCTTCAACATCGCGCGCAATTGATCCCGCGCTGTTTCGATCTGTTGTATTGTTGCGTTTAAAGCTGCTGCACCTGTCACGGCAGCGGCGGCTTGGCCCAAAGCACAGGCTTTCACATCCTGGCCCAATTGCGCCAAATGGCCGTCTTGAACCACAACATCCACAGTAACGGTCGACCCACACAAGGGAGAGCGGCGTTTAACGGTTGCATCTGGCGCCTCAAGGCGACCCAGATGCGGAATATCCGCGGCCAGCGCCAAAATGCGCGCTGAATATAGTTTGATCAGATCAGTGTCGCCCGACATGGCTGTTCCTTTTGTCTTTCAATGCCTACATAAGCCCCCAGACCAAAGATGCAAAAAACTTTTCAGCGAGGTGCCGGACCATGGCATTTGATCCATCAAGTTTGACCTTTAACGAAGCCGGGCTGATCCCTGCAATTGCGCAGGATGAAGAAACCAAGGAGGTGCTGATGCTGGCGTGGATGAACGCACAGAGCATTGCACAAACCCTTGAAACCCGTCGCGTGACCTATTGGAGCCGCTCACGCCAAGAATTCTGGATCAAAGGTGCAACCAGTGGACACGTTCAGGAATTGGTTGATCTACGCTTTGATTGTGACCGCGATTGTCTGCTGATCATGGTGCGCCAAACCGGGCCCGCCTGTCACACTGGACGACGTAGTTGTTTTTACACCAGTGTCGACGGTGGCAGTGAGGTCGAATTGTCTAAACCGATGTGATGTTTTGCCAAACAGTGATCCTTGCGCTAGCCTTTGAATAGATAAGGTCTGGGGACGAGGGATGACGCTATGAACAAGGTAACGGCGACACTTGGCGCGCTTTTGTGTGCGGCTGGTTTTGGCCAGATGGCACATGCGCAGACTGTTGGCTTTGATCCAAATGGTAATTGTACAACCATTTTGGGGAACGCGAGCGATGCAGATCAGGCGATGATCGCAGCGTGGACATTTGGATTTATTGCCGCGCGCGCTGACACTGTGCGCCCAGTTGATAGCAACAATAATGCGGTGTTGATCGGTAACCTTGCCCGGGTCTGTCAGGCCAACCCAAACGCGAGTATCTTGGCCTTGGTTGAGGCGAGCAGCCGTCCTAAGGATACCGCACCAGCGTCCCAAGCCGCTGCACCGGGCAGTGAGGCAGAAGTACGCGCCTTGCTGATGGAATTCCTACAACCCGGCGCTGATTTACGCGCCTTGACCCAAGCGATCCTGCCAACCGAAGCGGAGGTGAAAGCGGTCTATGCCGAACCTTTGGCAACAGCGATGTGGGCAAGTTATCAAGAACAGATGGGACCGGGAACCGCCTTTGGCCCCAAAGCAGACCACAATGACATTCTGGTGGTCTACACAACCACCCGCGCGTTGCTTGAAAAACAACCCGTATTGGATGAGTTCCCGGGTGGTTACAAAGACGTGCTGCAATACTTTAAGATCGATGTACCGATTGTACGTTTTAAGTTTATTGAAGCCGGCGAAACCTTGGGCTTGGCGTTTGATGGGTTGATGTATCTGAACGGTCGCTGGGTGATCATGCCCAAACCTTGGCGCAGCTTGCCGGGTTAAGGTCGCGCTCTAAGGCCCTATGATAGAACGAATATCTTCCGGTGTTGCGCCTTCCTTTCGGTAGAGGGAAATCGCGCGCGCATCATCACGTTTGGCAAGGCGTTTTCCCTGATCGTCACGGATTAACTTGTGGTGGTGATAGATCGGCGTGGGCAATTTAAGCAGTCTTTGCAGAACCACATGGATTTTTGTTGCTTCAAACAAATCCTCCCCACGCACTACATGTGTGATGTCTTGGGCTGCATCATCCAAAACCACCGATAGATGATAAGAGGTGCCCATATCACGTCGGGCCAGAACGATGTCACCCACAGTTTGGATCATATCACCGTAGGCCATGTTGCCCATTTCACCATTGGGGCCAGCCCCTGTCTCCTGAAAGGAAATATGATCTATATCAAGGGCTTGCAGTACCATTAGCATATTTAAACGCAGTACGGCATCTGGCCTTGGACCGATGTTTGAAGGCTTATGTGGTCGGCATGTACCAGGATAGATAACACCATCCGGCCCCAGCAAAGGTGACCCTTCTTGAGGTGCGTTCAAAGCTGCTTTTATGTCTGCCCGCGTACAGGTGCAGGCATAAAGAAAACCCTGTTCCCAAAGCTGATCAAGTGCCGCATCGTAACGCGCCTGTTGTTCTGATTGTCGCATGACAGGTTGAGACCATGACACGCCCAACCACCCCAGATCATCGTAAATCTGCGCCTCCCATTCCGGGCGGGCGCGGGATTGGTCGATGTCCTCAATACGCAGCAGAATCTCGCCGCCCTCAGCCCTTGCCATATCATAGGCCAACAGCGCAGAATACGCATGACCCAGATGCAATGGCCCTGTGGGCGATGGCGCAAAACGTGTGCGAAAGGTCAATTTTTTTCAATCACATATACGTTGGACTTCAAGTCAATTCCGGGCAGGTGATCTCCATGTTCGCGAAACAATAACCGCGCGGCACCGCAATCAGTCCATTCATTGATACGCCCCTCATTTGCTTTGTCCTCAAGGGCATGATCATTGAAGGAAAACACCAGAAATCCGCCTTTGGTCAACCCCTTCATCAACGTGTCAAAGGTTGAAATTGGAGCAGCACCCGCGCCGATCACGCCAATGGCTGCGATTGCGGCGTAGTCTCCCGGTTTGTGGGACAAGGCGGCACCCGCTTCGATCTGATTAAGGGATCGGTAAACATCCTTGTCCGTTGCCTGCGCCAACATATCTTTGGACAGATCAACACCATCAATCGTTGTGAATCCGGCAAGTTTAAGGGCCAATCCCGACAATCCAGTACCACAACCAAAATCGAGGATCGGCAGGGTTGGATCATCGCTAAACTTCGCCAGTGCCTCAGCGCAACGGCGCGGTGTAGCATAGCCATTTTCGGCTATTTCAGCTTCATAGCTGGCTGCCCAGTCATCATATAATTTGCGTGTCGATGCCGCGTCGCGTGCGCCATATGCTTTGTCGAGAAAATTTTCACTCATCCGAAAAAACTACGAAGGAACAGGCAAAGCGTCCAGTGTTATCTTTCCAGCCAGCTTTGCCAGTCGACTTTGGCACGGTCGGTGTAGGCCTTGTAGCGATCTTTGCGACCGCGACGGCCTGACTTTAGACCTTCAACAGGGGGAAACAGGCCAAAATTCACGTTCATCGGCTGGAATGTCTTTGCCTCGGCACCGCCTGTGATATGGGTGATTAAGGCACCCATCGCCGTTGTATTTGGCGGCGCGCTGATTTCTTCGCCGTTGATTTCAGCCACGGCCATACGACCGGCAAGTAGGCCCATGGCGGCGCTTTCAACGTAGCCTTCGACGCCAGTGATCTGCCCGGCAAAACGAATATTGGGCTGTGAACGCAGACGCATCTGATCATCCAGCAAGGTGGGCGAGTTGATAAATGAATTGCGATGGATACCGCCAAGGCGTGCAAATTTTGCATCCTCAAGGCCGGGAATCATTTTTAAAACATCAGCTTGCGCGCCGTACTTCATCTTGGTTTGAAAGCCGACGATATTGTACAGCGTGCCCAATTTGTTGTCGCGGCGTAGCTGCACAACAGCATAGGCTTTGACGTCTGGTTGATGTTCATTGGTCAGGCCAACGGGCTTCATTGGGCCAAAGCGCAGGGTTTCACGACCCCGTTCTGCCATCACTTCTATGGGCAGGCAGCCGTCAAAATACCCAGCGGTTTCGCCTTCGCGGAATTCAGTCTTGTCTGCGGCCAACAGCGCGTCAATGAACGCTTCATATGTTTCTTTATCCATTGGGCAGTTCAGATAGGCGGTCCGTTCTTCTTCGGTCTCGCCCTTGTCATAACGCGACTGCATCCATGCTTTTTCCATGTTGATGCTGTCGAAATAAACGATTGGGGCGATGGCGTCGAAAAACGCCAAGGCTTCCGCACCGGTTTGGGCGGCAATCGCCTCGGCCAAAGAACCAGATGTCAGGGGCCCGGTGGCGATGATCCAATGACCATCCTTGGGCAATTCGGTGATTTCACCATATTCAATTGTGATATTCGGGTGCGCCATCAACGCATCTGTCACCGATTGCGCAAATGGGTCGCGATCCACCGCCAAGGCACCGCCGGCAGGGATCTTGTGTTTGTCGGCGGTTGCCATGATCAACCCATTAGCCGCGCGCATTTCCCAATGCAGCAAGCCAACCGCGTTTTGTTCGCTGTCATCCGAGCGGAACGAATTGGAACACACCATTTCGCCCAAAAGCCCGGTCTGATGGGCAAATGTGCCGACCTTGGGGCGCATTTCGTGGATTACCACGGAAATTCCTGCATTTGCAGCCTGCCAAGCGGCCTCTGATCCGGCCATGCCGCCGCCGATGATGTGGAGTGTATCTGTCATGACCCGCGATGTAGGGCAGGGTGCGCATATAGGCAACAGGAAGTGATGTTCTTATTCGCCTGAAGTGGGGGGAGAGAGATTTTTGGGGTCGCCGCTGCGGTAACGGTCGATCAGTGAGAGGCTGACCTGGAGGGACCTTCCGCCGTCGGCGACCCAAAATCTATAAGGCGTTTCGGCCTTGCCCTATTGATGCCCCATTTCTGCCCAATTTGCTAGAACAAAATTGCGAACAATTAACCACGAATTTGGAAACAATCACTGGGACCACTCGGGGTCTCGTTTCTCAAGGAAGGCATTGATGCCCTCAACGGTGTCTTTGTTCTGCATATTTTCAACCATAACGTCACCAGTGTAGGCATAGGCTTGATCAATTGGCATTTGAATTTGCTGATAAAAGGCAGTTTTGCCTAATTTCACTGCGGAGCCGAGTTTAGACGCAATTTGATCGGCGAGGGCGATGGTTTCGGACTCCAGATCATCGGGATCAACCACGCGATTGATCAACCCCAGTTCTTCGGCGCGGTTGGCGTCGATGAAATCGCCCGTTACCAGCATCTCAAAGGCCTTCTTACGCTGGATATTGCGCGATAGGGCGACCATAGGGGTTGAACAAAACAACCCTATGTTGACGCCGTTCACGCCGAACCGTGTGCCTGTTGCCGCCACAGCCAGATCACAAGTAGCAACCAACTGGCACCCCGCGGCTGTCGCGATCCCATGAACCTGCGCGATGACGGGCTGAGGCATCGACTGGATACGCGCCATCACAGCTGCGCAACGGTCAAACAAGTCTTTGAACGCCGCAACCCCACCATCGGCATTTTCGCGCATTGCTGTCATTTGCCGCAGATCATGGCCTGCGCAGAACGCTTTGCCCGCACCTGCAATAACCACGACTCGAACCTGCGTGTCCGCAGCGATCGTATTCAAGGTCGTTTGCAAAGCTACCAACATTTCATCTGACAGAGCATTTAAGCGCTCTGGCGCGTTCATCGTGAGGTGCGCCACTGCACCGCGTACCTCAACTTGTAAAATTGTCATCTTGCCCTCCGTCCGTGATTTAGGCCAAGTCTAGGGCGATAGAGTAGGAGAGAACAAGCATGGCCGTAATGATGGATGCAGAGGCGTTAACCGTGTTTATGCGCGAAGTGTTTGACCAAGTGGCCGATGACTTTGCCGTTGATCATGTGGGTGAGGGCGAGATTACCATGCGTTTGTTAACCGCAAATAAGCATCTGCGACCGGGGGGTAC
This sequence comes from uncultured Sulfitobacter sp., assembly GCA_938003685.1. Lineage (GTDB taxonomy): Bacteria > Pseudomonadota > Alphaproteobacteria > Rhodobacterales > Rhodobacteraceae > Sulfitobacter. Next base: position 52,245 of record CALKXT010000018.1, on the reverse strand, counting down.
AATTTCTGGCCCGTCAATGTTCGCATTGGCAGATGTTGCGGCCTATTTGGTCACGCTGTCACAGATCGGGCCGCAAGCCTTGGCGGTGACGACGAATTGTTCGATTGATTTTATGCGCAAACCTGCGGCTGGGGCGCATTTGATTGCCAAGGCGCAGCTTTTGAAGCTGGGCAAGTTACTGTCTGTCACAGACGTGCTGATTTATTCAGAAGGGTTAGACAAACCAGTGGCGCGGGCCAGCCTAACCTATGCAATCCCGCCCAAACCGTTGAGTTGAAATAAAAAAGGGCCGGGGGTTAGCCCGGCCCAAGTCGAAGAGGTCTGGAAGTCACCACAGGGATGTTATGCTTTCCAGAACACGCGCGACGCCTCCGTCAAAGCCTCATCCCGTGTTAGTCCCACATCGCGTAACTGCCATGGCTGCAATTGCTTAAGTGCCCGGCGTGTGTTGCGGCGTGTGGCCCATTTCGTCACGCAGACCGCAAATTTCACCGCCAAAAGTGCCGCAACGGGCAGGCCGCGGGTGTTAAGGGTGGTCATCATCTCAGAAGAGAGGGTCAATGCGTGTGTCATGGGGAACTCCTTTGTTTAAATTGTATTGACACAATGCAGCAATGCGCTACATATTATTGGTACAAAGATAAACTCAGAATGGCTAGGTAAACATTGTAATGGGTACAATTTGGCAACCAGAGATGCCTGTTCAGGCAGGACCGAAATACAAGGCGGTTGTCACAACCATTCGCACGGCCATTGCGAATGGTGACTTATCTGTCGGGGACAAGTTGCCGCCAGTGCGCGATTTGGCATGGAAGTTGGGCATTACGCCTGGCACGGTTGCACGCGCTTACACAATCTTAACAGATGAGATGGTGTTGAAGGCCGAAGTGGGGCGCGGCACATATGTGGCGGCACCCCAAACAGACGTTCCTTATATTCCAATTGAAATTGATGCTTTGGCTCACAACAGCCCGCATGAAATGTACCGCGTCAACATGTTTTCGCCGGTTTTGCCAAGCATTGGTCAGGCTGAATTGATTAGAGAGTTGCTGGCCAAAGTCGCCTCTGATCCCGCATCAGGCGTGATGCATTATCCCACCCGAAAAACTGCCATTCCGGCACGAAAAGCGGCGTTGCAATGGCTGTCCGGGACGCCGCTGGGCCCCCTTGAGGCCGAGGATATCGTCATGACACTGGGCGGGCAGCATGGTATTTTTCTAGTATTGCAAGCCATATTAAGTGGCCGTCGCCCCACGGTTTTGGTCGAAGAACTGGCATACCCTGGCTTTCGGCGTGCAGCTGAATTGCTGCGCGCCGATGTGGTGCCTGTGGCGATGGATGAACACGGTATCATCCCTGATGCTTTGGATGCTGCTGCGCGGGGATGTGAAGCGCAAGTGCTGTGCACTTCGCCAGAGGTGCACAACCCAACTGTGCTGAGTACTCCAATCGAACGTCGCAAAGAATTGGTTGCCGTTTCGCGGGCCCATGATTTGCAAATACTGGAAGACGATTGTTATCGCATGGGTGAAGACCGCGATGCCAGTTATCGCATGCTGGCCCCTGAGCGAGGGTGGTATGTGTCCTCAGTTGCAAAGACGCTTACACCAGCTGTTCGGTTGGGCTTTGCTGTGGCCCCGGAGGGTAAGACAACTGTATTGCGGCGCGCGAAAGAACATGGGTTTTTTGGATTGCCCACGCCGATGCTGGATTTAGCCGCGTTGTTGCTGGCTGATCCACGGGTGAACATCCTGACTGCGCGGGCACGCGAAATATATGGCACATATATCGAAGCAGCGGTTGCCGCACTGGCTGGTTATGAGGTGAACGCCCGGCCGGACGTGCCGTTTTTGTGGCTCACGCTGCCCTATGGTTGGCGGGCCAGTGCGTTCTGCCAAGCAGCAGAGGCCGCAGATGTGCCCGTGCGCCCCGCCGAGGAATTTGCGGGCAGGGACGCACGCGTTCGTCACAAAGTACGTCTTGCGATCAATGCAGGTGTGAGAATGGAGAATTTTCAAGCCGCACTGGTGCGGTTGCGTGATTTGTTGGATAACCCGCCAGAGCAGATATCTGTGTGATCTTTTGCACTGCCTTGTGGGGTAATATGATACCTAATTTGTAAGTCGCTGATTTTGAATAATAAATTCAAGTTACTCATGCTTGACGTGGCATATAGTACGTTTATAACCCGCCCATCACACGAAGGCATCGCCCGTTTGGCATTGCTTTCACCACCAAACGGGAAATTCCGATGAAAACCTTTTCTGCAACACCGGCAGACATCGACAAGACATGGATCATTATCGACGCTGAAGGCGTTGTTTTGGGCCGTCTTGCATCGATTATTGCCACGCGCTTGCGCGGTAAGCACAAGCCTTCTTTCACACCTCACATGGATTGCGGCGACAACGTCATCGTTATCAATGCTGAGAAGGTCCAGATGACCGGTAAGAAGCGCGAAGAAATGTTCTATTGGCACACAGGCCATCCGGGCGGTATCAAAGAGCGTACCAAGCAGATGATCCTCGATGGCAAGCACCCAGAGCGTATCGTGACCCAAGCGGTTAAACGCATGTTGCCTGGCAACCGTTTGTCACGTCAGATCATGACCAACCTGCGCGTTTATGCAGGCACAGAGCATGGTCACGAGGCGCAAAGCCCTGTCGTTCTTGATGTGAAATCAATGAACTCTAAAAACACGCGGAGTGCATGAGCATGGCTGACGAAATCAACACACTCGAAGATTTGGCCGAAGTTGCAGGCGTTGCCGCAACTCCAGAAGTCGAATTGACCCCACGCGAACCCGTTCGTGACGCGCTTGGCCGTGCTTATGCCACAGGCAAGCGTAAAGATGCGGTTGCCCGCGTTTGGATCAAGCCAGGTTCTGGTAAAGTAACTGTAAACGGCAAGCCGCAGAACGAATATTTTGCGCGCCCGGTTTTGCAGATGATCCTTGCACAGCCTTTCTCAATCACCGATCGCGTTGATCAGTTTGACGTTGTTGCAACGGTCAAAGGCGGTGGTCTGTCCGGTCAAGCGGGTGCGGTTAAGCACGGTGTTTCCAAAGCATTGCAGCTTTATGAACCCTCCTTGCGCGGCGCATTGAAAGCAGCCGGTTTCCTCACACGCGACAGCCGCGTTGTGGAACGTAAGAAATACGGTAAGGCCAAAGCGCGTAAGAGCTTCCAGTTCTCAAAGCGTTAAGTTTTACACATACGACATTGGAAAAGGCCGCCCCAGATTGGAGCGGCCTTTTTCGTTGGGCAGGTGTTTGCGGTTTTCCTAGTGTGTGCCGTAAGTAGCCCAGTTTGACGGTATCACATTATCAGGTTGGGTTTGTACGTTTGGTTCATCCAGTGGATGCGGCAATTGTGTTTGCAATGTCGGGTTTTTCACAAAGTCATTCCGCAGCAAGGTAATTTCCAATGCACTTGGGACAGTAATACCGCCCGCCGATATCTTGGACGTGTTGTTGTTTCCGTGGGTATGAACAACGGTAAAATGCTTCAAAATCGCATCGATAAAGGTCTGATACTTGGTCAAACTCGCGTTGCTGAATACCTTTTCAAGATTGTGTAGTTCCAACACGATAATGCGGAACCTCTTTAGGGTTTCATCACTGGTCGCGGGCAGGGTGGTATATTCGGCACCCTCAATGTCCATTTGCAGGATCAAATCGCCCTGCGTTGGTGCATAACGCGCCACCCAATCATCAAGAGAGATAAATATCCCCTCGGTTTTAGGGCCAAGGAAGACTTTGTCGAAGGTGGCAAGGGCGTGATCCTGCGCCAGTCCATCAACGGATGCATCCGCCAGAAAACAGGGAACGCCACGGTTCATAATTTCCAAATCAAAGGTCATCGTGTCGTCCACACCGGGCGAAAAACACGCGACCAGCCCATCCATAGCGTCAGGCAGGAGATAACCGCCATCACCCGAACCGCCGACACGGATCAGCGGCCGGTCGGTGGCGTAGGGCATGAGGTCAAACAGATATGATTTGATGCGGCTGCGCGACATACCCAATTGCAGATAATAGCGAATCTTTGCCTTAAGGTTGCGACGAAATTGCTTTGCAGTATCTGACATTTTCCGTCCCTTATTGTTGCCATTTATTTAGCACGCCGATCTGAGGTGGTCAAAAGCATCCACACCCTCGGATGCGGTGCAATGCACCTAGCCATCTGGATCGACAAGCCCCAATCCGCGCAGATAAATCCCAATCCCGCTTTCGAGCAGTTCTTCGGGTGGAAAAGGGGATGCGCGGCCCGGCGAATTACGGGCAAACAGTTCCACAACGCCGTGGCTCAGTGCCCAGATATGGGCCGAAAACATTGATGCTGGTGGGCGTTTGTCGGCGGGAATGTGTTGGCTTAGATCATCGGCGGCTTGTTCAAGCACCCCGTTGGCGCGATGAGCAACAGACGCCAATTCAGGTGTGCGGTTCACCGAAATGCCGCTTTCGAACATCGCGATGTAATGGCCGGGATATTTGCGCGCAAACGCAAGATAGGCACGCCCGGTCGCCTCAAATGCCTTAAGGGCAGAGGGTTGGCCGGACTTATAGGCAAACTCCATCAGATCTGCAAAAATCTCATAGCCCTGCATCGCACCTTCAGCGATAAGATCTTCGCGACCCTCAAAATGACGATACACCGCAGCAGGGGTTACACCCGCCTGTTTGGCAGCCTCAGATAGGGTAAACCCGGTTGGTCCGCGCAACTCAATCAGTTCAAGCGCTGCATCAATCAGTGCCTGTTTGAGATTGCCGTGATGATAGCCACGTTTAGGCATCCCAGATGTCCGGTCCACCACAGATCGTGGTGTCTATTTTACCAATCGCTTTGGCGTTTTTTTGTGGGTACTCGAATGCATGTAACACCACACGCATGGCATTTAGGCGCGCACGGCGTTTGTCATCCGATCGGATGATCGTCCAAGGCGCAGCGTCGGTGTGGGTGCGTTGTAACGTGTCACGGATCGCTGTTGTATAAGCGTCCCATTTCGCCAAGCCTTTGACGTCAATGCTGCTCAGTTTCCATTGCTTTAAGGGATCACGTTCTCGTGCCAACATGCGGCGCAATTGTTCGCCGCGACAGACATTCAACCAGAATTTGAAGATATACGTGCCATCTTCGGCCAGCATTGCTTCAAACGGGTTCACTTGGGTAAAGAAATGTTCGCGCTGCGCATCGGTGCAAAAGCCAAACACAGGTTCCACAACACCGCGGTTGTACCAACTACGATCAAAGAACACGATTTCACCGGCAGAGGGCAGGTGCTTGATATAGCGCTGAAAATACCATTCACTTTGTTCGGTTTCAGTTGGTTTAGACAGGGCCACAACGCGGGCTGCACGTGGGTTAAGGTTTTCGCGGATACGGCTGATGGTGCCGCCTTTGCCAGCAGCATCACGACCTTCAAACACCATTGCGATGCGTGTGCCACTGTCGCGAACCCATGATTGCAGCTTAACCAATTCGATCTGCAATTTATCGTAATCTTTTTCATACCGCTTTCTAGATAGCTTTTCAGAATGCGGATATGAGGATGTTAATACATCGTCTTTGTCCGCACGGCGCAAGCCATCGCGGATATCCTTGGGCGCGTCATTCTCAAAAAACGCGCTGATCGCGCCATCAAAGGGCAGGTCCATGTGGCCTCCTGAAAACTTAGGTCTGAACTCTATATGGGATGTTAATGCGATTAACGCAAACCCGCACGTGATGCCGCACGATCAATTGCATCGACTACGGCCTGTGGGTCAGTATGATGTGGCATGTGACCCATCCCCGGCAACATGGTGAGGGCCCCATTTGGTACATCGTTGATCAGCACTTTGGCGTGAATATCAGCTGGCACAATGGTGTCGGCATCGCCGTGTAGCATTTCAATTGGCATGGTCAGTGTCTGATATTGCGCTTTCATATCAACGATATGAGGAAATAACCCATTGACTTGCTGCGCATTTGCACGTGTGCTTTCCCGACGCAGCGTAAGGCCAGGGCCGACAAATTCAGCGTAGCCCTTCGGCACGTCTTGTGGTGCAAAGATGGCAACAATACTACTATCTGCGGCTTTCTCGGGGAGGAACGCAGTCGCCAGCGGCACCAGTAACGCGCCACCCGGGCCCGAACTGGTCACCTGATAGAGCCAGCCCAAGTCACCCGGCCACGGTTCAGCAGCAGCCGACACCAGAACAAGCGCTGCTGTTTCATCCGTCCGCACCAACCCCCAAGCCAAAGCCACAGCACCGCCATAAGAATGCCCCAGCACAATGGGGTTCTTAACGCCAATTTTGTCAGCGGCTTTTTGCAACACTGCAGCTTGGTCTTGGGGTGTCTCGGCACTGGCATTCCAAGCGCCCTTGTTCCCCGGCAAACGATCGGTCCAGCCCAAACCGGGACGATCAAACGCAATAACCCGGTAGCTGTCAGTTAAGCGGTCTGTGAACTGATACGTGAAGTCACGTAAATTACCGCTCGCACCGTGGATCAACACCAGATCAGGGCCTGATCCCATCACTTGGGCATGCACAGCGACACCGTCGACAGTGATAATTTGCCCGGTCACCGGATATGCCCGTTCAGCGGCAGCTTCACGTGTGAACGCACGCCACTGTGTCGCCGCAACGAGTGCGGCAATCAGGCCCAAAAAGGTCAACATTTTAACGCCCAATATCACTCATCTCGAAAGGTGTGGATTGATATATCTCATTGATCCAATTGCCATAAAGCAGATGCGCGTGACTGCGCCAGCGATTGGTCGGTGTCACGCTTGGATCATCAGAGGGGTAATAATTACACGGCACATTGATTGGTACGCCTTCAGCCACATCACGATCATATTCTTGTTTCAGCGTATCGCGGTCATACTCAAAATGATTAAAGACATAGAGGGCGCGATGATCCGGGTCTTGGATCAAACAGGGGCCAACCTCATCACTGCCCAGTAAGGTGACTAACGCAGGTTTTGCATCAACCTCGTCCTGTTTCATCTCTGTCCAACGCGACACAGGCACGACGCAATCGTCAGAAAAGCCGCGCAGATATGGTGATGCAGGTACAAGGTTTTGATGGCGGAAACAGCCAAATGCCTTGTGGTCCAACAAGTGCTTTTTCACGCCATGGAAATGATGGATCATCGCCATCGCCCCCCAACAGACGCCAAAGGTGGAATGTACATTGGTCTGCGTCCAGTTCATCACGCGGGTCAGTTCGTCCCAATAAGTCACATCATCGAACGGAATATGTTCAATGGGTGCGCCTGTGATGATCAAACCATCAAATTTCTCATTGGTTACCTCGTCAAAGGGCCGATAAAAGCTTTCCATATGCTCTGCTGTGGTATTGCGTGTCTGATGGTCCGACATGCGCAGCAGTGTCAGTTCGATTTGCAACGGCGTGGCACCAATCAAGCGGGCAAACTGGTTTTCGGTTTGGATCTTTTTTGGCATCAAATTGAGTAACGCAATCCGCAACGGCCGGATGTCCTGTCGTGCCGCCAGATCTTCATCCACAACCATCACACCTTCTTGCGACAATACGTCAAAGGCGGGCAGGGCAGCTGGAATTTTGATAGGCATGAGGACGTATCCTTGTAGGTGTTCTCGTATAGGTAGTTTGATCGTTAACTGTTTTCCAGTCCGGCTCAATCACGTGCTTGAGACAGGTGGTGATCTTTCGATCCGTTTATGTGGGGATGTCAAAGGCAGTCTGCAACCAAATCGACAAAGTCGGCCTCACCGTGCAGTGCGCTGATTTGATCCGCCGTTACTGTGATGCCCCATGTCGACATCGCCTCATAGCGCGGCTGGCGATGCGACAGGGCTTGGGCATAGGTCCAACGGATGAATGCATCTGGATCAACATCACCCTCTGAGCAGTTGTTTTCTTTAAGATATTCCTGCCATACACGCAGTAGAAACTCAGGCTGGTAGGCCATTGGTTTTGGCGCTTTGTCAAATCGACGGATCAACTCTTGGGTATGGGCCTCGTCGCCTTTGATCCAGATCAGCAGACATTCTTCGGATAGCGCGTTGAGCAAAGGGTCATCCGGGTCTGAGGGATCAACCCATTCACAGATCGAACCACCGGTATCACATATGAAATGGTCATATCCGTATAGGGATTGCGCGCGTGTCGCAAAGTGCCCTGTATCCATCAGCGCAGCGATCTCGGCCTCGCGAAACGCCTCTTGGCGTTTGCTGTATTCAGCCATCGCCAGTCCACCTTTTGCGGGATCACCGGGTTTGCCGAGCCATGTGGCAACGGGGCTCAGGTTTTCAAAGGTGATGTTTGAGCCAATATAGATACTATCGCTCAGTAACAGATCGCGCAGAAACGGCACCTTCATGGCTTCGGCTTTGGCATTGTCGGTGATGGTCTCACCCAGATATCGCGTACCGATGCGGTAATCGATGGAATAGTGAAACCAATCGCACGACCCACGCAGCAACCCAGAAAGATGGGTTTTACCCAGTCCGGACATCGCAAAGACCAAAACTTTGCGGTGCCGCGCATCGCGCCATTCTTGAGCAGAGGAATACAGCATATCGTCAGGTCCGTTGTTCAGGTTTTGCCCTGATTACCCCAGCCACGCAGCAGACGCCAGATGCGGCCATCAAGCACAAGTAATCCAAGTGCAAGCAATGCAAATCCGCCATAGGCGGCAGGGCGCAGTGTTTCGTTCAGGAACAAGGCCCCTAGAATGATAGCAACTGGGGCAACCAAGAGGGTGACCAGCATCAGATTGCCGCTGCCCGCCATGCCAAGCACACGGTAATAGAGCAGATAGGCGAATGCAGTTGCCGCCAGTGAATAATACCCAATCGCGAGCAATGTCGGCGTTTGAAGGTTAAGTGTCAGCGGCCCTTCAACGATCCACGCGGTGGGCAACATGATCACTGCCGCCCCTGTTACCATGCCAGCCGCTGCGAGTTGCGGTGGTTGGCCGGCCAGCATTTTGCGCGCCCAAACGCCAGCAAGGGCATAAGAAATAGTGCCCGCGATCACCGCCAATTGCGCAAGCGAACGGATGTCAAAGTCACGTAGATTCTCGAGGCCAATTGCGGTGGCAACGCCGGCAAACCCCAGCGCAACACCAACGGCCTTGCGCATCGACAGGCGTTCATCTGCAAAAAAGATGGCGGCGGCCAAAACCCCGAATATTGCCGTTGCCGCATTGAGGATCGAGGTCAAACCGCTTTCGATATGCAATTGCCCCCACGCCATAAGACCAAAGGGGATCACATTGTTCATCAGGCCCATCACCAAAAAAGCCCCCCAGACGCGTGGATCACGGGGTAGGGGCAAGCGCATCACCAAGACTGCAATCCAAAGCGCGATCATCGCCCATCCCACGCGGTGTGCCACAGATGTCAGCGGTCCGATTTCATCTAAGGCCACACGTACACTTAAGAATGACGCACCCCACAACAGGGCCAGCAGCAGCATTTCTGCCCATGCGCGCGATGAGATGGTTTTTTGATCTGTCATAAGGCAGCTTTAGCCAAAGCTTACGGGTGTTGCGACCCGGTTCATGCGCAAGGCACAAAAAAACCCGACACATCGCTGTGCCGGGTTTCTTTTGGTTTGGTCTGGCTATGATTAGAAGTTGTAGCCAATCTTGAAGCCTACAGAAATGGCGTCATTATTCGCGAAAGACGCTTGACCTACGCCGCGTGTAGCAGCCTGTGCATCACCCAGTTTGGTGTAGCGAATGCCCGCAGAGATATCCATGCGCTCGGAGGCCTGAAATTTGGCACCAAGAGACACGTACTTTGCGCCATCTGTAGGCGAGAGTGGCGATACAAGTTTGTCACCATTTTCCCGCTGGTAACCAAATGCGATCGAACCGGACCACTGATCATTGAAGCGACGACCGATACCAATTTCGTAGTCTGTGGAATCTTCGATATCGGTTAGGCTTGCGCCACCTGTACGGCTGCCAAAAAACGCTGGCGACACGATTGTATCGCTGTAACGTGCATAGCGGATCGAGCCGAACACCAAGGTGTCTTTTGCAATGCCGCTTTGGAATTCCAAGTTCAGGCTTTCTGGTGTCTGCACGCGCGTATCGCTTGGCCCTGCTGTGACTGGTGCACCACTAACAGTTTCTGTTGTGCTTAGATCATGGTTGATCTTTGACTGATATGTCAGCGCGACACGTAATGCGATCTCTGGTTTTTCGAATGCGGCACCAATGACATAGCCAACGCCACCATCTGCTTCAAATTGACCACGATACCCGCTCAGCGGGCCGTAACCGAGACCGGACAATGTCACATCTGCTTCAATCTCTTGATAGCGGATACCACCATGAACGCTGAAACTGTCGTTGAATTTATAACGGGCCAATGCGGTCAGTGCGATGCTGTCCACAGAAGCCTTTGTGCCGCCAAACGATGTGGACGTGGGGATGGCCGGATAGTTGATGTCAGATCCAAATGGCTCATCCACGATCAAGGCAAAAGACCACTGGTCATTTAATTCATACCGTAGCGCGCCACTGATGACGTTAAAACCACCAGTGACGTTACCAGTTGCACCGCCCAATGTACGCGCGTCGCCGCCGTCAACACTTGGGTTGGCCGACCCAAAGCTCAACTCAAAGCGGTTGCCACTTTCAAAGATAATACCGATATCTTGGTTCGAGCGATCAAGACCACCAGCCTGTGCGGCGAATGCGGACGCGGTAAGGGCTGTTGTAGCCAGAATAAATCTCTTCATTTTTACTCCTCCCCAGAAGTCAGTCGCCGCAGTGCAAAACACCTATTTTGCGCGGGATGTTCTGTTATAACGAAATTCAACCCCTGTCGGTCAATTAGTTACGCTAGGGAAGTATAGGTTGTGACCCTACGTTACGGCTTTTGCGCAACAGTTTTTCGCGTTTCGACCCAGATATTGAAGTAATTACCAGCGAAAATCACCAAAGCACCCACAAATACCCAGATATCCAGTGCCTCGTTATACAGCAACATACCTAGCACAGCGATAACCGGCAGGCGGACAAAATCAATAGGCACCACAACTGTTGCGGGTGCGATCGACAGGGCATTGGTCAAACAATAATGCGCCAGCAACCCGCAGGCACCGATCAACGCCAGCAAGGGCAAGCTTTCTCTGTCTGGCAACGCAATATCGCCGTCAAAGCCCGCAGCGATCAATCCAAAGATTAATTGTAGGGTGGTTAGATAGAACAAAATGCAAGTGATGGTTTGGGTACGGGTCAGGCGTTTGGTGAACATAATGGTGAGGGCAAAAAAGATCGCGGATGTCGCGGCTGAAATAACGCCCGCGTTGATCCCCTCAATGCTGGGGCGGGCGACAATTAGAATGCCGATGAACCCCATAATGGCCGCAATACCGCGCACCATGGTGAGGCGTTCGCCCAAGATCAGGGGCGACAGGACAATCACCCAAAGTGGTGATGTGAACTCAAGCGCAAAGACCTGCGCCAAAGGGATCACCGTCACGGCATAGAACCACAGATTTTGCCCAGTAAAATGCGCCAGATTACGCACCACTTGCTGGCCAAAGTTACGGGTGTTGATTTGGCGCCATGCGCCTGTAGCAAAGGCAAGAATGATAACAACGACCGCACCAAAAGCACTGCGGTACATCATGATCTCAAAGGTATCGTAACGAGTGCCCAACTCTCGGCCTGCAATGGCCATGGCTGAAAACGAGGCTATTGCACCAATCATCCATAGGGCAGCGCGTAGGGTGGTGTTGATAGGTTGTGAGGTCAATCCAGCCATCCTTTGCGGATATCCTCTGAGACACCAATCCAGCCACCTATTGTATATCCAAATGCACGCGCGGTGTTGAACCACCATGCTGCGGCCTCGCGCAATATCATGCGAGCGCTAGATTTTATCCCGCCGCGAAATTGGGTCGATGTCGCAAGTTGCAAGTCAGATGGCCCGCCCGCCCACAGCAATGCAACGGCGGCACGGGGCAGGTGGAACCCTTCGGTGACCAGTATTGCTGACGTGGTGTTTGTCAAAGCTGGCGCTGAATACAGTGCGTTCTGAAGTGTCGATAGTGATTCCGTTTCGCGGGTGATCGCAGTGTCAGGCACGCCCAATTTAATCGCGAGAGCAGCCATTTGATCACCCGCAGACGGACCATTTGGGACAGCACGTCCGCCGGTAAAATGCATTTTAGACGCCTTGCCAGCATTGAACAGTTCAACACCTCGTTTGACACGCCGAATGCTAGGGGCGTGTAAGCTGCCATCAGGCGACATGCCCGCACCAAAGACAACAATCACATCGGCGCTTTTATACTCAGCAGCGGGGCGTATCGTGAGAGAAATTGCAGCGATAGTGATGCCAATGAGTGTCACAACACCAAGACAAGTGCACCATAGAATGACGCGCTTAATTATTCCCATTCAATCGTGCCCGGAGGCTTGGATGTGATATCATAGGTCACGCGGTTGATGCCCGGGACTTCGTTGATGATGCGCGTTGCGGTTTCACCCAAGAATTCATGGCTGAACGGGTAATAATCTGCCGTCATGCCATCGACGGATGTGACCGCGCGCAAGGCACAGGCAAAATCATAAGTGCGGCCATCACCCATGACGCCAACGGTGCGCACAGGTAGGATCGCGACAAAAGCTTGCCAGATTTCATCATAGAGACCGTGTTTGCGGATCTGGTCGATATAGACCGCATCTGCCTCACGCAGGATGTCGAGTTTCGGACGGGTGATTTCGCCGGGACAGCGGATCGCAAGGCCGGGACCGGGGAAGGGGTGGCGCCCAATGAAACTGGCGGGCAGGCCAAGTTCACGACCCAGCGCGCGCACTTCATCTTTGAACAGTTCGCGCAGGGGTTCGACCAGTTTCAAGCCCATCTTTTCGGGCAGGCCACCGACATTGTGGTGGCTTTTGATGGTGACACTTGGACCACCTGAGAACGAAACAGATTCGATAACGTCCGGGTACAATGTCCCTTGGGCCAAGAATTTAGCATCACCAACTTCCTTGGCGTGTTTTTGGAACACGTCGATGAACAGTTTGCCGATGATCTTTCGTTTGGTTTCGGGGTCACTTTGACCGTCAAGTTCGCCCAAGAACAATTCCTGCTCATCCGCATGGATCAACGGCATGTTGTAATTGTCGCGAAACATTTTCACGACTTCTTCGGCTTCACCTTTACGCAGCAAGCCGTGATCGACAAAGACGCAGGTCAGTTGATCGCCAATCGCCTCATGGATCAGAACCGCGGCAACGGACGAATCCACGCCGCCAGATAGCCCACAGATCACCTTTTGATCGCCAACCTGTTCGCGGATCGCAGCGATCGCTTCTTCGCGATAGGCGCTCATGGTCCAATCACCCTTGAACCCGGCGAGCTTTACAAAGTTCTCATACAGTTTCGCGCCGTTTGGCGTGTGATGGACTTCAGGGTGGAATTGCACGGCGTAAAAATCACGCTTTGTATCACCAGTTATCGCAAAAGGCGCGTTAGGCGAGGTGCCATAAACCTCAAAACCCGGTGCAATTTCGCTGACGTGATCCCCGTGGCTCATCCAGACTTGTTCGCGCTCTGCCTCAAACCACCCTTCAAGCAACGCCAGTTTGCGATCCTCTGGGGTGACATAGGCCCGACCAAATTCGGCTGTGCCGTGTCCACGTTCAACCTTGCCACCAAGGCAATGCATCATCACCTGTTGACCGTAACAAATCCCTAGGATCGGCACGCCAAGATCGAACACAGATTTTGGCGGCATTGGTGCGCCATCCGCAAAGACCGAAGATGGCCCTCCAGAAAAGATCACCGCTTTGGGTGCGAAGTCGGCCAAAAAGGCGTCTGTCACCGCATTAAAAGGGTGGATTTCGCAAAACACATTCAGCTCGCGTAAACGGCGGGCGATCAATTGCGTTACTTGGCTGCCAAAATCGATGATCAGCAGGCGGTCATGGTCGGTGGGGGATGTGATATCTGTCATGTCTGCCTGATTATGCGCGGGCGGCCAAAGTGGCAAGTGGTCTGTGGCAAAGCTGATGCGGCTTTACGCGATAACAGCATGGTGCATTTGATCTGCAAACGACCTGCAATGCGCTGATGATGTCGCTTTTTTCTCAGTCTAGCCGTTATCTGCGCGAAGGGGTGGACATGAATGGGATACCTACGGGGCAACATCTGACACAAGAGGGACAAAAAATGGCGGAATCAGCACGACGGGCACGGGGCGGCGGAGGTGCCGCACGGCGCGCAGAGCGTAGCGCAGTGTCGTTTGAGACGGCAAAGTACATTGAACGCAATATCCCAAACTACGAAGTGCTGAACGACGAAGCCCTTGATATCATCGAGCGCAACGCGGACATCATCCTTGAAGAGATTGGTGTGAATTTCCCGGACAATCCCGAGGCGCTTGAACTTTGGCGCGCAGCAGGCGCATCCATTGATGGTGACCGCGTGCGTATTCCCAAAGGCTTGGCGCGCGAATTGTGCAAAACAGCGCCGTCGGAATATACCCAGCACGCCCGCAATCCGGCGCGCAATGTTGTTGTCGGGGGCAAAAACCTTGTGTTGGCCCCCGTGTATGGCCCTCCTTTTGTGCGTGATGTGGCGGGTGGTCGGCGTTACGCCACGATGGCAGATTTCAACAAGTTTGTGAAATTGGGCTATATGTCCAAGTGGCTGCACCATTCGGGCGGCACGGTATGCGAACCGACTGATGTGCCTGTCAACAAGCGCCATCTGGATATGTTGTACGCACATATGACGCTGAGCGATAAACCGTTCATGGGCTCGGTAACAGAACCAAGTCGTGCGCAGGACAGTGTTGATATGTGCAGCATCCTCTTTGGTGAGGACTTTGTACAGCAAAACACCGTGATGACCTCGCTGATCAACATCAACTCACCGATGACATTTGATGATGTTATGATGGGCGCGCTCAAGGTTTACGCGGAGAATAACCAAGCCTGTATTGTTTCGCCGTTTATTGTCGGGGGTGCGATGGCACCTGTGTCGATCATGGGCACGCTGACGCAGGTCATGGCCGAGGCGCTTGCGGGTATTGCCTATAGCCAACTTATCAAACCCGGTGCGCCGGTTGTGATGGGGGCATTTGTGACCTCGATTGATATGAACTCAGGCGCGCCGACCTTTGGGACACCGGAAGCTGCACATATTACCTATGGGGCAGGGCAGTTGGCCCGCCGCATGAACTTGCCATTCCGCTCTGCTGGATCGTTTTGTGGGTCAAAATTGCCTGATGCACAGGCCGCCTATGAAACCGCAAACAGCCTGAATATGGGATTGCTGGCAGGTGTGAACTTTATGCTGCATTCTTGCGGTTGGCTCGAAGGCGGCTTGGTCAGCTCGTTTGAAAAGTTCGTAATGGATGCGGACCAGTTGGGCGCTTTGCACCATATTGCGCGCGGCGTTGAGATTGACGAGAACGCGCAGGCGATGGACGCCATTCGCGAGGTCGGGCCGGGTGGTCACTATCTTGGCTGCGCGCACACGCAGGCGAATTTTAAGTCGGCATTCTGGAAATCAGACTTGCTGGATTACAAACCTTTTGAGACATGGGAGGATGAAGGCGCGCGCGACACCCAAACCTTGGCGACCGTGCGGGTCGAGAAAATGTTGAGCGACTATCAGCAACCTCCGATTGATCCTGCAATCCGCGAGGCGTTGGATGCTTATGTCGCGCAGAAAAAAGCTGCCGAGCCTGACAGCTTTATGTAAATGTCGCTATTTATTTAAATGATCAGAGTGATCTCGCGGAAATGCGGGGTCACTCAACTTGTTTTGGCACCTCTGCCAAATGCGAAGCCCTTAATACGCGCGCTTCGCCCACCATCGCAATCAGAGTGTCGACATGTCGGACCAGACTATATCCTGCGTCCGATGTTTTACGTTGTGTGTTCAAGTCCGCCTCGATTTCCATCAATTTCAACAACGCTTCACCATGGCGCGGCAAGACCCCGTAACCCAACAGCCGTGGCAAATGCGTGCTGCGGCGATAATCCTCGGCACCGATACGTGCGGCACGCATCAACAGAGCGGGACGGTGTAACGTGTGAAGCATTGAAATGATGTCTTGCATGGCTGGTCCTTTGTACAAGCAGATCAAGGCGTAGAATCGCCTATTGCCCTCACAATCGCACAACCAAGGCGGGTGTTGCGTGGCATTGTAGACCTCCGAACTCCGCTGTCACAACTGTTTATCTTTTATAAACAATGCTTACCAAAGCATGTATTTTGAGCGGTGATCAATTTGATCTGCCCTAGGTTGTGTGGATAACTCTGCGGATAAGATCGCTCAAAAAGGAGAAAAAACCGAGAATGAAGGCCGATGTTATATCTAATATGCCCAGCTGGGTCCCAGTCGGCGCACTCCATTATCTGGCTCATACAGAAAAAGGGCAGCCGATTCGTGCGCTTGCCCGCGCCGCTGGCTGCCATGCTTCTACAATCCTGCGTCAAATTCGCCGGATTGAAACGCGGCGTGATGATCCGCTTGTCGATGCAGCACTGCGAAAGCTTGGGCAGGCACAGCATATCTCTCAATCCGGATCTGCTCCGGTAGAAATCAAGGAACCTGCGCCTATGGCCCATACAACACTCAATGCTCTACCTGACGAAACCACATTGGCGCGCGAAGCCCTGCGCATCCTACGCCGGCTATGTGAAACGGGCGCCGTTTTGGCGGTTGCTCAAGAAATGGATAATGCAGTGGTTGTGCGCGACACAGCCAGTGGCGGCAGCACCCGCACAGCGGTGGTGTCCTCCACGATTGCACAGGCGATGGCGCTCAAGGAATGGATTGCACCGTCAAACGCCGGACAGATCATTCGATACCATATCACGACCGCAGGGCGCGCAGCGCTGGATAAAATGTTATGCGAACAAGAAAGCAAACCTGCAAAGGCTAGTGGTTTTGCAGAGGTGCAGGCACCGTTTGGTGTCACGCATACCGGGTGTGCGGATGACGCTGAAATCGATGATCCTGAGGCAGAACCGTCGCGGCGCGTGCGATATAATCTGGCCGAGAGCCCGCTGGCTTCTTTGGCACGGCGCCGTGACAAGAACGGCAAACCGTTCCTACGTGAAGAATTAGTCCATGCTGGTGAGCGGTTGCGCGAAGACTTTGAACTTGCACAAATGGGTGCGAAAGTCACTCAAAACTGGGATCGTTTTCTGACACCGGGTACAGGCAGTGGGCCAAGATCGGGCCGACAGAATGATGCACCTGTAGATGCGCGCGCGCGCGTGGCATCAGCGTTGGCTGATTTGGGGCCGGGATTGTCGGACGTGGTTTTACGGTGTTGTTGTTACCTTGAAGGGTTGGAAACAACTGAGAAACGGCTGGGGTGGTCGGCCCGGTCTGGCAAAATTGTACTGCGCATCGCCCTTATGCGGCTCAAGCGGCATTATGACGAAACCATTGGGCCGGGTGGCGCGATGATTGGGTAAATGTCGTTTACCAAGGTGCGTGAACAGGTAATGCCCACATCTGTTCAGAGCATGTTTGTGACGTTGGAAGGTATTTAAGAAAGGGTGAATTGGGATGAGGTTGGCTCACCTTTGCGTGTGCTGTGGTTTTGCTTCTGTGCAGGTAAAGGTCGGCGCAGTATCAACACACAAAAACAAGGAGGTTGCCTCATGTCTGCCCAAGATCGCCGCGATGCTGCTGCCCTATTGATTTTGCGTTTGGGCTTGGCGTGGTTCATGTTCTTGTGGGCCGCGCATAAGGTGATTACGCCCAAGCAATATCAATTTCTGGCTAAGAACTTTGATGGTGTCGATCTGTCCATGAGCCAAATTTATCTGGCGGGTGGGGTCCAGATTGTTCTGTGTCTAATGGTGGTGCTGGGAATATTTCGGTTTGGCAGCTACGGCGCGCTTGCTGTGATGCACTTTTATACACTGACAAGACGTTGGGAGGGGTTCTTTGACCCCTTTGCGATCAACGGTAAGGGTTTCCCCATCAACCGGAATCAAGTCATTGATTTGGCCGTTATGGCGGCATTCATTGCACTTTTACTGATGATCGCCCGTGATCATTGGAGCGTGGGTGGTACCTTGCGTCGCAAAATTGGTGCGCGCTGGTGGCAATAATTGCCTCTGCATAGCTGAGATGCGGGGGCTGGTCTTTTGTTAGCTGTAAAATGTGTTACTTAAAGGAAAAGCAGCCAAAGGTTTTTGCCATGCGTGATCTCAAAATCCCCGAACAGCGCCATCCCGAAAAAGCGCGTAAACCTGACAATGCCCAGCCCAAAAAACCAAGCTGGATTAGGGTGAAGGCACCGGGCGGTCAGGGGTATGCTGAGACGGCCAAGATCATGCGTGACAATAAGCTGGTAACGGTGTGCGAAGAGGCCGGATGTCCCAACGTCGGTGAATGTTGGTCGCAGGGCCATGCAACGATGATGATCATGGGCGAAGTCTGCACCCGCGCCTGCACGTTTTGCAACATCGCAACGGGTAAGCCGCCCGAAGACCTTGATGTGTTTGAACCGGGCCGCGTGGCTGACGCTGTGGCCAAGCTGGGCTTGAACCATGTGGTGATTACGTCTGTTGATCGCGACGATATTAAAGACGGCGGAGCAGAGCATTTTGCGCAGACCATCCGCGCCATTCGCAAGCGGTCACCTGACACAACCATCGAAATTCTGACGCCCGATTTTATCCGCTGTGATTCGTCGGTCTTGGAAGTGGTTGTTGAAGCACGTCCAGATGTGTTCAACCACAACCTTGAAACTGTGCCGGGACTCTACCCCGAAGTGCGCCCCGGTGCGCGCTATTTCCATTCGCTACGCCTCTTGCAGAGGGTAAAAGAACTCGACCCGTCGATGTTCACAAAATCTGGCATCATGGTGGGCTTGGGCGAGGACCGTCAGTCCGTTATTCAGGTCATGGAAGACATGCGCGCGGCTGACATCGATTTCCTGACGATAGGTCAATATTTGCAACCCACACCAAAGCATCACGGTGTGGATCGCTTTGTGCATCCAGATGAATTTGCGGCCTATGAAAAGGCGGCATATGGCAAAGGGTTCTTGATGGTGTCCGCAACGCCATTGACGCGCTCAAGCTATCACGCAGGGGATGATTTCGCACAACTGCGCGTGGCGCGAAATAAGAAGCTGGGAATGTCTTAAGTTTTAGCCAATAGCCAAACAGGGTTAATCAACAGGCGGGATCGCCTTGAGATAGGCAGCAATCGCGGCGCGGTCACTTTGTGGCAATTGCGAGAGGTTGCTGACCACTTCGGCCATTTCACCACCTGCACTGTCGTAATCGGGTGTGAAACCAGAAGTGAAATATTCGATCAAATCCGCTTCTGACCAATCCAACTTTGCCGGTGTGATGTTTGGAATACGCCCTTTGCCAGACGGGTTTGGTGCGCCCGCCAGCCATTGGTCGTGCTTTAACCCACCAAGCCCGTTGCGTGGTGTGTGGCATTCACCGCAATGCGCCATCCCTTCGGCAAGATACCGACCGCGCGCGACAGTGTCAGACAGATTGCCCTGCAACACATACTCATCAGATTGAAACATCAATTTCCAAAGCCCCAATCCGCGTCGAATGTTAAACGGAAAACCCACGTCATGCGCCTTGCTGGGTGTGCCAGAGGCAGGTAGGCTCTGCATATAGGCATAGAGGTTTGAGACATCTTGTGGGTCAAGATGCGTGTATGCGGTATAGGGAAAGGCCGGATAATAATGACTGCCCTGTGGTGATACGCCTTTGGTCAAAGCCAGCGCAAAACTGTCTAAACTCCAAGCGCCGATGCCATGGGTTGTATCTGCGGAAATATTGGGTGCGTAGAACGTGCCGAAATCACTGGCAAAAGGCAGGCCACCTGCAAGCACCAACTTGTCTGAGCCTTCGGCACCTGGTGTCGCATGACACGATACACAACCACCTGCGGCAAACACCAATTGCCCCGCGTTGACATCAGCATTCAAGTCACTTGCATAGTCCGCTTCTAGGGCGGCGGGCGCGGTGAAGATGTAAAACCCACCTGCGCCGAGGGCGGCACACACCGCCAATGATGTAAGAACCCTACGCAAGGATCAGTTCTTGGGGCCGCGATAGCTTTCGTGGCATGCCTTGCACGATCCACCAATTGCACCCATCCCAGCCTTGACCGCATCCTGATCAGCAGCACCTATCATCGCGGCGCTGGCTTTTTCCAATGCGGCAAATTTATCAGCAAAGCCTGCCGCATCGGACCAAATTTCGGCCTTGGCACGTGATCCATCCACGGCACCTTGCTCAGTACCTGATGTCCACAGTGTCGCACCGTCCATTTTTGCAAGAATATTTAGGTTTGTGGCCGCTGAATTTACCATTTCAGCACTAAATTCAACTTCGCCTTTGGCCACAGCCCCCAGTAGGCCCGTGTTATAACTTATCATCTGCATCTGCGCATGACGGGCGGCAACGGTTTTATTGCTGATCTTACCTGAATGGCTTGCTGCAAATGTGGCTGTCGCAACAACTGCAATACCAAGCCCTAAGCCAAATGGAATTTTCAAAAAGTTGTTCATCTTTTTCTCCCTGATTTGAGGTGAAAGTAACAGGATGTTGGACCTATGGTGTAACAATCACGTGATCTTAAAACCTGCCCCGCCTCGGTTCTATTGTGGCCCAATCCGGCCACCATTCCATCCATTCGATGCCCCAGATCAACGCCGCCAAAACGATAACACCAAACACCAGCTTGACCCGCGTTGGTGAAGGCGGGTTGCGCGCCCAACGCGACATGCGAAACAGCCAATTGGGGTTCATGTGAAACGCACTTTGCCAATATATGGCAAGTTTCGGTTGCGTTGGGCGAAATCAATGCCGTAGCCAACAACAAATTCATCAGGAATTTCAAAGCCGGTCCAGTCGGCTTTCATATCCACCTCACGACGGGTTGGTTTATCGAGCAATGCAATGGTTTTCAGCCGTGCAGGGCCACGTGATTTAAGCAGGTTGGTGACATGATGCAGGGTGTGTCCTGTATCAACAATGTCCTCAACCAGCAGCACGTCACGCCCTTCAATTGCGCCACGTAAGTCTTTGAGAATACGTACTTCTCGACTGCTTTCCATGCCGTCCCCATAACTAGAGGCCTCAAGGAAATCGACCTCGATCGGCAGATCCAATTCGCGTACCAGATCAGCGATAAATACAAACGACCCACGCAACAGCCCTACAACCACCAGTTTATTTGTGTCTTCGAATTCATCATGAATTTCATGACACAATTCTTCAATCCGGGCGGCAATCGATTTGGCCGAGATCATGTTGTCAATAACGTAAGCGCGATCTGGCATGGCTTTGCCCTTGAATTTGTACGGTGAAACAGTGACATAGGGCTAACGCTGACTGCGACGGAAATCAATGCCTACCCATTCTGAGATCAAGCCGCTGCCCTACACCGCACAACAGATGTATGATCTGGTGGCGGACGTGGGCAAATATCCCGAATTCCTGCCGTGGACCGCCGCTGCGCGCATCCGCTCTAACGAGGAACGTGGCGATCATTGGGTGATGGACGCCGATCTGGTGATCAGTTTCAAAGTGTTTCGCGAACGCTTTACCAGCCGCGTTGTGCTGTGGCCCGACACGAAAAAAATCAACACCGAATATCTGGATGGCCCGTTCAAACACATGCTGTCCAATTGGAAGTTTGAGGACACCGACACCGGATGCAATGTGCATTTTGATGTCGATTTTGAATTCAAGAACGCAATTCTGCAAAAGATCATCGGCGTTGTCTTTAACGAGGCGATGACCCGCGTAGTGCGCGCCTTTGAGGTGCGTGCAGCCGATCTATATGGAACACACCCCGCGTCATGACGATCACGGACCAGTTGATTAAGTTTGCAGGTGTGACGCCTCCCAAAGATGCGCTCACCATGATGCGGCTGTCTCTGTTTGATTGGGCAGCCTGCGGTATTGCAGGCGCACGTGAACCAGATTTTGCGGATTTTGTCGCAGGACAATTGGCACGCGGGCAGGGGCCAGCGACGGTTATCGGGGGCACCTCAGCACCCGCAACAACAGCGGCGTTGATTAATGGCACTCTGTCTCACGCGCTTGACTATGACGATACGCATTTTGCCCATATAGGACACCCTTCGGTTGCGGTGATCCCAGCGGTTTTGGCGTTGGCTGAAGAAGTTGACGCGCCACTTGAAGAGGTGATTGAGGCGGCAACCATTGGTGTTGAAGCATCAATCCTGACGGGCATTTGGCTGGGCCGTGCGCATTATCAGGTGGGCTATCACCAAACTGCCACGGCGGGCGCGTTTGGGGCGGCATTGGGATCTGCGCGGTTGTTGGGCCTTGAACCTGATGAAATCCGCAATGCCCTTGGGCTGTGCGCCTCAATGGCGTCGGGGCTGAAGGCGCAGTTTGGCACCATGGGCAAACCGTTAAACGCCGGACTTGCCGCGCGTACCGGGGTTGAGGCGACGTTGTGGGCGCAATCGGGCATGACGGCTGCGCATGATGGTCTGGCGGGGCCACTTGGTTTTGGCCCAACCCATCATGGGCAAGAAGAAGAGGTTAAGCCGGGCAAGGGGGATTGGCACATCACGTCGATCAGCCATAAATTCCATGCCTGTTGCCACGGATTACACGCAATGCTTGAGGCGTTCGGTGAGGCACGCTTTTGCCCTGATGACGTTGCATCTATTCATATCCGCACCCATCCGCGATGGATGTCGGTGTGCAATATCGCTGAACCTACAACAGGGTTGGCCGCAAAATTTAGTTATGCTCAAACGGCTGCGATGACATTGCTGGGCCACGACACAGGTGCAATCGCCAGCTTTATCGATGCAATTTGCGTTGACGTGGATGTACTGGCGATGCGTGAAAAGATCAAAATCTCAGAAGACGAGCGCCTGACTGAAACCCAAGTTGAGATATCAGTCAAAATGGACAATGGCGGTTTGCGACGGTTTCGCCATGATCTGCTGGAGCCGATGTCACTGGAGCAACGGTCTGAGAAACTAAAATCTAAAGGGGCTGCAGTGCTGGGTGACACCCGCGCTGATACGCTTTGGCAGGTCGCACAAGGGGACACCCTGCGCGACCTGACGGATCAACTGCTCATATCATAGGCGCGTTCGCCATGCACACTTAGGTCGAGGCCGTTGGTTTCTGTCTCAAGGTCCACACGGATTGGCAGGATCGCACGGCAGACCACAATCAGCACCAATGTAACGACCGACGTGAACACACCGACAATCACCAGCGATCCCAATTGCGCCGTCCACGTGCCAGCCCCCAAAGCAGCGATCATGATCGTGCCAAATATTCCGCCCACACCGTGTACGGCAAAGACGTCCAACGTGTCGTCAATCTTGAACCGGTTGCGGATCACCAAAACGGCCTCCTGACATAGGATGCCAGCCACAGCACCAATCAAGAGCGCCGCCCATGGACCGACGAACCCAGATGCAGGCGTGATGGATGCCAGACCTGCAATGGTGCCTGTCACGATACCCACAAGGGACGCTTTGCCAAATTTAATCCGCTCCCACAGCGCCCATGTCAGCGATGCAGTTGCCGCAGAGATATGTGTGACCGTGATCGCCATGGCCGCACCACCATCCGCGGCAAGTTGCGAACCACCGTTAAAGCCAAACCACCCAACCCACAGCATCGCGGCACCGATCATCACAAAACCGGGGTTGTGTGGTGGTGTGTGATTGTTTTTGCGTGGCCCAAGGAAAACAGCAAGGATGAGTGCCGCCAAACCTGCGGTTTCATGTACGACGATGCCGCCCGCGAAATCCTTAACGCCAACCTCACCAAAGATACCGCCATCCGCCAATATACCGCCACCCCAGACCCAATGCACAACGGGTGCATAACACAGCAGCATCCAGAGACCGGAAAACAACAGCATAAAGCCAAAGTTGATCCGCTCTACATAGGCACCGACGATCAACGCGGGGGTGATGATGGCGAATGTCATTTGAAAGGCAAAGAACAGGATTTCGGGCAGCGTGCCTGACAGGCTATCTGCTGTGATACCGTTCAGGCCAGCCTTTGATAATCCCCCCCACAGCCCGCTATCACTGGGGCCAAAAGCGATGGAATAGCCCACTAAAAACCACAGCACGGACATCAGACAGGCGATGGCATAGCAATGCATGAATACGCTCAGCACGTTGCGAGAACGGACAAGGCCGCCATAAAATAGGGCCAACCCGGGCAATGTCATAAACAAGACGAGGGCGGTGGCGGTCATGATCCAAGCAGTATCAGCAGCGTTCATCAGGTCTTTCTCCGGCGTTAAAGGTCCGAAAGGTCAAATCCTGTGGGTGCTGCTTATGAAAGGATCAAGGCGGTTAAAATCTGGGCAAATCTACAAATGTGTAAAAAAATTGCGCTGTTTCAATCGCTATGCTTGTTTATTGGGCAGTTTTTGAACGGCGCTCAGCAAGAGGGCCAGCGCATGATCGCGTGCTTTGATACGAACGAGATCACGACCCAATGCGCCAAACTCTTGGGTCTGGCTTGTGACATTTCCTGCGATGGCGAGCCCAAAACACACGCGGCCTTCGGGTTTATGATCTGATCCTCCCGGACCCGCGATACCGGTGATTGACACTGCAATCTGCGCGTTTGAATGGGCCAGCGCCCCCGTCGCCATCTCATGTGCGGTTTGTTCTGACACCGCGCCATATGCGTCTAGCGTAGCGGCCTGTACGCCCAACATGTCCATCTTTGCGTCATTGGTATAGGTGACAAATCCACGTTCAAACATGGCAGATGATCCGGGTAAATCAGTCAATGTCGCAGCCAACATGCCGCCTGTACAGCTTTCTGCGCAGGTCAGCATCACACCTCTTTTTATTGTTTCTTCAAGGAGTTGCTTAATAAACGACATGCGATCACACGCCGTGATATAGCGCGGCAAGCGCCAGCACGCCAATTGCGGCAAACACGCCCGCAAATACATCATCCAGCATAACACCCAAGGCGTCACCCCGCCGATCTGCCCAGCCGACGATCCATGGCTTCCAGATGTCAAACAACCGGAACAATGCGAATGCGGCAATCCAACCGGGCCACATGGCTAGGATGCTGATCTGCATCGACCACGCCGCATACGACAGCGGTAACAGTGCGATCCACTGGCCGACCAGTTCATCAACGACAATTTCAGAGGGGTCATGGTCCTCTGACCCTTCGGTCATTTTGGCCGTGGCCCACCAGCCCTTGAAAAACGCGGCAAACACCCCGATTAACAGTAAGGGAAAGCCGCCAATCACATGCACCAGCCAGGCATAGGGCAGGGCAACCAGTGACCCCCATGTGCCGGGGGCCGGGCGGATATACCCAACGCCTAAAAGGGTCGCGATCATCTGGGCTAATTTCATGTTTTCACCAATGTTGCTGTTGCCATACACGCGATACCTTCCCCGCGCCCAGTAAAGCCAAGGCGTTCTGATGTCGTGGCTTTCACCGACACGCGGGCCATATCGATGCCTAGAATTCCCGCCATCACTTGGCGCATTTCAACGGCGTGTGGTCCAACCTTTGGATGTTCACAAATCAACGTGCAATCCACATGGGTCAGCGTGAACCCCATTTTGGTGGCTAGACCAACTGCGTGGCGTAAAAAGATATGGCTTTCGGCCCCTTTCCATTGCGGGTCACTGGGCGGGAAATGTTGGCCGATATCACCCATCGCCAACGCGCCATAGATGGCGTCCGTCACTGTGTGCATGCCCACGTCCGCATCTGAATGACCGACAAGCCCCTGATCATGTGGAATATTCACGCCGCACAATGTCACGTGATCACCGGGCCCAAAGGCATGTACGTCAAACCCATTGCCTGTGCGAATATCCATCTGTCTCTCCAAAATTCGGGTCGCGCGGGCGAAATCATCAGCCGTTGTGATCTTTAGGTTATCTGGGTCGCCTTGCGTCATGACGACCGTGATGCCAGCGGCGCGTGCTACTTCAACGTCATCCGCAGCGGGGCCATTATATGCGTCATGTGCGGCACGAATAGTGGCCAACGCAAAACCCTGTGGTGTTTGGGCTGCAAACAATCCATCGCGTGACTGAGTGCCTGTAACCTTAGACCCATCCCCCTGCCACAGCGCGTCAGTGACGGCCAAACCCGGTGCCGCAGCATGTGCTTTTTTCAAGGCCATGATCACGCCTGAAATGACCATAGATGAAACACAAGGCCGCGCCGCATCATGAATGAGCACGTGTTCAACATCCCCACAGGCATCAAGACCATTGCGCACAGATCCGGCACGATCAGCACCACCCATAGCAACCTTTATGCCTTGAGTACGAAACATATCCGCACGTGTCACATCCTCAGGATGCAGCACCACGACAATCTGATCCACATCAGGGTGAGTTTGGAAGGCTGACAAAGTATGGTCAATGACGCGGCCTGCACCCAACATCTGCCATTGCTTTGGCACGTCACCACCCGCACGGGTGCCACGCCCGGCGGCAACGATCAGGGCAGTAATGGTCATAGAGAGATCAATATTTGCATACTGTCTGTCTAGGCAATGCAGCGTGCGCGTGCAATCGTTGCGAGGTAGCGCTTAAAATTTAGGCATCAGTGTCGCGGCTGCCCGCCCATTCACCAATTTTATTGAGGTTCCAGCTCCTTGTTAGTACACAACGCCTGAACACTAAAAGATTAAGGTTTAAGCACTTGAGCGCGCAGCCCTTCCCATTTGATCCCATTTTTCCAGTTTTTCTGGCCCCCATGGCTGGAATCACTGACTTGCCGTATCGCAACCTTGTTGCGTCATTCGGGGCAGGGTTGGTGGTGTCCGAAATGGTGGCAAGCCACGAATTGCTGTGCCGCCGTCCCGGCACGCGCGAAAAGGCTGAACTGGGTTTGGGCGTTGAAGGCACCGCTGTTCAAATTGCGGGACGTGAAGCCGCACCCATGGCCGAAGTCGCTCGGATGATGGAAGCGCAAGGCGCTCGGATCATTGATATCAACATGGGATGTCCCGCAAAAAAGGTCACTCAAGGGGCCTCTGGGTCAGCCTTAATGAAAACACCTGATCATGCGCTGGACTTGATCGAGGCGGTTGTGGGTGCCGTCAACGTCCCAGTGACTCTCAAGACACGGCTGGGGTGGGATGATGAGATGTTGAATGCAGCCCCAATTGCGGTCCGCGCCGAGGCGGCCGGTATTCAGATGATCACGATCCATGGGCGCACCCGTTGTCAGTTCTATAAAGGCCATGCAGATTGGCGTGCAATCCGGGCCATCAAAGAAGCGGTAAACATTCCCCTTATCGCGAATGGTGATATCATCGACAGCACAACAGCGCAGACCGCACTTGATCATTCAGGTGCAGATGGTGTGATGGTCGGACGTGGTGCGCAGGGCAAACCCTGGCAACTGGCGCAGATCGGCCATGACCTGTTTGGCACATCGGCCCCCGATATTCCAAAAGGCCGCGATTTTGCAGATATGGTTGAAGGCCATTATGATGCTATTTTGCAGTTTTACGGCGAGTCATTGGGCCATCGCAATGCGCGCAAACATCTGGGGTGGTACATGGACACCTGTGGCACCCCACCCGAACTGCGCCGCGCGGTTCTTACGGCCAAAACAATTTGTGAAACACGCAATTTGATCCGCCAAGCGATGGCAAACGCCTTAGAACAGGCCGCAGCATGAAGTCGGATCAAACCATCTGGGCATCTTTACCTGTACCAGCAGTGATTATTGCGCCCGATGATTGTGTCATCGACGTGAATCCCGCCGCCGAAGGTTTCCTGAACACATCCGCCAAATCCGTTGTTGGTGTCCCGGTCTGGGATGTGATCGCGGTGGATGACCCGCTTGAACGCGCTTTTGCCCGTGCACGCGAAAACAGCACACCGTTGTTTGTGAATGACGTGGATGTTGGCTCTGGTCAGCGCGCGCCGTTGCAATGTGGCTTACAAATTGCGCCTTTGGCTGATGCGTCAAGACATATGATCATGATGATCACACCGCGCGAATTGGCGGGGCGCATGACGCAGAACCAGACTGCGAAATCTGCGGCAAAATCTGCGATTGGCATGGCTGAAATGCTGGCCCATGAGATTAAGAACCCGCTGGCCGGCATCACCGGGGCGGCACAACTCCTGTCGATGAATTTACCCGCAGAAGAACTGGAATTAACTGATCTGATTGTTGCTGAAAGCCGCAGGATTGTGAAACTGCTGGAACAGGTTGAGCAATTTGGCAACCTTAGTGAACCTGTGCGACAAGCGGTTAACTTGCATGACGTACTGGACCGCGCACGCCGATCAGCCTTGCTCGGATTTGGCGCGCAGATGACAATTGTTGAGGATTATGACCCATCCTTGCCGATGGCGCTGGGGGACAAAGATCAACTGCTGCAAGTGATTTTGAACCTACTCAAGAACGCCTCAGAAGCGGCGGGTGAGGGCGGGGGCACCATTCGGTTACATAGTTATTTTGAACATTCCTTTCGTTTACGACGCTCAGACGGGGCGGGGCAATCGTTACCCTTACAGATCGAAGTGATCGACGATGGGCCAGGATTACCTGAAAACATAAAGGGTGATGTGTTCGATCCTTTTGTATCTGGCCGTGAAAATGGCACCGGGCTTGGCCTCGCACTGGTCAGTAAAATCATCTCTGAACACGGCGGCTGGGTTTCGGTCACCTCCGCACCGGGAAAAACCGTGTTTCGCATTTCATTGCCCCGTGCCCCTGAACAACAGGAGAAAAAATAATGGATGGCACCGTATTGGTCGCGGACGATGACCGCACGATCCGCACCGTTTTGACCCAAGCCCTGACGCGCGCGGGGTGCAAGGTGCATGCCACCTCAAGCCTCACGACATTGATGCGGTGGGTGGCAGAGGGCAAAGGCGACGCCGTGATCACAGATGTCTCGATGCCAGATGGCAATGGTCTGGAAATGTTGCCAAAAATCTCGGCAGATCGCCCAGATTTACCAGTGATTGTGATCTCTGCACAAAACACAATCATGACCGCGATCAAAGCGGCAGAGGCGGATGCGTTTGATTATTTACCCAAACCTTTTGATCTGCCTGATTTAATGAAACGCACTGCCCGCGCGCTGGAACGCGGCGGCGCACCACGCAAGGCTGCATCTGCCCAAAGCGCGGGGGAAGATCGTGATGATCTGCCGCTGGTGGGCCGCACACCTGTGATGCAAGCGTTGTATCGTGTTGTGGCGCGGGTGATGAATACCGATCTACCTGTGATCATTTGGGGTGAAAACGGCACCGGGAAATCATTGATCGGTAAGGCGATCCATGATTTTTCTGACCGTCGAAGTTTGCCATTTGTCACCGTTACTGCGGCAGAGTTGCAAGACATCGAGGGCCCTGCGCGGGTTCTTGCGCGGGTTCGCGGTGGTACGCTGTTGATTGATGAAATCGGTGACATCCCAGCCGAAATTCAGGCCCGCATTGCCCGCATGATAGACGCGCCCGGTGAATATGCCCCGCGTTTTCTGGCCACCAGCCAATCAGACATGGCCGCAGCAATGAAAGACGGCAGCCTGCGGCGTGATCTGTATTATCGTCTGTCAGGAGCCACTTTGCATGTGCCCAGCCTGCGTGACCGCGTTGAAGACATTGATCTGCTCGCCCTGCATTTTCTGGACCGAGCCGAAAGCGGTAGTGCAGGGGCGCGACGTCTATCTGACGGTGCCGCAAAGGTGTTTTCAAACTACCCTTGGCCCGGAAACGTGCGCCAACTCGAAAATGCCATGCGCCAATTGGCCCTGACCAGCCGTGCGCCCTTGATCACCCAGACTGAGGCTGAAATTGTACTTGGCGCACAGCCAGATCCCGAACCATTGCACGCGCAAGCAAGCACTGATCGTTTGGGCGCATCGGTTGAACGGCATTTGCGCAGATACTTTGATCAACATGGCACATTATTGCCGCCACCCGGCCTTTATACGCGAATCTTACGTGAAATTGAGGCTCCATTGATCGAAATCGCACTGGCCGCCACATCGGGAAATCAGGCTAAATGTGCTGATTTACTCGGCATCAACCGCAATACTTTGCGTAAGAAGATAACAGAGCTCGATATAGAGGTGACACGCGGTCGCAAAATGATGTAAAAGAGCCACATAACCGTGGCCATTGGGTATCAACCCGATCAGGACCACAAAATATGGCGGTAGGTGCGGGTGCGCACCACATCATCGGTGAGGACAGCGGTGGCAACGCGGTCACGCAGTATTACTCTAGAAAACATCGGCCGTTTGCGCCGAGTCAAACGTGTGCGCAATATGTTCACGCTGGGTTTGGTTGTTCTTGGCCCAATCCTTGCGATGGCAACCTACCTGATTCTGGGCCCTCTGGGTCAAAGCGCAAACACGCCGGGCCTGCGCCTGATTCTGCTGACCGATCTGGTTTATGTGCTGTTGATCGCAGCACTCGTTTTATCCCAAGTCGCCCGATTGATCGCCGCACGGCGGGCAAAATCTGCGGGATCACGCCTGCACTTGCGCCTCACAGGCGTCTTTGCGCTGATGGCGTTGATCCCGACAGTAACCGTGGCTGTCTTTGCGGGGCTGACAGTGAATGTTGGTCTTGAGGGGTGGTTTTCGGACCGCGTGAGCGGCGTGGTCAGCAATTCACTGGCTGCCGCCCAAGCCTATGAGGCAGAACAGCGCGAAGATTTAATCTCGGACGCACGCACATTGTCGCGCAGCATTGATAACGCGCGTCGCCAAGGGATCGCATTAAGTGACAGTGATCTTTTGGGCGAAGGGCAGCGGCAAATCCAACGCGGCCTGCGCGAGGCCTATCTGATTGATGGCACGGCACAAATCAGGGCGCGTGGTGATCGGTCGTACCTTTTTGACTACGAAGCGCCAACAATCGAACAGATCAACACAACGCTTGAGCAAGACGTTTTGGTGATTGAGGATTGGCCCAACAACGAATTCCGCGCGCTTGTACAGATGACGTCGTTTGTGGACCGTTACCTTTATATCAGCCGTGATGTGGATGGAGAAATCCTGTCATTGCTCGATGAAACCAAAGAAACCGTGCGGCTGTATCAACAGCTTGAATCTGAACGTGGGCGGCTTTTGTTTGAGTTTGCGCTGGTCTATTTGGCATTTGCCGTGATCCTGATTTTGGCCGCTGTATGGTTGGGCCTGTGGTTTGCGGAACGCCTGTCTGGTCCGGTTGGGCGTCTGACAGGGGCGGCACAACAGGTGGGTGCTGGCGACTTGACGGTGCAGGTGCGTGAAGAAGACGGCGATGATGAAATCGCCATGCTGGGTCGCTATTTCAACCAGATGACCAAGCAACTTAGCGGTCAGCGCGAAACGCTGCTGGATAACACCCGACAGATTGAACGCCGTCGGCGCTTGTTTGATTCTGTGTTAAGTTCGGTCACATCAGGTGTCGTAGGGCTAGATCCAGAGGGGCGTGTGACCTTTGTGAACCGATCCGCGATGCGATTGTTGGATTGGTTTGAGGATCAACAATCATTGGCAATTGCTGTTGCCGTTCCTGAATTTGGCCCACTGTTTGATACCGTGACCCATGGCCCCGGCGAGGTCGCACAAGCCGAGGTCAAAGTGTCCCGGTTGGGTGCGATGGAAAATCTGCTTGTGCGCATGGCAACGCGGCGTGCAGAGGACGGGCGCCTTGAAGGCTATGTTGTGGCCTTTGATGATGTGACCGATTTGGTCAGCGCTCAACGCATGGCCGCTTGGGGCGATGTGGCGCGCCGTATTGCCCATGAGATCAAGAACCCGCTCACGCCCATTCAACTCAGCGCGGAACGTATTAAACGCAAGTTTGGCCGTAAAATGGAAGGTGAGGATGCAGATGCGCTGGACCAGATGACCGGGGTGATCATTCGCCAAACAGGCGATCTGCGTCGCATTGTCGATGAATTTTCGAAATTCGCCCGAATGCCCGAGCCGGAAACATCCGTTCAAGACCTGCGCCAATTGGTCCGTGACGCTGTTCTATTGCAGCAAACCGGGCAACCGGGCGTCAAAATACGCGCGGACCTACCAGAAGACACCGTGATGACCCAAATCGATAGCACAATGATCTCGCAAGCGCTGACGAACTTGATTAAGAACGCAGGCGAAGCGATTGATACATTGAAGGAAAAAGGCGCGCCCGACGACCTTGTTCCAGAAATTAAAGTAACCCTGAGCCACGACGATACCACAGCGAGACTAACGATCGCAGACAACGGCATTGGCCTGCCAGAAGACCGCGCGGCACTGTTTGAACCCTACGTTACCACCCGCAGTGAAGGCACCGGGCTCGGCTTGCCGATTGTGAAAAAGATCATCGAGGAACATGGCGGCACCCTGATCCTCGACAACGCGCCTGTCTTTGATGGGCAACACCATTTTGGGGCCATGGCGGTAATCACGCTGCCCATGGCCGCGCACATAGTGACTGATTAAGAGTGGAGAGACCCGATGAGTGACATCCTGATTGTTGATGACGAACGCGATATCCGAGAGCTGATTTCGGATATCCTGCAAGACGAAGGGTTTGTGACCCGATTGGCGGGCAACTCTGATGATGCGATGGCAGCGGTCAACGCTGAACCCCCGTCACTGATGATCCTTGATATCTGGCTCAAAGACAGCCGCATGGACGGGATCGACATTCTAAAGGCGGTCAAACGTGATAACCCGGATGTGCCTGTGGTGATCATTTCAGGTCATGGGAATGTTGAAATTGCGGTCGCTGCGATCAAGCAAGGCGCATATGATTTCATCGAAAAACCGTTTAACATTGATCAGTTACTGGTGGTGATCCGTCGTGCGATGGAAACCTCACGTCTGCGTCGTGAAAACCAAAGCCTCAAACGCCAGGATGTCACCAGTTCAGAAATGATCGGTACGTCGGCTGCATTCCGAGCGTTGATATCGCAGTTGGATAAGGTCACAAAATCAAATGGCCGAGTGATGCTGACCGGACCTGCAGGATCAGGCAAGGAAGTTGCTGCGCGTTACATTCATGCGGAATCTGCGCGCGCGTCTGCGCCTTTTGTCACGGTTAACTGCGCGGGCATCGAACCGGATC
This sequence comes from uncultured Sulfitobacter sp., assembly GCA_938003685.1. Classification (GTDB taxonomy): domain Bacteria; phylum Pseudomonadota; class Alphaproteobacteria; order Rhodobacterales; family Rhodobacteraceae; genus Sulfitobacter. The sequence continues at coordinate 19,176 of CALKXT010000018.1, read as the reverse complement.
GCATGGAAGAAATGCTATTTGGCCGTGAAAACGCAGAGCGCGGTGTTGAGCCGGGTTTGCTGGAACAAGCACACGGCGGTGTCGTGTACTTTGATGAAGTCGCGGTCATGCCACTCGGAACACAATCAAAAATCCTGCGCGTGTTGGTTGATCAACAATTCACCCGCGTTGGAGGCAGCGACAAAGTGCGCGTTGATCTGCGCGTTGTATCCAGCACAAACAAAGATTTGGACGCGGCGATCAAGGATGAAACCTTCCGTCAGGAATTGTTCCACCGCTTAAATGTAGTGCCCATTGCCGTGCCTTCTTTGGAAGAGCGTCGTGAGGATATTCCACTGCTGGCGGATCATTTTGTCGCTGAAATGCACAAATCCCAAGGGCTGCCGCAACGCGAACTCAGCGAAGATGCTATTGCCCTGATGCAAACGATGATTTGGCCGGGCAACGTGCGTCAGTTGAAAAACCTTGTTGAAAGGGTGTTGATCCTTGGGGATGGGACTGGACCGATTGAGGCGCGTGAACTGCCGGGAGAAGAAGATCACGGCGAAGAAGATGGCCGTGTTGTGCTATCGGGTGCCCTCGCCACTTTGCCACTGCGCGAAGCCCGAGAGGCGTTTGAACGTGAATACCTGTTGACGCAGATCAATCGCTTTGGTGGTAACATTAGCCGCACTGCGAATTTCGTTGGCATGGAACGCAGCGCATTGCACCGCAAACTCAAATCACTGGGTGTGGTGACCTCAGCCAAATCTGGCGTGCGTGTGGCCCATGTTGATGATGCAGAGGACGATTAACCCTTCATCTAGCACAAAATCTCGGGGAGCGCGTAGAGGCAACGCCGCGCTCCCGTCCCCTCAACCTGCGCTCAGCTCAGCCAAGATATCGACACCTTGCATCTTGAGAAAGTGCAGCATGTCGATGAATATCCAGTTCTCAGCCAGCTTGTCACCTTCGCGCCGGTAAATATCGACCACGCGCATGTCTGCACGGATGTCGCTGACAGGGATGCCCATAAATCCACCGGCATTGGTTAAGGTCAGATTTGGCCAGCCAAAGAACCCGCCATAGTGGTCTTCGGCCATTCGGCAAATATGACCATTGAACGCCCTGTCGCTGAGGAGTCGGCGAAATGGCCCCTGATGCTGCTCAATATAGCGATCAATTGTATAGGTAGCGCCGATCCCTTCTGGTCCCCACCACAGCATATCTTGGGTCCAGTTTTCGGCCATTTCTTCGCGAGGGGTTCGTTCCTTGGGTCTTTCATTGGCGGCATCTATGGCACCAATCATACGGTCGATGATGTGCAGCGTTTTTTCACCTTCTGCCGGATCACTTTCACCTAACAACACACCATCATGGGTGCGTGGACCGGGCTGGACCAAATGCATCGCAGTTTGATTTGGAAACTTGTTCACGCCCGCCTGTGTCATCAGATGCAACAGATCACAAAACAGCGCAGTTTCTACAATCTGCCCATTTTCAACTCTATTAAATTCTGCATACCGCAGCATCGCAATTTTGCCTGTGGGGGGGATATTCAGGAAGGGCGCATCAAACAGCCCCATAAGGTGCCCCATCGACACGGTCCAAACTGATGCAAATCCATCAATTTCATTAAGACTCGCAAAAAAGATATCTTCGCGCCGTTGCACAGCCGTCATGCTGGTTAATAAGGGCTGCCAGAAGGCGGACGCAGCACCACTTACCCCTGATTGAATGTTAAACGGATGCACGCCACGCCATTGATAATCGTCAGATGTGCGTTGGGCCAAGGTGTCGACCACCGTTTCTGGCGTTGCAGTTGAAAGCGCCCTGTAATGATCTTGGACAAGGGCCTTGGCGGTTTGGATTTTGGTCATTTTCTGTGCTTTTTGAGTTGTTTTACACCGCAAGCCTAGAGGCTTGCACACGTGTGCACCAGTATAAAATAGCACATTGTTTTAGAGTTTTCTGAAACAGGTAAACATGGGACTCGCAGACTGAAAGTGATCAAAGCTCCTTTGAATTCCATATCAAATAAACCTATATATTATGGCCCATAACCCTTGCCATGTTGTGCGCCATCGCTTCTAACCAAAGCAGAATATGCTGGGGCCGCACTGCGGCAATGGACCAGCGATACAGGACCAAAGGTGTCGTCATGAAAGTGATTATATGTGGTGCGGGACAAGTCGGTTGGCAGATCGCGCGCCATTTAAGCGGAGAACGCAACGACGTCACCGTGGTCGACAGCAACGCTGAATTGGTACGCCGTGCGACGGATACGTTGGATGTTCAAGGCATTGCAGGTTTTGCGAGCTACCCCGATGTGTTGGACCGGGCAGGGGCGCGTGATGCGGACATGATCATTGCTGCTACCCATTCCGATGAGGTCAACATGGTGACCTGTCAGGTGGCCCATTCGGTTTTTGGGATCAATCGCAAAATTGCGCGCTTGCGCAGCCAATCTTATCTCGATGCGATTTATTCTGATCTGTATCGGCGTGACCACATGCCCATTGACGTGGTGATCAGCCCCGAAAAAGAAGTTGCCGCCGCCGCATTGCAACGCCTTGCTGCACCAGCTGCTTTTGATACCGAAGTGTTCATGGACGGGCAGGCGCATCTGCTGGGCATCACTATTGATGCAGAGTGCCCCGTCATCAACACGCCTCTACGCCAATTGACTGATCTGTTTTCAACATTGCGCGCCGTGGTGGTTGGCATCCGGCGCGACGGGAGCCTTTTTGCGCCTGAACCCAAGGATCAATTGTTTGCGGGTGACGATTGCTATGTGTTTTCCCACAAGGATGACATTCCCCGCACGATGGAGATTTTCGGCAAGAAAACCTCAAAGCAAGAACGTGTTGTTCTGGTGGGGGGGGGCAATGTAGGTCTAACAGTTGCCCAGCACCTTGAGGCCGCGCCAAATCGCATTCGCACCAAAGTCATCGAAAAAAGCCGGGTGTGCGCCGAACATGCTGCTGAGGCGTTGGAACGCACAATTGTTTTAAACGGCGATGGCCTGGATGCCGCACTATTGGCTGAGGCAGGAATTTCACGGGCCGACGCGATGTTGGCGGTGACGGATGATGATAAAACCAACATGCTGGCCTGTGTACGCGCCAAGGCTGAGGGGTGTGACTATGTAATCGCGCTGATCAACGACCCGACACTGGTGCCTTTGATGACGCCCTTGGGCATTGACGCCTATATCAATCCGCGCGCCACAACCGTCAGTTCGATCCTGCGACATATCCGTCATGGCCGGGTGCGTGCGGTGTATTCCATTGGTGATGCAGAGGCCGAGGTCATCGAAGCAGAGGTACTTTCGACTTCACCAATCGCAGGTAAAATCGTCTCTGAGATTGATTTCCCCGAAGGCGTGTTGGTTGGAATGGTCCGCAAGGGTGACAAGGTCATACGCCCCATGGGCAGCACACGGATTGATGAGGGGGATGTTATTGCCCTGTTCGTATTGGCCGAAGATGTGCCAAAGATGGAACAATTGTTGCAGGTTTCCATCGACTTTTTCTAACCTCAATAGGTCCGCAATCACGCGCCCAACTGCCAAAGGAAACTGAACCGCCGTGAGCCAACAAAGCCCATTCCGCAGCGGGGTACTGCAATTGCCGCTGTTCTTATTGTTGGTTGGTGTGGTCTCAGCGTCGATGTTTATTCCATCTGTCTATGCACTGGTTGTGCGTGATCATGATGCATCGCGGGCGTTTTTTTACAGCGGCCTTTTGGGCATGATCGTATTTACTATGATCGGAATTGCCCATGCTGGGCGTACGCCGCGCCATGGCGCTTTGGGGCCCTTAATGTCGCTGTTGTCAGCGTTTGTGTTTTTGCCGATCTTAATGGCGGTTCCCTTTGTTGAAGCCATGCCAAACACGCGGTTTATGCATGCCTATTTCGAAATGGTCAGCGCGATCACCACGACCGGGGCCACCATGTTTCGCGATCCAGATCGGTTGAGCGATACTTTGGATCTGTGGCGGGCACAGGTGGGCTGGATGGGCGGATTGCTGATGTGGGTGGCAGCCTCTGCCATTCTTGCGCCATTGCATTTGGGTGGCTTTGAGGTCACCTCGCAGGCTGAACCGGGACGGCGTAACATGCCAGACAGCAACAGAATGGCAGCGATCAATCCGCGTCAACGGTTGGTGCGTGTGGTGCGCACCTTGGCCCCGATCTATACCGCGCTGACACTGCTGTTATGGGTGCTGTTGCTCGCAAACGGCGAAGCCCCGCTGATTGCGCTGTGCCATGCGATGTCTGTGTTGGCGACATCTGGAATTTCACCCATCGGCGGCGTGCAGACCTCAGATATTGGCGTGTCCGGAGAGGCGGTGATGTTGCTGTTTATGCTGTTTGCCCTGTCACGGCTTACCTTTTCAAAGGACACAGTAACGGCGACCCAAGGTGGTCTGTGGACCGACCCAGAATTCCGCATCGGGGCCGTTATCGTGCTGGGCGTGCCATTGGTGCTGTTCGGGCGCCATTTCTTGGGGGCCTATGATGTCGAATCCATGGAAAACCTTGGTCAGGCTGGATATGCGTTTTGGGGCGCTATATTCACTGTTATGTCATTTTTGACCACAACCGGATTTGTTTCTGAACATTGGAGCGAAGCGCAAAGTTGGTCGGGTCTGGCAACACCGGGGCTGATTTTGATGGGATTGGCTTTGATGGGCGGCGGGGTGGCGACGACGGCTGGCGGCGTGAAATTGCTGCGGGTTTTTGCGCTGTATCAAAACGGTGTGCGCGAAATGGAGCGGCTGGTGCATCCCAATTCTGTTAGCTCTGCTGGAACTGCTGGGCGGCGCCTTCAAAGCAACGGGGCCTTTATTGCATGGATATTCTTCATGCTGTTCGCCTTGTCCCTTGCAGGCGTTACTTTGCTGTTAACCTTTGCCGGCACTGATTTTGAACAAGCATTGGTGCTGTCTGTCGCAACTTTATCAACCACCGGCCCGCTGACGGAATATGCCGCTGATGCGCCGATTAAATTGATTGAACTTAGCCTGACGGCAAAGGTGATCTTGTGTGGTGCTATGGTTCTTGGGCGGCTTGAAACATTAGCGATCATCGCGCTTTTGACCCCCGACTTGTGGCGCGCCTGACACGTATTGGCGTCAATCCGCACCCTTGGTTTGATATTTGGGCTGGAAACTCGTGGCACGGCACGACATACTCAATTCAATTGGGGTCTCCGGTCCGCGGAAGCCAGAAAGAAAAAAAGCGAGAGTAACGATGGCCAACGACAGACAGAACCTTCAGGACGCCTTCCTGAACCATGTGCGCAAGACCAAGGTTCCGGTCACAATTTTCCTTATTAACGGTGTTAAACTGCAAGGTGTCATCACTTGGTTTGACAATTTTTGCGTATTGCTGCGCCGCGATGGTCAATCGCAATTGGTCTATAAGCATGCCATTTCGACAATCATGCCAAGCCAACCTATCTCGTTGTATGAGGGCGAAGACCAGAATTGAGTCGCGCTCCGTTTCAGATCGACGATACACAAGGCCCACGCGTCACACGTGCGTGGGTACTGCATCCAGAGATTAAATCAGACAATGACCGCCGCGCTGCCGGACCTGCCTTGGCAGAGGCTGTTGCATTGGCCCACGCACTGCCGCAAATCGAAGTTGTTGGATCAGACATTGTCCCGTTGCGCACGGTGAATGCCGGCATGTTGCTGGGATCTGGTAAGGTAAAAGAACTCCACGACATCTTTGAAGATGCAGAAATTGAACTTGTCTTGGTTGACGGTCACGTCAGCCCGGTTCAGCAACGTAATTTGGAAAAGGCATGGGGTGTTAAACTGCTCGACCGCACCGGCCTGATCCTAGAGATTTTCAGCGACCGCGCCGCCACCCGCGAAGGGGTATTACAGGTCGAAATGGCCGCATTGAACTATCAACGCACACGTTTGGTGCGCGCCTGGACCCACCTTGAACGCCAACGTGGTGGATTGGGGTTTGTGGGTGGTCCGGGTGAAACCCAGATTGAATCAGATCGCCGTGCGATTGATGAACAATTGGTACGTCTGCGCCGTCAGCTTGATAAGGTTGTTAAAACCCGCGCATTGCACCGCGCGGCACGTGCCAAGGTGCCATATCCGATTGTCGCGCTTGTAGGTTATACCAACGCCGGAAAATCGACACTGTTCAATCGCCTTACGGGTGCTGACGTCATGGCAAAAGACATGCTCTTTGCCACGTTGGATCCCACCATGCGTTCGCTTGTTCTGCCCGATGGACCAGAGATCATCCTAAGTGACACTGTGGGTTTCATCAGTGATCTGCCAACTGAATTGGTTGCTGCGTTCCGCGCCACCCTCGAAGAAGTGTTGGCCGCTGACATCATCTGCCACGTGCGCGATATTTCCCATGCCGAGAGTGAAGAACAAGCGCAGGACGTGCGCGATATTCTGACGTCTTTGGGTGTCGCCAAAGACACCCGGACCTTTGAGGTTTGGAACAAGCTCGACCTGTTGCCAGAAGACGCAGCAGAGGCTGTACGTCTGCGGGCAGAACGTGATGACGATGTACTGGCGATTTCTGCGATCAGCGGTGAGGGGCTAGACGCGCTTCAAACAATCGTTGCCGAAGCCTTGCAAGGGGCGATCCGTGAAGCTGATCTGTCGCTCACATTTGCAGAGGGCAAAAAGCGCGCTTGGCTGTTTGAACAAGAGATTGTTGAAACTGAACGTCAGACTGATGATGGGTTTGAGATGACTGTGCGTTGGTCCGCAGCACAAGAAGCGCAGTATCAACGTCTGTAGCGCGGATTCATTTTTTCAAAATTTTACCAAAAGAGTTAGAATTCTCTGATCGGCGCTACATATGTTGTGTGCAGACCAAGGAATGAGGGCCGCCAATGACACTTTTAGTTTTATATCTTGTGACCTTTGTCTTGTTTTTGGGGTTGGATTATTTCGGCCTAAGTTATCTGATCAAGCCAATATTTGAGAGGTCTATCGGAGATTTGTTGTTAGAGCAGTTCCGTATTTTCCCTGCATTCTTGTTCTATTCCTTTTATATTGCTGTGGTGCTTTGGTTCGTGTCCTTACCCGCCATGGCGCAGGACAAGAGCCTGCTTTGGGTCTTTGCAAACGCTGCTCTGATCGGGGCCTTTGCCTATGGCACTTATGAATTCACAAATCTGGCCACGTTGAAAGATTGGACGTGGAGCATGGTTGTGACAGATCTGACGTGGGGAACGGTTTTAACGGCTACGGCTGCAACCGGCGGTGTCTGGATAACGCGGATGGTTGCTTAAGCACCTGTTTCACTGGACCAGCGCCATGCACCGGGGCGCAGATCGTTTAACTGCCAGTCGCCAATTTGACTGCGGATCAATCGCAACGTGGGCAACCCAACATGGGCTGTCATGCGGCGCACCTGACGGTTGCGCCCCTCACGAATGGTGATTTGCAACCACGCATCTGGGACAGATTTGCGAAAACGGACAGGTGGATCGCGGTCCCATAGCATCAGGGGTGGATCAATCTGGGTAATCTCAGCAGGGGCGGTTCTACCGTCTTTCAAAACCACACCTTTGCACAAGGCATCCAATGCTTTGGCATCTGGCGTACCTTCAACCTGCACCAGATAGGTCTTGGGACGTTTGTACTTTGGATGCGCGATACGGGCTTGCAAGGCACCATTGTCCGTTAGCACCAACAAGCCCTCGCTGTCTTTATCGAGCCGTCCCGCCGGATAAAATCCCGGCTCATCGATAAATCCAGACAATGTCGGCCGAACTGTTCCCTCGGTGCCTTTGTCAGTGAATTGTGACAGCACACCAAAGGGTTTGTTAAAGAGGATAACGCGGTTCATTGTTGCGCAGGTCTTAAGGTTGTCACACCCACAGAGGCCGCGCGCGCCAATGCCTCATCCAGCGACATTGGTATATATTCACCGCGCCGCCACAGTTGAGCCATGTCATCATAGTGACGCGACAGAAAGTGCCCAGATTGTCCCGTAGACGTCACAAATACCGATGAATCTGGATCCGCAAAATCGTAGACTCCACGATAAGCGGCACCGTGCACATTATTGAAAGGATCAGGGTCCGTGCCCTTGGTCAGCCCGCGTTGCAGCGTGTGATCCCCGCCAGAGGTCGATTGACGGATGTTTACGAAATACCGCAACACTGGCACAGCCCCCAGCACTGGGTGGTCATGGGTCGCTTGGTGCGCATCGCCCCAGCGCAGCGATTCCAACTGTAGGCCCCATGTTTCGTTAATCCACAATAACGCATCATCTAACGCCAGCCGCGCCATTTCTGGGCAGCTTTCGACTGGGGCCGATTGCAACACGTCACACCAAACAGAGGCACCATCGACGTTACGAAACACCCGTTCAATGAACAGCGGTTCAACATGATCAAATTCATCCGCCAAGGGGCCAAGTTCATCTTGGATCAAACGTGCCTGCAATGCGCGCAGCCACGCGGCATAGATCAAGGGTTCAGGCAAATGTTCATTCATTTCACCGGACCAGCCCGCCAAAAGCGTCAACGCGCGTTGGCGTTGGCGCTCTGCGGTGCCATCTTGGGCGGCTTCTCCTGTGAACCACAATTCAGCGCCAATGAGGGGCAATAGTGCGCGTGCCGTTACACTGACCGTATCAAGTTGCGCTTCGATAAAGCTGTCGCGCGTGTGGACCTGACGGTTTTGCATCAAGCGCTGCCAGCGCTGTACGCGCTGCGTATCGCCCCATAGGAAGGATACATGGTTGGGAAAGGGGCGATCCACAGTCTTGTTGTTTGTGTTGCCCAAAATGCCACCCGTTGGCTCAATAAATTCAGGGTTCGCCGTATAGGGCATCATACCGTCCCACCGGTTTGCAGGTATCCATCCCGGTGAGGGCAGGCGGCCCATGCTTTGGTGGGCGGCGTCACGGCGTGGCAACGCCCCGATGGTTTTCATTGCGATCTGGCTTTTGTCCACCAGCGTCAGGTTTTGTGCGGGTGCGATATAAGTCTGCGCCGCAGCAATCCCTTGCTGCACGGTCTTAGCCTCCATCAAAGCCATTGCGGCGGATAGCGAGGTGTCCTTGTTGCTCAACACCGTCCAATTCACCGATGTGACATGACCAGGTGGCGTGATGCTGGCCAAATTATAATGACTGCCCGGCAGGACAGGCCCGTTCTGCGTCCAGCGTAAGGTGACAGTCACCGGATCAGCATCTTTGACCGTAATGATAGAGGACCGGGTGATGAATTTCTTGAACCCATCTGGTGTGCGGTATTCTTCACCATTATCAGGGTTAATCTCTTCGATATGCACGTCTTGATCATCCACTTTGGCAGAGGTGATGCCCCAGCCAAGGTCAGCACTGCGCCCCGTCAGAACAACTGGCATTCCCGGGATCGTGCCGCCAATCACACCGCCTGACGCCAATTCTAGACGCGCAAGATACCAAACGGCAGGCGCGGTAAATCCAAGATGCGGATCATTGGCCAGCAATGTGCCGCCTGAGGCTGATCGTGAAGGTGCTGCAGCCCAAACATTTGAAGCACCTGAAAACGCCAAATGCTTGAACGGGGACAATGGATGTGGGTCAAGTGGGATGTTGTTGGCATAGCGTTTCACCCCCGGTGCAAGAGCGGCATACTCAGGCAGTGCCGCAACGCCGGTTCCCGGTGCATCCGGCAGGATATCGGCAAGCCGTTTCTGATCGGGCAAAGCCAACGACACGCGTGCGCGGATCACCTCTGCCTCAAGATGCCCTGACAATTGCAAACCCATCAATTTCACAATGGCAATGGAATCGGCGGGACGCCAAGGGGCCATCGGCGCGTTAAACATCAGCATCTCAGGCGCACCACGCCCCAGTGCCTCAGAGTTAATCTGATCCAAGCGCGCATTCACGCCTGCGGCATATGCTTCCAATGCGGTGCGGGTTTTAGTATCTTGTGCCTCAACAGATTGCACAGAAAGTCCATAAATATCAAAGCGTCGCAGCAGACGGTCAATGTTAAGCGTTGCCCCACCAAACACTTCACTCAGCCGTCCTTGGGCCGTACGGCGCAGCATGATCATCTGCCACATGCGGTCTTGGGCATGGGCAAAGCCAAGGGCAAAAAACACATCTGCATCTGTTTCACCAAAGATATGCGGCACATTGGCATTGTCGCGCACGATCTCGACGGGGCCATTCAACCCATAGACCGAAACATCGTCCGTGTAATCGGGCAGCGACCGTGAGGCGAGCCAATAGACCAACACCGTAACCACTACGCTTAGCACGATCAGTAATGCAGCAAGGCGCATAAGCCAGCGAAAGATCAGGGCCATGGAATGCTCCGGCTATTTGGCGCGCGCCAATTGACCAAGGCGCACGAGATGTTAGGTGTTGCACCACGCAATAGCGCAACTGAATGACATGTAAAAGCAGATGGGAACATGGGATGGCAAAGCTCGCATTTTTAGGACTTGGGGTGATGGGCGCACCGATGGCGGGACATCTGCAAAAGGCGGGTCACAGCGTCACAGTATATAACCGCACGGCTGCAAAAGCGCAGGCTTGGGTCGATCAATACGGCGGCGCATCTGCGGCTACGCCGAATGAGGCGGCCAAGGGTGCAGATTTTGTCATGGCTTGCGTGGGCAATGACGATGATCTGCGCGGTGTATGTTTGGGTGATAATGGTGCGTTTTCCGGGATGAGTTCTGGTGCCGTTTTTGTCGATCACACAACCGTTTCGGCGGCAGTGACGCGTGAGCTATACGCAGCGGCGGATGCCATGCAAATCAGTTTTGTTGATGCACCTATCTCAGGCGGGCAGGCGGGGGCCGAAAACGGCCAATTGTCGATTATGTGCGGTGGAGATGCAGGCGCGTTTGACCGTGCCCTGCCAATCATGGAAGTCTATTCAAAGATTTGCCGCCGTATTGGCGACAGCGGTGCAGGGCAAATGACCAAGATGTGCAACCAGATCGCGATTGCGGGTCTGGTGCAGGGATTGTCAGAAGCACTGCATTTTGCTGAGAAAGCTGGCCTTGACGGACATGCAGTGGTTGAGGTGATCAGCCAAGGTGCTGCCGGATCATGGCAGATGGCCAATCGCTATGAGACCATGTTGGATGATGAATTCAATCATGGCTTTGCCGTGGACTGGATGCGTAAAGATTTGGGGATTTGTCTGGATACGGCAGATGAAACAGGGGCCAGTCTGCCTGTCACAGCCCTTGTTGATCAGTTTTACAAGGATGTGCAGAAACTTGGTGGCGCGCGTTGGGATACATCAAGCTTGATCAAGCGGTTGCGGGCGATGGGCTAGGCAGATAAAAAAGGACCAGATCTGAATCGGTCCGGCCCTCCCAAATCTTGATCGTTGCGCAAAAGAACAGCAACGAAGGCAGGAATCAAACCTGCGGTTTTTGTTTTTTGTATTTGGCTTCCAAAACGTCGAAGTTTTCAACGCCGCCTTCACCTTTTTCAACAACTACCCACTTACCACCCGGTTTTTTGGCTTTGACGGTACAGCCACTGTCACGGCATTTAATTTTTATTTTGGTACCATCCGAGTATTTCCAGCTTGCGTCACCGGCAATAGCTGTTGTCCCGAGGGCGATGATGAGGCCAGCTGCAAATGCTAATTTTTTCATAATACTAACTTTCGTTATTTGGGTTATATTAACTTAAGAGCATTGAATTTATGGTGTCAAATCCTTTTAAAACCACGCTAGCACAACAGATAGCGTTGATAGAAATGTGATAAAGTCACCAAATCACCGTTTTCAGGCCTGTATTGGCTAGAGTGTATGGTCAATTTTTACCAAACAGAAACCGTGCATACAGCAGGGCAAAGAGTGTCTCAGTGACAATCGCCAACCAGATACCGATTCCAGTATGTCCGCGGAAATATTCAGCGGTGCCCAGCAATGCAAGGGACGCCATCATCACTGCGATGCCTAGCGAAATGCCACGACGCAGTTGGGTTTGCGGCGCATGGCGTGCTTGAAAAGTGATGATGCTCAGCCCCAGAAACAAAACACCTGCACGGCGAGACATGAAATCTGTTGCTGGCTCTGATGGAATGGAAAAAAGCCAATGTATCAGGCCAGGCACCAACAGGAGACATAGAAACAATGCACCTGTAATGATGGATGCCGTGATGCTCAGATCATGATAACTTTGCCACGGGCGAAAAACCGACTTCATTGCTGAAACCTTATATCAAGCGTTGATAAAATGGGGCGATCCTTAGACCGCAACCATGTGGCATTTCCGCCCGTAGACTAAATGTTTACGGAATGATCCGCGAATATTTTGTGCCCTCAAGCGTCGCACCAATGCGCAGGCCCGCGCGGCCAAATACGGCTGCTAAAACGGGGGCCAATACGGTTGTGGTGTCTGCCGCAACGCTGTCGCCTTTGTCGGAAATCACATATTCCAGATCGGCACCTGCCGCCCAACCGGGTGAACGGCGGAAATCGGTCAGCGCGGTTTCAGTCATAAAGAACAAAACATGCGCATATTGCTGTGCGCCAATTTGCAAACCACCCGATGCTTTGGTCACGGAATAATAATCAACAGTGGTGTTATTGACCCGCAAAGCACCACGCCCATAAGCACCGCCAAAACCGAGGCCCGCCTCAGTCACCAGTGGCATGACCAACATGCCGTTGGCTTTGGCCGCGAGGTTCCGGGTGTTTGGAAAGCTGCGATACATCTCTGCCAAGGTCGCATCAACGCGCGCGTCGATGGTTGCAGAGCCACGGCTGCCCACACCATTGCCACATGCGGCGGTGACGCCCACACTTGCCAGCGCGCCAAAGGTAAACGCACGCCGCGAATAGATCGGATTTTTCATCTGAAACTGCCTGTAATAGTTGCCTGATGCCGGTTTGCCCGACTTAAAGTGAACATTAAGCAAATTTTCGCCCGTTGTCATGCGTTTTGGGCCAGATAACGCGAAAGTGGGCAGTTTATCGCTGTTGCACACTTGATGCCGTCCCGAACAATGCATGCGCGCGTTCATTGGACTTTTGCTGCAAGACGGTTTTATGTACGCAAGGAATAAGAAACATGCAAAATCCCAAGGGCCTGTGCTGGTCGAATAGGTTTGGTGTTTTGCACAAAGGACAGTGGTATGACATTTTTGCTTGAACCGGCGATCGGGATTTGTCGGTTCTCATTTTGTGGAAAGGGCGATTGGCGGGCATCACGCGCGGCAAAAACACCAGCAGAGATCGAAAATATGCGCATTCGATCCGCCGCAGATTTGTATGCGGCAGACCGAATGGAGCTGAGGTTCTTTCTGTTTGAAAACTTTTTGGTCCCGTCGCTTAAGTCACAATCGGACAAAAACTTTATTTGCCTGATACTGACGTCCGACATCATGCCTGCCATCTACAAAGATCGTTTGCGCGATATCTGTGCCAATAACCCTAACCTCGAACTTCTGGTGTCTTCTGAATTGACCGTTCATGAGGCGTTGTGGCCCAGAATTTCCACGCTCAATACGCTTGCTGGGCGGCCATTGGTTCAATTTAGGATCGATGACGATGATTGTCTGTCACGTGATTATATCCAAGAACTTCGTGGGTATATGGTGCGTTTGGGGGATCGAATGCCTATCGGCTATTCACGTGCCAACGGCCTTGTGATCACCAATTATCAGACCGACAATAAGATGTTTATTTATCAGGCCAATTTACCGTTCAACAGCATGGGCACCGCGATCCGTGTCCACGGGGAGCGCACGATCTTTTCTTTTGGCCACAATGCCCTGCACAAGCGCTTTCCTGCAATCGTGGACAATTCTGGGATGGGGTATATTTCAATTAAAATCGACGGACACGATTCAGAACCCATCAGCATGGCGATGCCCCACATCCGAGACAGCCACACACCCGTCGGCCCGGATGAGACTGAAATTATCCTGTCAAAGTGGTTCCCATTCTTAAGCGATACGGTTGGTGCGCGCTATGACGCATTGGTACACAAGATATCCCAAGCAGCATCGCTTGCAGATAACAGCCCCGTTGCTTTGACCACATGATCCAGATTTGACGCGGGTTTTTAGTATATTTGAGCGGATTGGCCTTGGTGGCGGCGGTAAAGTCAAAGCCGTTTACCATCGTATGAACGCGCTGGCAGAGATGGCCGAATTTGAGCCTATTTTGCTGAACCTTGACCACAACCCCAATCAAAAGCTCAATTTTGCCGAATTAAAAGCCAATGACACAATGGCACCCCGCGTTCAAAACTTGACCGTGCCAGAAGCCTGTTACGATGCAGCAGTAGATGCCGGTGTGCAGCCCTATGACGGCTTTCCCAAGTACGATTCCACACAAAGAAACGCAAACAAAGTTGTGTACTTGCAAAACGGCGCGCCCGTTATGATCGACAAGATCAAACAAACCCCAATTGGTGCCATCACCAAACGCACTCTATCTCATGACGCAACCCGCCTGTTCACGCTGATCAATGGGGCCTTGCACCAGATGATCCAGCGCAATCCAGATGGCACTGTTGAAACCACGGACTTTGCGCAATCCCTGCCGATCAGGTGGGAAAAGACCCAAGATGGCAAATTTGTCATCGGCAAGAACTTGGTCACAGACACGATTTGTCGGATGCCACGTATCTACGCCCAAAATGTATTTCAAATGATCAATTGGGGCCGCGCGGTTGTGTTTTTTGATGGTGTGACCTCGGCGTATCTTTCGCCGGTGACCAAAGCTAAGCGCGCCTTGTTTTTACATGCCGATCATCGCGGACCCGAGGGCAAAATTGTGCCGCGTTCGAAATTCTTGATTGAGAACTTCAAAGGCGAGGCGATCATAACCTCAACCCATGTTCACAAAAGACAGATCAATGCAGACGTTACACCCGCAGCTCCGGTCCACGTCATTCCGCATTTTTGTGAGAGCGCCCAAGCACCCGTTGGCGAACGTAAGCATTTGGTGACCATTTCGCGGTTGGAACTGACGGGCAAACCTATTCACGAATGCATTACTGCATTTTGTCGGATCAAGGACACATTTCCAGACGTCGATTATCTAATCTATGGGGTAGGTGCGGGTCATCAACAGCTTGAGGCACAAATTGCTCAATTGGGTTGCGGGGATCGCGTGCGGTTGACGGGCTATACTTCCGATCCGATTGGCGTTTTTCAAACTGCGATTGCCTCGGTTTACCCAACCACCACCGAAGGGTTCGGACTTTCTATTCTCGAAGCACTCTCTAGTGGCTGTCCGGTGATTTCATATGATGTGAATTACGGCCCCCGCGAGATGATCACGCCGGGAAAAAACGGTGAACTGGTGCGCCGCGGTGATATTGATGGCATTGCACAGGTGATGCGCCGGGTATTGTTGCAGCCAGAACAGTATCAGCATGGCACGCACCACGGTTTAGAGCGATACACGCGCCAAGCGTATCTTTCGAATTATCGCGATATCGTGACTAGCTTGGCAGATCAGTCCACAGCGGAGTGAAACCCACCACCACGCAAAACATCAATCCCGTAAAATTTTCGCTGCATCCAGCGCAAAATACGTCAGTACCCCGTCACAGCCCGCACGTTTAAACGCCATCAGGCTTTCCATCATCACACGTTTTTCGTCGATCCAGCCGTTCCCGGCTGCGGCTTTGATCATCGCGTATTCACCTGACACTTGATAGGCAAATGTTGGCGCGCCAAACGCATCTTTGACACGGCGACAGATGTCGAGATAGGGCAGGCCGGGTTTGACCATAACCATGTCGGCCCCCTCTGACAGGTCGCGCGCGACCAGACGTAAGGCTTCATCAGAGTTGGCCGGGTCCATCTGATAGGTCTTTTTATCACCTGTCAGCGCACCAGATGCGCCCACGGCGTCACGGAACGGGCCATAGAACGCTGAGGCATATTTGGCAGCGTAGCTGAGGATCATCACGTTGGAATGGCCCGCGCCCTCAAGTGCAGTACGTATCGCGCCAATACGGCCATCCATCATATCAGAGGGGCCAATGATATCCGCACCAGCCTCGGCCTGTGCCATCGCCATTTTGACCAACGCTTCAACAGTACGGTCATTGACGACGATGCCATCCTCTACAAAACCATCGTGGCCGTTGATGTTATAGGTATCCAGCGCCACGTCACTCATGATTGCCATCTGCGGCACAGCGGCCTTGATCGCAGCAATTGCGCGGTTGGCAGGGTTTTGCGCATCCCATGCGCCTGCACAATCCTCTGTTCGGTCTTCAATCCCTGTGTAGGGGAAAATGCACATCGCGCCGATGCCCAGATCAGCGGCCTCGCGCGCAGCCTCAACCACCTTATCAACAGAGCGACGCATCACACCGGGCATAGAGGGGATTGGTTCTTCGATACCTTCCCCGGCACGCACAAATACAGGCCAAATCAAATCCCCCACCGACAGCGCATTTTCACGCACCAAGGCGCGCACAGCAGGGGTGGTACGGGTGCGGCGCAGGCGCGTGGCGGGGAAGGGGGCGTGGACAGGGTGCATGCAAAAATACCTCAATTCGGGGTCGCTAAGGCTTGCCATGAAAATTCACACGCCTCAAGGGTAGGAATTGCCGCGATCCCCTTGTATGAGGTGCGCAAATCCATTGATAGGCAGCAAGACTTGGACTGGTATCAAACTCTTTTTGAATTGATCGACATGCGGTCTTTCTCGAACCTGTGGTTCTGGATTGTGCTGGCTGTTGTCTGGTCAACTGCAAGTCATTGGGTGCTAGGTGTGCCGTATGATATGGTTTTACGCGCGCGCCGTCAGGGCGAACAGGCACAGGTTGATCTGGAAGACATGGTGCGGATCATGGTCAACCGGTTGATGTATATCGGGCAGGTATCGGGCCTATGGTTGTTGGGTTTTGGCTGTTTTGGCCTTACCATGCTGGTCTTGTTAGGTTTCATGTACCAGATGGAATTTGCCCAAGCGGTGCTGTTATTGGCATTTCCTCTGTCGCTGGTGGGGATGCTCAGCATGTCGACCGCGCGCCTGATCCAGCTTGAAGATGCCACGGGCGAACGTCTGCACAAACGCCTGATGCGGCATCGGTTATATACGCAGATCATTGGCATGGTTGCGATCTTTGTGACCGCCCTTTGGGGCATGTACCAAAACATGACGCTTGGCCCGCTAGGCGGGTAACGAAACACGTGGTTGACGGCGCATGTCACCGCACCAATTGAGGCCCCATGGCAGTGCAGAGTAAAATAACCCTTTCCGGTGTGCCCGAAGGCTATGACGCCAAGGCGATCCTTGATGAGATAGCCAAGAACAGCGTGCCTGTGGTGCATGTCGCGCGCGATGATAAACGTATGGCTGCGATGCAGGCCGCGCTGCGCTTTTTTGCACCCGACATGCCGGTTATCACATTTCCCGGTTGGGATTGTCTGCCTTATGATCGCGTGTCACCCAATGCTGATATTTCTGCACAACGCATGGCGACGCTTGCCGGGTTGGTGCATGGGATGCCCGATAAGTTTATTCTGCTCACAACCTTAAATGCCGCCACACAGCGGGTGCCAGCACGCGCTATTCTGCGTGATGCTGCATTTAGCGCCCAAGTGGGCAGCCGCATTGATGAACCCGCACTGCGCGCCTTTTTGGTGCGCATGGGCTTTGTACAAAGTCCGACAGTGATGGAGCCCGGAGATTACGCCATTCGCGGTGGCATTATTGATATCTACCCGCCCGGTGATTTGGGACCTGTGCGCCTTGACCTGTTTGGCGATACGCTGGATGGCGCGCGCCGTTTTGACCCCGCAACTCAACGCACCACTGAAAAGCTGGATCTGGTTGAATTGGCTCCAGTTAGTGAAGTGATCTTGGACGAGGCCGCAATCACACGATTTCGCCAAAATTATCGCATTGAGTTTGGCGCGGCAGGTACGGATGATCCCCTATACGAAGCGATTTCAGCAGGTCGCAAACACCAAGGCGCTGAACATTGGTTGCCGTTCTTTCATGACGGTTTAGAAACCCTTTTTGATTATGTACAGGGGGCAACGATCACGCTGGATGACCAGTTGACCCCAACACGTTTGGCGCGCTGGGACAGTATTGCGGATCAATATGAAACGCGCAGATTGGCGATGGCGAACCGGTCCAAAATGGACAGCGTTTATAAGCCAAGCCCACCGGAAGGGTTGTATCTGACGGATGAGGCGTGGCTGTTGGCGACAGCAGATGCGCGGGTGATCCAATTCAACCCATTGCCGCAACCTACTGGGCATGGCGTGTTGGATGCGGGCGCGCGCATTGGGCGCAATTTCTCACCTGAGCGGCAACAGGAAACTGTTAGCCTGTTCGGTGCATTGGCCGCACATATCAAAACCAAACTTGATCAAGGTCCGGTATTGATTGCCAGCTATTCTGAGGGCGCACGTGAACGCTTGACTGGGTTGATTGAGGATGAAGGGCTGGCCGAGGCGATCCCGATTCCTGATGCATCGCGTATCGGCAAACGTGGGTTGCATCTGGCCGTTTGGGCATTGGAACATGGATTTGAAGCGCCAGATATGACGGTGATTTCAGAACAAGATGTTCTGGGGGACCGATTGATCCGTGCGCCAAAACGCAGACGTCGCGCCGATAATTTTCTGACTGAAACCCAAAGCCTGACACCGGGTGATTTGGTTGTGCATGTCGATCACGGCATTGGCCGCTATTTGGGCATGGAAGTGATTACCGCAGCAGGTGCCGCGCACGAATGTCTGCTGTTGGAATACGCCGATAATTCAAAGCTGTACCTGCCCGTTGAAAATATCGAATTACTGTCGAAATACGGCCACGAAGAAGGGCTGCTGGACAAGCTAGGCGGCGGTGCATGGCAGTCTAAGAAAGCCAAACTCAAAGAACGTATCCGCGAGATGGCGGACAAATTGATCCGCATCGCAGCCGAACGCGCATTGCGCCGCGCGCCTGTTTTGGAACCACCACCCGGTATGTGGGACGCTTTTGCTGCGCGTTTTCCCTATACCGAAACCGACGATCAATTACGTGCCATTGGTGACGTGATTGATGATCTGACCAGCGGCAATCCGATGGACCGCTTGATCTGTGGTGACGTGGGCTTTGGCAAAACCGAAGTTGCCATGCGCGCCGCCTTTGTTGCGGCAATGTCGGGTGTGCAGGTTGCGGTGATTGCACCGACGACCTTACTGGCACGCCAACACTATAAATCGTTTGCAGAGCGTTTTCGGGG